>NZ_CP021358.1:2444790-2750388 GCF_002157205.1 Kushneria marisflavi | reverse complement strand
TCAAAAAATTTGATGCAACATCATGAGAGCACCGCCCTCATGGTCGATCATCCGAGACTAGCATGGCTGACTCAGATGAGAAACTCCTTCCAGATAAACAGCGCCGGCAAAGCCGCTGCCAGCGATATCACTACCACACCGGCCACCATACCGACCAGCAATGCACGATCCTTCAGTAACGTCGACGGCGATGTCATGATGCCACCTGTCACGGTTGTTGGAACAACATTGTCTTGAACATCGTGGTTGTTGTCTGGCGAGTTGTTCGCCGATACCAGTTCACTTCACATGACGTCCGCCGTCAACAGGCAATGTGATGCCTGTGACGAAAGCACTATCGAGCAGGTAGCGCACGCCCTGCCAGATCACCATCGGCCCGGGAACGGCAGGCAACGCTGATTTACTATTGAGATGCGCCAGATAGTCATCGCTATCGCCGGCATTGAGCATGATACCGGCCGGCGCAATGGCGTTGACCTTGATGTCGGGT
Source organism: Kushneria marisflavi (assembly GCF_002157205.1). NCBI lineage: Bacteria > Pseudomonadati > Pseudomonadota > Gammaproteobacteria > Oceanospirillales > Halomonadaceae > Kushneria > Kushneria marisflavi. Next base: position 2,749,898 of record NZ_CP021358.1, on the reverse strand, counting down.
GCAAACCTTCCGGCCATCGACAGGGTCAGATTTTCAAGACCGGCCTTGGTGGCTGCATAGGCCATATGCCTTTGAGAGCCGTGTGCGGCGCTGTAGTCGGTGATGTGAATGATGTCGCGCATCGGCTCGGGACAGGCCATCAAAAGCGTGTGAGCGTGCAGGTTGATGAGATAGGGGGCCTGCATATGCACCTGAAACATCAGGGCGAAATCCTCGCCGCAGGCCGTGCTGTCTTCATCACGCTGCCAGTGCGAGGCGTTGTGGATAATGGCCCGCAGCGCATGGGTATGCGCCTTCAATCGGGCAATGAACTCCAGAATGGACGACTCGCTTGAAAAGTCGGCATAAAGCGCCGTGATGCCGCGCTTTCGCAGCGCCTCAATGGCAGGACGCTCCCGGCGGTAGGTAATGATGACCGGATGACCATCATCATGAAGACGTTCGGCACAGTAGCGGCCCAGCCTTTGACCGCCGCCCGTGATCAGTATGGGCGCCTGACTCATGACACTTCGTCCGGCCCTTTCCCACGGGGCGCATAGCTGAAGACATCGGAAAAGATCCGCTTGGCCATCGGCTCGATCCGGGCAAGCGTGTCCACCACGGCATATACCATGCCTGGCGAGCCGGCGATGAAGATGCTTGCCTCGTCGGCACGCTGAACCCGGTCGTGCAGGGCATTATCGATGCGCTCAACCACCCCGTCGAAGTCCTCTTCACCGGGCAACTCCACCACCGGCGTAAAGCTGAAATGCTCGTTTTGCTCGGCCCACTGGCGTGCCTGCCACTCCATGTAAAGTTCACTGCGTGCGCGTGCCGCCCACCAGAGATGGATGGGACGTTCGGGATGCAGGGCCAGCGAGGCCTCGATGATGGATTTCATCTGCGCAAAGCCCGTTCCGGCAGCAATCAAAAGCAGCGGGCGCGGATCATCAAGCTCGAGCACGGACTCGCCACCGGCCAGCGACACCTCGATCTCGGCGCCCACATGGAGCTGCCTGAACAGTGCCCGGGCGTTGTCGCTCTCGGCGATATACTGGACATGAAGTTCCAGAATGCCGTCACCGTTGGGCGCATTGGCAATCGAAAACGGCAGATGGTTGCCCTGCACGATCAACATCAGATATTGACCGGGGGCAAACAGAATCTGTTGCGGGTCACCACGCAGGAAAAGGCGATAGACATCGGCCGATAGCGTTTCCATGGTCTCGACCGTGCAGGTCAGCGTCCTGGCAGACATGGTGCTTCCTTCAATCGATAGATATGCAGCAGTGCATTGTGTCAGTAATTCCCGAGCCATGAAGGGCTCAGGTATTGATGCCGTAGGTGTCCCAGCGCTCGTCCACCCGGGCCTTGATTTCATCGCTCATGACAATGGGCGTGCCCCATTCACGCTGGGTCTCGCCCGGCCATTTGGTGGTCGCATCCAGCCCCATTTTGGAGCCCAGACCGCTGACCGGCGAGGCGAAGTCGAGATAGTCGATCGGGGTATTCTCCACCATGACCGTATCGCGCGCCGGGTCCATGCGCGTGGTGATGGCCCAGATCACATCCTTCCAGTCGCGGGTATTGACGTCATCATCCACCACGATCACGAACTTGGTGTACATGAACTGACGCAGAAAGCTCCAGACCCCCATCATCACCCGCTTGGCATGCCCCTGGTACTGCTTTTTCATCGACACCACGGCCAGGCGATACGAGCACCCTTCAGGTGGCAGATAAAAATCCACGATTTCAGGAAACTGGCGGCGCAGAATGGGAACAAAGACCTCGTTGAGGGCTACCCCCAGCACGGCCGGCTCATCCGGCGGACGACCGGTATAGGTGGAATGATAGATGGGATCGCGTCGATGCGTGATGCGCTCGACGGTAAAGACCGGGAAGATATCCACTTCGTTGTAGTAACCGGTATGGTCCCCGAAGGGGCCTTCAGGTGCCATGTCATCGGGGTAGATATGGCCCTCAAGCACGATCTCGGCACTGGCCGGCACGCTGAGATCAGCATGATGACACTTGACCAGCTCGGTTCTGGAACCACGCAACAGACCGGCAAAGGCGTATTCGGAGAGCGTATCAGGCACGGGCGTTACGGCCCCCAGAATGGTGGCCGGATCGGCGCCCAGCGCGACCGCCACGGGAAATGGCTCTCCTGGATGGGTCTGCTGCCAGTCGCGAAAATCGAGCGCCCCGCCGCGGTGAGACAGCCAGCGCATGATCAGGCGATTTTTCGAAAGCTTTTGCTGACGATAGATCCCCAGGTTCTGGCGCTCCTTGTGCGGCCCTTTCGTGATGACCAGCGGCCAGGTCACCAGCGGCGCAGCATCGCCCGGCCAGCAGTGCTGGATGGGAATGGCGTCGAGATCCACCTCATCGCCCTCAAGCACCACCTCCTGACAGGCCGCCTTTTTGACATGCCTGGGCCCCATGCTCATGACCTGCTTGAAGATGGGCACCTTCTGCCAGGCATCGCGAAAGCCCTTCGGCGGCTCGGGCTCTTTCAGAAAGGCCAGTAGCTCACCGACTTCACGCAGCGCCTCGACGCTGTCCTGGCCCATCCCGAGCGCCACCCGACGCGGCGTGCCAAACAGATTGGCCAGCACCGGCATGTTGCTGCCGCGCACGTTTTCAAACAGCAGGGCCGGCCCTTCATCGCGCAGCACGCGATCACATATCTCGGTCATCTCCAGATGGGGATCTACTTCAACGGTGACACGCTTGAGCTCCCCCATCCGTTCAAGCCCCTGGATAAACTCCCGCAGATCGCGATACTTCATGCCCGGTCCTGCTCCCGTAATAAAGCAAAGGGGCAGCATAGCATGCTGCCCCTTCCCTGCAGACGACCCATTGGTACGTCCGTTGCCTCCGACCCGCGCTTTATCGGCGCTTCATGGCCTCGAAGAATTCCAGATTGGTCTTGGTATCCTTCAGGCGGTCGATCAAAAACTCGGTAGCCGCCACGTCTTCCATCGGATTGAGCAGCTTGCGCAGAATCCACATGCGCTGCATCTCATCCTCGGAGGCGATCAGGTCTTCACGACGTGTGCCGGAGCGACGGATGTTGAGTGCGGGGTAGACGCGCTTCTCGGCCAGCTTGCGATCCAGATGTGCTTCCATGTTACCGGTGCCCTTGAACTCCTCGAAGATGACTTCATCCATCTTGGAGCCGGTATCGACCAGCGCGGTCGCCAGGATGGTCAGGCTGCCACCCTCTTCGATGTTACGGGCCGCACCAAAAAAGCGCTTGGGCTTTTCAAGGGCGTGAGCATCGACACCACCGGTCAGTACCTTGCCGGAGCTTGGTACCACGGTGTTGTAGGCACGGGCCAGACGGGTAATGGAGTCCAGCAGGATCACCACGTCCTTTTTGTGCTCGACCAGCCGCTTGGCCTTTTCGATGACCATTTCGGCTACCTGCACGTGGCGGGCCGGCGGCTCATCGAAGGTAGAAGCCACGACTTCGCCACGCACGGTGCGCGACATCTCGGTCACTTCCTCGGGACGCTCATCGATCAGCAGCACAATCATGTGACATTCGGGATTGTTGCGGGTGATCGAGTTGGCGATGTTCTGCAGCATCATCGTCTTGCCCGCCTTGGGCGGCGAGACGATCAGGCCACGCTGACCCTTGCCGATCGGCGAGGTCAGGTCGATGACACGAGAGGTAATGTCTTCCGTGGAGCCGTTGCCGATCTCCATGACCAGACGCTCCTGTGGAAACAGCGGCGTCAGGTTTTCAAACAGGATCTTGTGCTTGGCGTTCTCGGGGCGGTCAAAGTTGATCTGATTGACCTTGAGCAGCGCAAAGTAGCGCTCCCCTTCCTTGGGCGGGCGAATCTTGCCGGCGATCGAGTCGCCCTTGCGAAGATTGAAGCGGCGAATCTGGGACGGCGAGACATAGATGTCATCGGGACCGGCCAGATAGGAAGAGTCGGCACTGCGCAGGAAACCAAAGCCATCCTGAAGGATTTCGAGTACGCCATCGCCATAAATATCCTCGCCGCTTTTGGCGTGCTTTTTGAGGATGGCGAAGATGATGTCCTGCTTGCGCGAACGAGCCAGATTGTCGATGCCCATTTCCTGGGCAACTTCCAACAGCTCGGGAACAGTCTTTTGCTTGAGTTCGGTTAGATTCATCGGCTTGATTCGGAAATCGCTTTAGTCAGCATGGCTGTAAGAGATGCGGCCGGGACAGGAAACGGTATCTTGAATACCGCCTGATTTGTCGTCAGAGCCCGCGGGGTCTCGACGCCTGATGGTTATTGAAACCCCGGCTGTGGAGATACACCCGAAAAGCGCCTCGTTCGAAGGAAAGAAGTAACATGACGGTAAAACCCGAGTTCAGCACCGATCGCGTCAGGGTCAGTTCGTCTGCTTGAGAAATGGCGTGGCAGACTGGGAGAAAAGCAATATGACCCTGCGGGCTCGTTCGGCGGCTGGCTAGCAGCTGAAATCAGGCGAACGCACCGATGTTAGACAACGCTGATCGTCGACGCAAGCCCTTTTATTATCCCGCAGGCTACCGATTCGAGCACAGGGACCGAAGGGTGTATTTAAAGATGCTCATCAAGGAGCTGGTGTAACTGCACTCTGGAAAGGGCACCAACGCGTGTGGCCTCAAGGGTGCCATCGACGAAAAGACACATCGTCGGCACACCTCTGGCGCCCAGGCGTCCCGCCAATGCCGGTGATTCATTGATGTCGACACGATAGACCTTCACCTGTTCAGCGTAGTGCCGGGCCACTTCCTCAAGGGTCGGCATCAGTATACGACACGGTCTGCACCAGTCGGCTTTCAGCACCACCAGTGCCGGCTCGTGCCGATTGGCCACCTCCTGCTCGAAGCGGTTTTCGTCCAGATCGGTAATGATATTCACATCCTTTCCCATCGACGTCGTGTCCTTGCCGGTCTTGAAAGCGACCTGTTGGTTTAAGCAATTGACATGATATCAGCCTGACATCACTCTTTGGCGAACCATTATCTGACCTGGGGCCTGATGCGCAGGGCCTGCCAGGGCAGCAACGCCATGGATACAGGCTCATGACGAATTTTCAGACATCTCCTTCCGCCGCTCTGCGCCTTGCCGCAGTGGATCTCGGATCCAACAGCTTTCACCTTCTGATCGTGGAGGTAGACAACGGCCACTTTACAGAGCTTGAGAAGCGCAGCAAAAAGGTACAGCTGGCGGCAGGACTGGATGATCAGGGCCAGCTCGACGAAAACGTGATGATCCGCGCACTGGAATGTCTGAAAGAGTTTGGCACGATCATCGATGAGCACCGGGTTGACCGGCTGCGGGTGGTCGGCACCAACGCCCTGCGCACGGCCGCCAACAGCATCGACTTTGTCATTCGTGCCGAACAATGCCTGGGACAGCGCATCGAAACCATTTCAGGACGTGAGGAAGCCCGGCTGATCTATCAGGGCGCCTCGACCGCCTGGCAGGAAGACACCGCCCACTGCCTGGTCGCCGATATCGGCGGCGGCTCGACAGAGCTGATCGTGGGCAGCGGCACCCGCCCACTGGCGCTTGAAAGTCTTGAAATGGGCTGTGTGGTCTATACGCGACGTTTTTTTGATAACGGCGACATTACCGAGGCCACCATGGCCAGCGCCGAGCAGGCCGCCCGGCTGGAACTTGCCAATATCACCGCACACTATCGACGGCTGGGCTGGCAGCGCGCCATCGGCACCTCGGGTACCATCAAGGCAGCGGCTGCCACCCTGAGAGCGATACACCCACGTTTAAAAAAGGGCGAAATCACACGGGAAGGCCTCGCAGAGCTGCGCCAGAAGCTGATCGAACTGGGGCATCTTGACCGTGTCAGCCTGCCCGGGCTCAAAAGCAATCGTGCGCGCGTTTTCCCGGCAGGCATCGCCATTTTAAGTGCCATCTTCGAGGCACTGAATCTTGAACACATGCAGCACACCAACGGCGCGCTGCGCGACGGCGTACTGCTGGATCTACTCGCGCGCGACACCCGGCATGACGTACGTCATACCACCCTGAGCGACATGCAGCGTCAATATCAGGTCGACGCTCAACACGTCGATCATGTCGCGGCCACTGCCCTGACGCTGTTTGACCAGCTTGACACTTCCCTTTCGCTGGATGACGCATCACGTCAGCTGCTTGAGCAGGCCGCCATGGTTCACGAAATCGGTCTGGGCGTGGCCCATAATCGCTATCACCAACATGGCAGCTACCTGCTGGCCAACAGCGACATGCCGGGATTTTCCCTGCCCGACCAGCTGGCGCTGGCCTGGCTGGTGCAGGCCCACCGACGCCAGCTTCCCGAACCGCCACCGGAACATCGCGCCGCCCTGCCCTCAGACGTGCTCATGCGACTGGCACAGCTGCTTCGACTGGCCGTGGTGCTCTGCCGCGCCCGCGAATCGTCCACCGACTGGCAGCCAGCGCTCTACGCCGAGGAGGACACTCTGGTACTGACCTTTCCGTCACCGATCCCCGATCTGTTGCGTCAGGATCTGGCGCTCGAGCACCAGTGGCAGCAGCGGGCGGGACTGTCACTCAGGATCAACACGCCCTGAACCTTCAGGATGTTCGGGGCCTTCCAGTGTCCAGCCATCGGCTGCCAGCCTCAAGGGCCCCAGAACGCCGACCGGTGTCTCGCCATGCCACACGACCACGACCCGGTCGCGCTGCCATGGCGGTATGCCCTGCTCCTGCAACAGTTTTTTGAGCGGGCGACGCTGCCCGTGAAGCCTGAGCCGCTCCCCGCCGACTCGAGAGACCAGTGTCAGCGCTGGCTGACCACCTGTCATCGGCGTTAGTCGATCGTGCACGATACCCAGCGGGGTGTTGATCGGCGTCTGACCATCCCAATCGAGCGGCCACGAAATTTCTGAAACCCTTGCTTCATTTTCAGGAAGCAGCAACAACTCTCCTCGCCAGAGCCGTGCCTGCGCGCCGGGCCAATCAACACACATTCGTCGATCCTGACCGGCGCCCGCCAGCTGATCCAGCAGGGTCTCCAGCCGTCCACGCGGCGGTAATGTCAGCGCCAGGCGTCGTAGCGCCGCCTCGATTACCAGCCGCTGCCTCGGGCGGCTCAAATGACACAGCTGCGTGCGGGGCAGACGATCGGGCGTATCCCCCAGCGCCGCCAGATCCATCTCGGCCAGCACCTGCAGGAGCTCGTCCGCCTCGCGCAGATAATCGGCGCTGCGCGCGATCTGTTCGGACGCCGCCGGCCAGCGCGCCTTCAGGGGCGTCATGACGTGATGGCGCAGGTAGTTGCGGTCCTGAATAGCGTCATGATTGGTAGGGTCATCGCACCAGGCGATGGGGGTCTCGGCCAGACGGGCATCAATGTCTGCTCGACTCGTTTCCAGCAGCGGGCGTTCGAGCCAGCCCGCCCCCAGAGCTCGACGCGCCGGCATACCGGCAAGACCCCGCACGCCGCCACCTCGCATCAGGCGATAGAGCAGCGTTTCGGCCTGATCATCGCGATGATGGGCCATCCACAGGGTATCGCCGGGTGAGAGCAGCGCTTCAAACACGGCGTAGCGGGCACGACGTGCATCGGCTTCAAGTCCGTCACGTGTTTCAGGCCTCACCCGTTCGACATGGAGGACCACCCCCAGCCGGTCGCAGGCTTCCTGCGCTGACTCGACAAAGCCATCGGCGGCCGGTTGCAGCCCGTGATGAACATGAACAGCGTGCAGGGTAACGCCGGGATAGCGCTGCACCGCATGGGCAGCCAGCAGCAAAAGACAGGTACTGTCGCGACCACCGGACAGCGCGACCCAGAGCGTGGAGGTTGCCGCGCGAGAATGCAGTGCTGCCATGGCATGATCGATACGCGCCTCAAGCGATGACGTCATGGCAGAAGAGACTCCGTGCTCGACGGGGGTGGACAGGAGCTACAGGGCAAAATGCCCAGAGGCGTTTTAACCATCAAAAACGGGAAGGCAGAGCCTTCCCGTGATGTTGTCGTGATTGAGCAACGTGTCGATCAGTCGAGAGCACCGTAGCTCATCAGGCGCTCGTAGCGGCGCTCGAGCAGGGACTGGGTGTCCATGGCCTGCAAAACGTCCAGCTGCTGAAGCAGGGAAATCTTGAGACGACGCCCCATCTCGGACATGTGGCGATGCGCGCCGCCCAGCGGCTCCTCGATCAGTTCATCCACGAACCCGAGCTCCTTGAGCCGGGTCGCCGTAATGCCCATGGCCTGAGCGGCGTCCGAGGCGCGGTCGGCGCTTTTCCACAGAATCGAGGCGCACCCTTCCGGCGAGATCACCGAGTAGGTGGAAAACTGCAGCATGGCCAGCGAGTCACATACGCCGATGGCCAGAGCCCCGCCGGAGCCGCCCTCACCGATCACGGTCGAGATGATGGGCGTTTTCAGGCGCGACATGACGGCCAGATTGCGGGCGATGGCTTCACTCTGTCCACGCTCTTCGGCATCAATCCCCGGATAGGCGCCGGGCGTATCGATAAACGTCAGGATGGGCATGTGAAACCGCTCGGCCATCTCCATCAGGCGACAGGCCTTGCGATAGCCTTCCGGACGCGGCATGCCGAAGTTACGGCGCACCTTGTCCTTGACCGTTCGGCCCTTCTGATGGCCGATGACCATCACCGGGCGGTCATCAAGACGCGCCACGCCACCAATCAGCGCGGCATCGTCCGAGAAACTGCGATCGCCGTGGAGTTCGTCGAATTCGGTGAAGATTTCGTCAAGATAGTCCAGCGTATAGGGACGCTGAGGGTGACGGGATAGCTGAGACACCTGCCACGAGGTCAGATCGCGAAAGATCTGTTCGGTCAGCTTGCGGCTTTTCTCCTCAAGCTTGGCGATCTCGTCACTGATGTTGATCTTGCTATCGTTGCCCACCAGCCGCAGTTCTTCGATCTTGGCCTGCAGTTCGGCAATCGGCTGTTCAAAGTCGAGATAATTTGGATTCATAGGGGTCGTCACAGAGCTCTTTCATCAACGCGAGCAGCGCAGGGCGTGCACGACAGTATCGGCCTGGACCGTCGCGGCACGGATAGGCAGCGCACGGCGTCGGTGAATCGGTGGGTCATTATCCCATTGTGGGCGTTGGGTGCAACCATGAGACGACATCCATTGCATTGCGATGTCGTCTCGATGGATCAATTGCGTCAGGGATGACGGCGTCAGCGATAGCAGAGCCTGACCTGAGGATGGCCTTCCACGCCCTCCTGAAGCCCGGTGATCAACTCATCACAGGGCGAGACTCGCCACTGGGCATCAAATTCGAGACAGCCGCCGGCCTGACTGTTGCGATATTGAAGACGAATGGGCAGCCCCTCCTGATCCAGATGCGGGGTCAGCCGGTCCATGAGCGTGCGACTGAAACGTCCGTTGATATGCTCGGCATCAATGCTAATCTCGAGTGCCTCGCCAAAACGCGCGCGGGCCTCGACCATCGGCGTCACCTCTTTGGCCCGCAGGCGCAGTCCACCGGAATAGTCATCCAGGCTAACCTCACCTTCAAGAATCACGACCCGATCGGCCGCCAGATGCTGGCGCACCTGGTCATAAAGCTCGCCAAAGAGAGAGGCCTCGATGCGGCTGGTCCGGTCATCCAGGGTAACAAAGGCGATGGTGTCACCGCGCTTGGACTTCATGGTCCGCATTGCCACGATCAGACCGGCCACGCGCTGGGGTTCACGTGAGGGCTTTAAATCGACGATACGGGTCGAGACAAAGCGCTTGAGTTCGGCCTCGTATTCATCGATGGGATGACCGGTCAGATAAAGCCCCAGCGTATCCTTCTCGCCGGCCAGACGATCGCGATCACTCCAGTTGCGCGCGCCGCGATGGTCGCTATAGACGTCCAGTGACGCTTCATCGTCACTGACAAACGCCTCACCGAACATGTCCACCATGCCAATGCTGGCGTTATTCTGACTCTGCGACGCTGCCCGCAGGGCGTCCTCGAGCGCCGAGAAAAGTACCGCCCGCGATGGGCCCAGATGGTCCAGCGCACCGGAGCGGATCAACGCCTCCAGCGTACGCTTGTTCATGCGCTTGCCGTCAATGCGACGGCAGAAGTCAAAGAGATCACGAAACGGGCCTTCCGCTTCTCGCGCCTCAACGATGGCACCGATCGGGCCTTCGCCCACGCCGCGGATGGCCCCCAGCCCGTAGACCACCTGCCCCTGTTCATTGACGCTGAAGCGGTAGCTGCCGATGTTGACGTCCGGCGGCGTTACGGTCAGCCCCATGCGTCGACACTCCTCGATCAACGGCACCACCTTGTCCAGGTTGTCCATCTCGGTGGAGAGTACCGCTGCCATGAAGGGCGCCGGGTAATGTGCCTTGAGCCAGGCCGTCTGATAGGACACCAGTCCATAGGCCGCCGAGTGCGACTTGTTGAAGCCGTAGCCGGCAAACTTCTCGACCAGATCAAAGAGGTTGCCCGCCAGATCAGCATCAATCCCGTTATTGGCGCACCCCTCCATGAAGCCGGCACGCTGCTTGGCCATCTCCTCGGGCTTTTTCTTGCCCATGGCACGACGCAGCATGTCTGCCTGACCCAGGCTGTAGCCGGCCAGCACCTGAGCGATCTGCATCACCTGCTCCTGATACAGAATGATGCCGTAGGTGGGCTCCAGCACGCTCTTGAGCCATTCGTGCTGATAATCCGGGTGCGGATAGGCAAGCTCAGCGCGGCCGTGTTTGCGGTTGATGAAGTCATCCACCATGCCCGACTGCAGTGGCCCCGGGCGAAACAGCGCCACCAGAGCGATCATGTCTTCCAGCGAATCCGGCTGGAGGCGCTTGATCAGCTCCTTCATGCCACGGGATTCGAGCTGAAATACCGCCGTGGTCTCGGCCTTCTTCAGCATGTCGAAGGTCGGCTTGTCATCGAGCGGGATGGTGGCAATATCCAGCGCCCCCTTCCCTTCTCGCGCTCGTACCGTATCGACCATCTCCAAAGCCCAGTCGATGATGGTCAGCGTACGAAGCCCCAGGAAGTCGAACTTGACCAGCCCGGCCTCTTCGATGTCGTTCTTGTCGTACTGCACCATCAACCCGCTGCCGTCCTCATCGCACAGCAAGGGCGAAAAGTCGGTCAGGCTGGTAGGTGCGATCACAACCCCGCCGGCGTGCTTGCCGGTACCTCGGGTAATACCTTCCAGTCGACGCGCCATGTCCCAGATTTCCTGGGCATCTTCGTCGACGCCCAGAAATTCGCGCAGCGCGCTTTCCTGTTCATGCGCCTTGGCAAGCGTCATGCCGACCTCAAACGGAATGAGCTTGGAGAGCTTGTCGCCCAGCGAATAGGGTTTGCCCTGGGCACGGGCCACATCACGCACCACGGCCTTCGCCGCCATGGTGCCGAAGGTCACGATCTGAGATACGGCGTTTCGACCGTAGCGGTCGGCCACGTAGTCAATGACCCGGTCACGTTTTTCCATGCAGAAGTCGACGTCAAAGTCGGGCATGGAGACACGCTCCGGGTTCAAAAAGCGCTCGAACAGCAGATCGTATTCCAGCGGGTCAAGGTCGGTGATCTCGAGTGCATAGGCCACCAGCGAGCCGGCACCGGAGCCACGCCCAGGCCCGACCGGCACATCGTTTTGTTTGGCCCAGCGGATGAAGTCCATCACGATCAGGAAGTAGCCGGGAAAACCCATCTGATTGATGATGTTGAGCTCGAAATCAAGCCGCTTGCGATACTCGGGTTCGTGCTCTTCGCGCGAACGCCCCGGGTAGATGGGCCGCTCACCGCCAAACAGGAGGTCCAGACGCCGGCTCAGGCCATCATGAGAGAGCTCACAGAAAAACTCCTCCATGGTCTGGCCTTCCGGTACCGGGTAGTCCGGCAGAAAGATTTCGCCCAGTCGCATCTCGACACTGCAGCGCGCCGCGATATGGACACTGTTTTCCAGCGCTTCGGGGATGTCGACGAAAAGTTCTGCCATCTCCTCGGGCGTCTTGAAATACTGCTCCTCGGTGTAGCGCGTCTCGCGTCGCGGGTCATCCAGCGCCTTGCCCTCGGCAATCGAGACTCGGGTTTCGTGTGCCCAGTAGTCCTCGCGAGACAAAAAGCGGACATCGTTGGTCGCCACGACCGGCGTACCGGTCTCCATGGCCAGTTCCACCGAAAGATGCAGACATTCCTCATCGTTTTCCCGCGCCGTGCGCTGCAGCTCCAGATAGAACCGGTCGGGGAAAAAGCGTTGCCAATCGGTGAGCAGTTCGCGGGCCGTCTCGGCATGACCGTGGAGCAGATAGCGTCCGATTTCGCCTTCCCGCGCGCCCGACAGTGCGATCAGCCCCTCGCTCTGCTCAAAAATCCACTCCTTGTGGAGATAGGCCCGCCCCTGCTGCTGGCCGTGCTGCCAGGCTCGGGAGATCAGCTCGGTCAGATTGAGATAGCCGGTCTGATTCATGGCCAAAAGGGTCAGGCGATAGGGATGGGCCGGATCCTGAGCGTTGTAGAGCCAGACATCGCTGCCCACGATCGCCTTGAGCCCGGCGCCCTGCGCCTGTTTATAAATCTTGACCAGCCCGAACAGGTTCGTTTCGTCAGTGACGGCCAGCGCCGGCTGACCGACCTCGACGGCCTTCTGCGTCAGCGCCTTGAGCCGAATCAGCCCGTCAGTCAGCGAATATTCACTGTGCAGTCGCAAATGTACAAAGGGCGTGGTCATGGGTGCAGGCTCGCTATGGTCAACGAATGGCATCAGTCAACGAAGAAGATCGGGGAACATCGGAGAGGCCATGCCATGGTACCGATGATCACCGCTGCCGGGCCAGCGACCCGGCGAGAAGAGAGATGTTTTTACAGCCGGTGTCAGTCCGGCAACAGCGCTCTGACAGGGCGAAAGGAACGCCGGTGTTCGGGCAATGGCCCCAGTCGTGCCAGCGCGTCCAGGTGGGCGCGGGTCGGGTAGCCCTTGTGGGCAGCAAAACCATATTCGGGATGGCGCGCATCGAGTGCGTGCATCTGGGCATCCCGTGCCACCTTGGCCACGATCGAGGCAGCGGCAATCGCGGCCACTCGACCATCGCCCTTGACGACTGCCTGCCCTGGCAGACGGTGACCTGGCAGTCGATTGCCATCAACAAGCAGATATTCAGGCGTGATCGACAGGCCATCGATGGCCCGACGCATGGCCAGATGCGTGGCATGATGAATATTGAGCGCATCGATTTCACCGGAGGTCGCCTCCCCCAGCGACACGGCCAGCGCCCGCTCGCGAATCAAAAGATCGAGCTTCTCGCGACGTTTGGGCGTCATCTTCTTGGAATCCATCAGCCCATCAATGGGACGCTGGGGGTCAAGAATGACGGCGCAGGCCACCACGGTACCGATCAGCGGGCCGCGGCCGACCTCATCAACGCCTGCCAGACGCCAGCCCTGATAGGGAATGACCAGCGGCGAATGCTCGGAATTCGGGGTCATGATTTCGGGAATAAAGTTCATGTTTTGCTGCGCTGTTGTCCAAAAGGAACCGGCTCGGAATAACCGGCTCAGTGTGGCGAGGCCATCAGATCCAGAATGACCCGGGCGGCCCGCGCGCTGGCACCGCGCTGAAGTGTTCGGTGCATGTCGACAAATCGCGCGCTCAGCGCATGGGACTCGGATTCGCTTTCAAGCATGGGAACCAGCGCCTCGGCAATGGCCTCCCCCGTCGCATCATCCTGAATCAGCTCGGGCACCAGGCTTTCCTGCGCGATCAGATTGGGCAGGGAGATCCAGCGCGTCTTGACCAGCCGACGGGCAATCTGCCAGGTCATGGGCGCCATGCGATAGGCCACCACCATGGGACGATGGCAGAGCATGGCTTCAAGCGCCGAGGTGCCCGAGGTCAAAAGCACCGCATCGGAAGCCGTCATGACCTCCCACGCCCGGCCATCCACGATGGTAATACCCTCATTGGCCACACCGTGGGCCATCAGCTCTTCACGCCTTGCCGGTGAAGCGGCGGGAATGACGACCTCAAGTGCCGGCAGGCGCTGTCTTAAAAGCCGAATCGCCTCAAGAAAGACCGGCGCCATGAAGGCAATCTCGCTGCTGCGTGAGCCGGGCAATACCGCAAGCACCCGGGTGCCGTCGCTCAGACCCAGCGCGCGTCTGGCCTGGTGGCGATCGTTATCCAGCGGCAGCTCTTCGGCCAGCGGGTGACCGACAAACTGCACCGGCACATCATGGCGCTCGTAGAACTCGGCTTCAAAGGGGAGAAACGTCAGCATCATGTCGACAGCGCGACGAATCTTTTTGACCCGCCCCTGACGCCAGGCCCAGACCGATGGGCTGACATAATGGGCCGTGGTCATGCCGCCTGATCTGAGCTGGGCCTCAAGCCCCAGATTGAAATCCGGCGCATCGATGCCGATCATGATGTCGGCAGGCCAGGACTGCGCCTCGCGCCTGAGGTGACGACGCACGCCCACCAGCCGGGGAAGATGTCTGAGCACTTCGACCAGCCCCATGATGGAGAGCGTTTCAAGCGGATAGAGGCTCTCGAGCCCCTCCTCGATCATTCGCGGGCCGCCAATGCCACGAAAGCTTACGTCACCATGCTGACGCTTGAGCTCGCGCATCAGGGTCGCCCCCAGGATATCTCCCGAGAGCTCACCGGCTACCAGAAAAACACGCATCGAGGTTCTCTCCGGCCAGCGGCCTGCATCATCAGCGGGTCAGACCACGCGATGAGCTTCTCAGCGAATCGATGAAGACATCAAGCCAGGCACTGCGATTTGCCTGTTGATCCAGCTCTTCAAGAGCCTGCGCCAGAGTGCGCTGGCTGCGAAATACCAGCTTGTAGGCACGACGCAGCTCGTTGACCACATCACTTTCAAAGCCGCGGCGCTTGATGCCCTCGGCGTTGAGCCCATGCGTGGCGGCCGGATTGCCGGTCACCATCACAAACGCTGCGATGTCCTTGGTGATGATGGAACCACCACCGCACATGGCATAGGTCCCCACATGGCAAAACTGATGCACGGCGGAGAGACCACCGAGAATCACGTTATCGCCAATATGGACATGGCCGCCGAGCGTGGCCTGATTGGCAAGAATCACGTTATCGCCCAGCACACAGTCGTGAGCCACATGGGCGTAGGCCATGAAAAGCCCACCGCTGCCGATGCGTGTCACGCCCTGATCCTGGACCGTGCCGCGATGAACGGTGACGCCTTCGCGGAAGACATTGTTATCACCAATCTCGAGGCGGGTGGCTTCCCCCCGATACTTCTTGTCCTGACAGTCTTCACCGATGGTCGCAAACTGATAGACGCGATTGTTGCGCCCCATCGTGGTGGGCCCTCTGACCACCACATGCGGCCCGATAACGCTTCCGGCGCCGATCTCGACATCGGCACCGATCACGCTGAACGGGCCAACCTCGACATCATCCGCCAGACGCGCAGCAGGATCGATGATGGCAGATGGATGTATCAAGAGACTTTCCTCTCGGCACAGATGATGTCGGCTTCACAGACCACCTCACCTTCGACGTGCGCACGGCAGGAAAATTTCCAGATGCCGCGACGCGCCTTGAGCATGCGAGCTTCGAGCGTCAGCTGATCGCCAGGAAAGACCGGACGCTTGAGGCGAACATTGTCACTGCCGACATAGTAATAGATGTAGCCATCGGCGGGACGCTTGTCGACAGTCTTGAAACCGAGGATTCCGGCCGCCTGTGCCAGCGCTTCAATGATCAGAACACCCGGCATGATGGGATGACCCGGAAAGTGGCCCTGAAAGAAGGGCTCGTTGTAGCTGACGTTCTTGCAGGCCGTAATGCATTCGCCCAGTTCCAGTGCGTTAACACGGTCCACGAGCAAAAACGGGTAACGATGGGGGAGATATTCCTGGATCTCGTTGATATCCATGACCATGGGCTCACAACCTCTGACATAACGAAATGCCTGCCGAGCCGGCAGGCATGTGACTGGCGGCCGCATGGCCAACCATTATGATATTTGCTGCCGCAGCAGCAATGGAAAACCGATTGCACCAGCAACCCGAGGGCGCTTATTCACCCTCGTTGTGGCGTTCAAGACGGGTAATTCTTCTGGCCAGCTGATCCAGCTGTTTGAAGCGCACGGCATTCTTGCGCCACAGCGCGCTGGGCATCGAGCCAGTCCCGGAGGAGTAGATACCGGGCTCATTGATAGAGTTTGTGACAAGACTCATGCCGGTCACGTTGACGCCGTCACACAGGGTCAGATGGCCTGCAAGGCCTACCCCGCCCCCCAACTGACAGTGGCGCCCGACATGGGTAGAACCGGCAATACCAACACAGCCGGCCAGCGCACTGTGATCACCAATGTGAACGTTGTGCGCAATCTGCACCTGGGAATCGATCTTGACGTTGTCACCGATGACAGTGTCATCAAGCGCCCCACGATCAATGCTGGTGCAGCTGCCAACTTCCACATCGTCGCCGAGGATCACGCCGCCAAGCTGTTCAATCTTGTGCCAGCGGCTGCCATCGTGGGCAAAGCCGAACCCGTCACCACCGATCACGGCACCACCGTGGATGATGGCCCGGGCACCGATGATGACCCCGTGATACAGGGTCACTCCCGGATGGATCAAACTGTCCTCGCCCACCGTGCAGTACTCTCCAACCACGCTGTTGGCACCGACAGTGACCCGATCCCCCAGAGTGACGCCGGCACTAACGACCGCATGAGCGGCCACGGTGACATCACTGCCCAGCTGCGCGGAGTCATCGATCACCGCAGTCGGGTGGATCCCCCCCTGCTGGCTGGGCAGAATCGGGGCAAAGCAGCGAGACAAATGCGCATAGCCCAGATAGGGATTGTCGATGGCCAGCGCCGGCACGGGGCACTGATCGACCAGATCCGGGTGCAGCATGACCGCAGCGGCCTTCGTACCCGCCAGATCCTTCAGATAGGCACGGTTGGCCAGAAAGGCAATGTCGGTCGTGCCGGCATCATGAAGGGTCGACAGCCCGTCAACACGCACGGCGCCATCCCCGTGAAGAGTGGCCCCAAGGCGCTGAGCGAGCTCGGCGAGTGTGTAACCTTGACTTGAATATCTTGTCATCTTGGTGGAGCGACGCGCGCCTTCAGTTGAGCGAGTTGAAGGTTTTGGTCACTTCCTGAGTCAGATCCAGCGCATCACCTGCATAGATCACGCTGTTGCGATCAACCAGCACGTCCACGTTGTGACGCTTGACTACCTGCTCGATGGCACGATCGAGCTTGGGACGTGCCTGCTTCAGGAAAGCCTGCTCCTGCTGGGCCCGCTTCTGTTCAAGCTGACCACGCTGTTGCTGAAACTGACCGCCCTTCTGACGCAGTTGTTGCATGACGTTTTGCCGCTCGCTGTCGGACATCACGTCACCATTGCTTTGCAGACGCTGCTGGAGCTTTTGAACTTCCTCGCCCAGCGCCTTGACCTGCTGCGGCTGACTACCCAGCTGATTCTTGAGCTGGTTCATCGACTGCTGCGCCGACGTGGTATCCAGCAGCGCCTGCTGCCAGTCAAGTACCGCTACCTCATTGGCCTGCGCAGTCCCCGCAGCCGTTCCAAGCGCTCCGGTCACCGCCAGAGCCAGCATCCACTTACGCATTACTCAACTCCTGCAATTCGCATCATTGTAACGCAACGGCCAATGATCAGAAGGTCTGGCCCAGCGAGAACTGGAAGAACTGTGTATCGTCGCCATCCTTTTTATTGATGGGACGGGCCACCGAGAAGGTCAGGGGGCCTACCGGCGTCAACCAGGAAAGCCCCAGACCCGCGCTATAGCGCAGTTCCCCAAGGTCAACTCCGGAGCTGCACTCGGAAGTGCGGCCTGATTCTACCGGATAACAATCGCTCAGGAAGGTATTACCGGCATCCACGAAGAAGGATGTCTGAACCTGGCGGTGATCCTCGATAAAGGGCGTCGGGAAGATCAACTCGGCGGAACCTTCCATCAGGATGTTACCGCCCAGGGTATCGTCATCACCGTCATTACGGGCGGTGGTCGGCTGGCCCAGCGTATTGCTACGGAAACCGCGCACGGAACCCAGACCACCGGAATAGAAGTTCTCGTAAAACGGCATGTTATCGGTGCCACCGAAGCTGTTGGCATAGCCAAGCTCTGTACGGAACTTGAGCGCCCACTCTTCGGTCTTGATCGGGAAAAGCTTCTGGCCCTGATAGCGCAGCTTGTAGAACTGGGCATCGCCACCGGCCGTTTCCACGGAAGCATTCTGATAGCTGCCCGCCGTGGGCAGGATGCCACGGTTGAGGTTATTACGGGTCCAGCCGGCGGTCAGGCTGTAGGTATTGAAATCCTTGCCTTCGTCGTCGATAAACTGAACGATTTCCGAGGGAGAATCGTCGTAGTCATCGACATGCAGGCTTTCAAGATTGACACCGAAGTTCAGGCGCGACAAATCACTGATGGGATAACCGAAATTCACCCCACCGCCAAAGGCGTCGGTGGAATAGGTGGAAATATCGGAATCCTCATAATCGGTGGCCCGATAGTAGAGGTTGTAGCCGCGCGAGATACCATCCAGCGTCCAGTAGGGGTCGGTATAGCTGAACCGCAGATTCTGATAGTACTTGCTGGTCTGCGCACCGATATCCACGCGATTCCCAGTTCCCAGGAAGTTGCGCTGGGACAGCGAGGCACCGTAAATGATGCCTTCGGACTGGGCAAAGCCGAGGCTGGCCGAAATGCTGCCTGAGGGCTGCTCTTCGACGTTGTAGGTCACATCCAGCTGGTCGGGCGTATCGGCCACCGGCTGGGTATTGACCTCGACCTGACGGAAAAAGCCCAGCCGCTCGAGTCGAGCCTGAGAGTCGCTGATGGCATCCGTCGAGGCAGGAGCCCCTTCAAGCTGGGTCATCTCTCGGCGCAATACTTCATCGGCCGTGGTGGTATTGCCCCTGAAGTTGATGCGTCGAACATAGGCACGACGCCCCGGATCAACGTTGAAGGTCACATCGACCCGATCATCGTTGTCATGAATATTGGGAACTGCTTCGATGCGGGCAAAGGCAAAGCCCTGCGCGCCAAGCGCCTTGCGAAGCGCCTCGGAAGAGGTCGTCAGGTCCGACTGGGAAAAGATTTCACCGCTTTTGGCCTGGACCAGACTGCGCGCCTTGTCGTCAGGCATTTCGATGTTACCGGCAAAGTTGATATCGCCAAAACGATAGCGCTTGCCTTCATCGATATTGACCGTGACATAGATCGAGGACTTGTCGGGGCTGATAGAGACCTGAGTCGAATCAATGGAGAAATTGACGTAGCCACGATCCAGATACCACGAACGCAGACGATCCAGATCGCCCTGGAGCTGCTCGCGGGAGTATTGATCGGAGGAGAACCAGCCAAAGAACCAGCCCGGACGGTCTTCCAGTTCGAACTGTTGCTGAAGGGTTTCGTTATCAAAATCATGGTTGCCCACGATATTGATCTGCTTGATGCGCGCCACGTTGCCTTCGTTGATATCGATATCAACCTGCACGCGGTTTTGATCAAGCTTTTGCACCGAGGTCGAGATTCTGGCGCTGTAACGCCCCTGGCCCTGATAGACCCGCTCAAGCTCACGCTGCATCTCTTCAAGCGTTGAACGCTGAAGTACCTGCCCCTCTGAGAGCCCTGCGTCGCTCAGGCCCTTTTTGAGCTGATCCTCGGGAATCTTGGAGTTGCCCTTGATGTTGATGCTGGCAATTGAGGGACGCTCATCAACATCTATGACCAGCACATCGCCATCGCGACCCAGCTGGACATCATCAAAAAGGCCGGTACGAAACAGCGCCTTGCCGGCATTGGAAATCGACTCGTCGTTGACCGTATCGTGGGCGGAAATGGGTAACGCGTTGAACACGGTACCCGCAGAAACACGCTGCAACCCTTCCACGCGAATATCGGAAACCTCGAAGGATACGGCAAATGCCGCCTGGGAGGCGCCCATTAACAACACCGCCCAACCTGTAGCTCTAATCTTCATGCCGTCATTTCGCTTGTTACAGAATTCCGCCCACTCGGGGCCCGCTTTTGCTCAAGGTTCATGCCAATGCCCTGACAGGGTCCAACAAAAAGGAAACCGTTTCGCTTGTCGACATCGATGCTCCGAGCGGGAAGGCCAGTATGACACCCCAGATACGTCAGCAGTAGTCATCAACCACGCCAACGAGAACAGGCACCTTATACACAACCCCACCACCCTGACAAGCGCGGACGTCATGAGCCAGGTACAGAATTTGTAATGATTGCAGCGACAACCGCCCCGGCCGTCGGGTCTGACACCGTCGAATCGGTCAAAGACGCATGATGTCAAAATAAAAGGCCATCAGCATCAGCGAGGCGATCAGGGCCATGCCGATACGAAGCCCGAACGCCTGTATACGCTCCGATACCGGGCGACCACGCACCAGTTCGATGACGTAATACACGAGATGTCCGCCATCCAGTACCGGCACCGGCAGCAGATTCAGCACCCCGAGGCTGATGGAGAGGTAAGCCAGAAAACTGATGAAGCTTTCAAGGCCTGACCGGGCGGAATCTCCTGCCACCCGAGCGATCGTGATCGGTCCGGACAGATTGGAAGGTGAAATCAGCCCCGTGATCATTTTACCGATGGACCCTACGGTCAGGGAGGTCATTTCTCCTGTACGCGACAATGCCTGCCCCATGGCGCCCAGCGGCCCCCAGGCGAGCGTGCGCTGGTACTCCTGCGGCCAGCTGACACTACCTGCGCCGGCACCCATGAACCCAACCATGGTGCCCTCCTGCTCACGCCCTTCGGGCGTGACCGTGACCGTCATATCGCGCCCGGCGCGTGCGATCTGCAGCTCAAGCGGCGTATTGGCGGCCGCCTGAACACGCGAGACCAGCGCCTCCCATGTCGAGATGGTCTGCCCATCCACCGCCCTGATGCGATCACCCGGCTCAAGGCCACCCTTCGCAGCCGGGCTGTTATCAAGGACCTGACCGATCACCGGGGCGATATCCGGACGCCAGGGCGCAAAGCCAAGTGTGCGCAATGGTTCGGGCGGGTCCTGCCGCGCCATGAAGCTATCGACCGGCAGCTGGTGTGATTCAAGCCGACCCTGCTCGTCGCGCGTCGAGATTTCGAGATGGCCTGTGGCCCCGATTTCGGCCACCAGCGCCAGATTGACCCCGTTCCAGTCTGGCGTCTGCCGACCCTGAACGGAGACAATCTCCTGACCGTTTTTCAGCCCGCCGTGCGCGGCTGGCGAATCCGGCGTGACCTCGCCGACCATGGGCACGATGGCCGTGGTACCGGCCATGAACATGACCCAGTAGGCCACCACGGCCAGAATAAAGTTGGCCAGCGGTCCTGCGATCACCACAGCGATCCGCTTGAGCACATGCTGGCGATTAAAGGCCAGATGCTGCTCGGAAGGATCAACCGGGCCTTCACACTCATCAAGCATCTTGACGTAGCCGCCCAGCGGAATGGCGGCCAGGGCAAACTCGGTGCCGTAACGGTCCACTCGAGAGATCAGAGGCTTGCCAAAGCCCACCGAAAATCGCAGGACACGAATGCCACAGCGCCTTGCCACCCAGAAATGGCCGAACTCATGAATCGTGATCAATAGTCCAAGTACGACAATGACCGCGATGATATTTTGCAGGATTCCCATGGCTATCCTCCGGCAGCAGTCATGGCCAGCTCATCAATAACCACCCGCGCCTCGTGCCGCGCCAGACGATCCTGCGCCAGGATCACGTCAAGCTCATCGGCACTGCGACGTTCGATACGTCCCATGACGGTTTCAACCACGAAAGGAATATCGGTAAAGCTGATACTGCCGGTCAGAAAGGCATCCACGGCAATCTCGTTGGCGGCGTTGAGTACGGCAGGCGTCGTACCACCTGTCATCATGGCTTCTCGTGCCAGTCTGAGACAGGGGAAGCTTTCAAGGTCAGGCGTTTGAAAATCAAGGCGTGCCACGGCAAAGAGGTCCAGCGGTCTGACACCGGCATCAATACGCTCGGGCCAGGCCAGCGCATGCGCGATGGGGGTACGCATGTCCGGATTGCCCAGCTGGGCCAATACCGAGCCGTCGCTGTAAGCGGCCATGGAGTGAATCACGCTTTGTGGATGAACAACCACATCAATCTGGTCCGGCGTGGCATCGAACAGCCAGCAGGCTTCGATCAGCTCAAGCCCCTTGTTCATCAGCGTGGCGCTATCGACCGAAATCTTGCGTCCCATGGACCAGTTGGGGTGCGCGCAGGCCTGATCGGGCGTCACATGGGCCAGTGCTGCCCGGTCGTGATCGCGGAAGGGGCCGCCTGATGCCGTCAACAGCAACCGGGTAATCCCGTGACGCTCGAGCCCACCGCGATGCTCCCGCGGCAGACACTGAAAAATGGCATTATGTTCGGAATCCAGCGGCAGCAGTATGGCGCCAGAGCGAGCCACTTCGCGCATGAACAGCGCACCGCTCATGACCAGCGCTTCCTTGTTGGCCAGTAGAACCCGCCGCCCGGCACGAACGGCGGCCAGCGTCGGCATCAGTCCGGCAGCACCTACAATGCCGGCAACCACCACTTCTGCCGCACCCGCCACCTCACACAGCGCCTGCTCTCCCCAGCTGACCCGGGTGGCCACCTGATGTGCCTCCAGCGCTGCGCCAAGCTGATCAGCCTCCTCCTCACTGCCCAGCACCGCATGCTCGGGCTGATGTTTTAGACACAGCGCCAACAACTTTTCAACACTCGAATGGGCAGTCAGTGCGTGCAGACGATAACGGTCAGGATGGCGTTCGATAACATCAAGGGCACTGGTACCGATGGAACCGGTAGCCCCCAGCAGGGTGACGGTCTGCATGAAAGAGATCCTGAAAACTGAAACGGATGGGAGGCACAAAACGCGCGACCCGAGCCGATTCAATCATGATCATCGGCTACAGGCCACAAAACCGCATGCTGACAACAATTAACCGATCCAGGGTGCCAGCAGGGCAAAAATGGGAATGGCAGCGGTCAGGCTGTCGATTCTGTCCAGCACTCCGCCGTGTCCCGGCAACAGATTGCCGGAGTCCTTGATGCCACGATAGCGCTTGAGCATGCTCTCATTGAGATCGCCCAGCACCGAGGCACCAGTAACAATGGCGCTGATGATGACCAGTACCAGCGTCTGGCCAATACCCATGCCCTGAAAGAGTGCCATGAGCAGCGCAAGCACAGCCGTGCCGCCCAGCGCGCCGTAAACACCGGCCCAGGACTTGCCAGGGCTGACCCTGGGGGCCAGCTTCCGATTGCCATAGGCACGGCCGGCAAAATAGGCCGCGATATCGGCGCCCCAGACCAGAAACAGCACGTACAGAAGCCATATCGGTGATTCGCGCAACAAAAGCAAACCGACCCAGCAGGGTAGTAACGCCCACAGGCCCATGGCATAGCGCATCCCACGGCTGCGCCACTGGTCAGTATTGTCGGGATAGCTGATGACCCAGTAGAGACAGAGCAGCCAGCCGGCCAGCGCGATCCACAGTGGCCAGGTCTGCAAGGCAGCACCGGAGGACCAACCCAGCGCCATCAGGGCAATCAGTGTCACTGTAAACAGGGCGCGATCCTTGAGGCTCTCGCCGCCGGAAAGATTGGACCACTCCCATGCAGAAGCGGCGACCAGTAGGCCCACGAACGTGGCAAACCAGCCGCCCCCCAGTACAAACAGCAGTATCAGTGACGTGGGCCCGATGGCCAGCGCTGTCAACACCCGTTGCTTAAGCACCCTGAACCTCGATTTGTTCGTCGGTCATGCCAAAACGGCGCTTGCGACCAGAATAAACACTCAATGCTTCATCGAAGGCATCGCCATCGAAGTCAGGCCAGTATAGTGGTGAAAAGTAGAACTCTGCGTAGGCCATTTGCCAGAGAATAAAGTTACTGATGCGCTGCTCGCCACTGGTACGAATGCAAAGATCCACTTCCGGGATCCCTGTCGTTGACATTTCACGCTCAAAAAGCGCTTCGTCAATGTCATTGGCCGACAACTGACCATCCTCAACCTGGCGCGCGAGACGCTGCGCGGCACTGGCGATATCCCAGCGACCACCGTAGTTGACGGCCACGATCAGTTTCAGCCCCTGGTTATGACGGGTCAGATGCTCGGCTCGATCAATGGCACGATTCAGGGAGGAAGATAGCTTCGAGCGGTCACCGACGATGCATAGGCGGATACCGTTTTTATGCAGTCGGGAGACCTCACGCTTGAGCGCCATGATGAAAAGCTCCATCAGGGCACTGACCTCCTGCGCCGGACGCTTCCAGTTCTCACTGGAAAAGGCAAACAGGGTAATGGCTTCAAGGTGATGTTCGGCCGCGCGCTTGATCACGGCCCTGACCGACTCTACTCCGGCATGGTGACCGCGCACGCCGGACAGTCCACGAGACTTGGCCCAGCGATTGTTGCCGTCCATGATGATAGCCACATGCCGGGGCATGTTTGAAAACTTGTCAGGCGTCATGACTTCTCACTGCAGGCACGGCCGAAGCCGTGCCCTGAGTCGGATGGTTTCGGGTCCGGACCTCAGACCTGCATCAGATCGCTTTCCTTTTGCTCAAGCGACTTGTCGATCTCGGCAATGAAGCGATCGGTCAGCTTCTGGATACCGTCCTGGGCCTGACGCTCTTCATCTTCCGAAATTTCCTTCTGCTTGAGAAGGGCTTTCAGATCCCCATTGGCATCACGTCGAATGTTGCGCACGGCCACCTTTGCATGCTCGGCTTCGGCCCGCGCCTGTCTGGTATAGCCCTTGCGGGTCTCTTCGGTCAGCGCCGGCATCGGTACGCGAATAACGGTACCGGCCGTGGAGGGGTTCAGGCCCAGATCTGCGGTCATGATGGCCTTTTCCACCTTGGGAACCATGGTCCTTTCCCAGGGCACCACGGACAGTGTACGAGCGTCCTCGACATTGACATTGGCCACCTGAGAAAGCGGCATCTCGGCACCATAGTATTCAACGCGCACGGCATCGAGAATGCTGGGGTGGGCACGCCCGGTACGGATCTTGCCAAAGGTCGAATGCAGCGATTCAACGCTTTTCTGCATGCGGCTTTCGGCGTCTTTCTGGATCTCGTTGATCACTTTATAAATCCTCTGCTCAGCCTTTTGGTTGCACCGGGCCGTTATCGACGATAGTACCTTCTCGACCACCCATGACAAGATTCAACAGCGCACCGTGGCGCGTCATGTCGAAGACGCGAACCGGCATGTCATGGTCACGCACCAGACATATAGCGGTCAAATCCATGACCCCAAGTTTCTGGTCGAGTACATCATCGTAGCTGAGTCGCTCATATTTGGCGGCATCGGGATGCTTGACGGGGTCCTTGTCATAGACACCATCCACCTTGGTGGCCTTGATGACCACGTTGGCATCGATCTCGATCCCGCGCAGACAGGCGGCACTATCGGTCGTAAAGAAGGGGTTGCCTGTACCTGCCGAGAAGATGACGACATCACCGGAGGTCAGGTAACGGATGGCGGTACGGCGGTCGTAGTGCTCGACCACGCCGCTCATGGGAATGGCAGACATGACGCGCGAGCGGATGTTGGCGCGCTCCAGCGCATCACGCATGGCCAGGGCATTCATGACCGTGGCCAGCATGCCCATGTGGTCGCCGGTAACGCGGTCCATGCCGGCTTCGTGGAGCGCTGCTCCGCGAAACAGGTTGCCGCCGCCGACCACGATACCCACCTGGACACCAATGCCCACCAGTTGGCCAATTTCCAGCGCCATGCGATCCAGTACCTTTGGATCAATACCGAAGTCCTGTTCGCCCGTCAGCGCCTCACCCGAGAGCTTGAGCAGAATACGCTTGTACTTGGCGCTACGTTCAGTATTGGGGGGCATGTGACATCCTCCTGATGGCCCGAGGGGAGAAAACGTGAGGTGTATCGCTCATCATGGCATCAAAATGCCATACCTGAGCAGATACGCGAAGGCGTGCGCGAACGCACGCCTTCAAAAGGCCTGCGACCGATATCGGCCGCAGGCCGGAAGCGACACGCCCGATCAGCTGCGGCGTGCCTGCTCCATGACTTCCTTGGCGAAGTCGACTTCTTCCTTCTCGATACCTTCGCCAACTTCAAAGCGCACAAAGCTAACAACTTCTGCGCCAGACTGCTTGGCGTATTCGGCCACGGTCACGTTCTGATCCTTGACGAAAGGCTGGTTGACCAGGCTGTTTTCGGCAAGATACTTCTTCAGACGACCCTGCATCATTTTTTCAGCGATTTCAGCAGGCTTGCCGGCCATGTCGGGCTGCGCAAGGATAATCGCCTTCTCGCTGTCGAGCTCTGCCTGGGGCATGTTCTCGGGATGCGAAACGGATGGGTTGATCGCGGCCACGTGCATGGCGATGTCACGTGCGACGTCCTGATTGCCGCCCTTGAGCACGACAACGGCACCGATACGATCACCGTGAACATAGGCACCGACACTGCCACCTTCAGGCGCGTCGATAACGGCGGCGCGACGTACCGTGATGTTTTCGCCGATCTTCTGGACCAGCTGCGCACGGGCGTCTTCCAGCTCGCCTTCCATCACGACAGCGATATCTTCGCTGCGCGTGTCGAGCACCTTGTTGACGACTTCATTGGCAAAGTTCTTGAAGTTGTCATCGCGCGATACGAAGTCAGTCTCGGAGTTGACCTCCAGCATCACGGCAGTAGTGCCATCTTCGGCGACGCGGGTCAGTATTGCGCCTTCGGCGGCTACACGGCCGGCCTTCTTGGCGGACTTCAGACCTGCGTTCTTGCGCAGGTTTTCAATGGCGGTTTCGATATTGCCATCGGCTTCGGAGAGTGCCTTTTTGCACTCCATCATGCCAAGCCCGGTGCGCTCGCGTAGTTCCTTGACCAGAGATGCGCTGATAGCTGCCATGTCATGAACCTCTGTTGAATCATGTATTCGGTTCCGGAGATCCCGGAACGAGAAGAAAAATCGGTACCACCTGTCAATGACAGTTCCGCGACAGACGCTCGTACACCACGGCCGATGCGATTTGTCGCCTCAAAAAAAGGGGCCCTTGAGCCCCCTTTTGCACTGTCATTCACAGACACCGGCAGTGAACTCCCCTGCCGGTGCGGGTGACATTACTCGGAAGCCGCTTCGGCCGCTTCGTCGACTTCGACAAACTCGTCGCCGCTGCCTTCCTTCGACTTGGCGCAGGCATTGGCAATCGCCTGAACGTAGATCTGGATGGCACGGATGGAGTCGTCGTTGCCCGGGATGATGTAGTCAACACCGTCCGGATCGGAGTTGGAATCCACAACGCCGATGACCGGAATGCCCAGCTTGTTGGCTTCATTGATCGCGATACGCTCGTGATCAACGTCAACCACGAACATGACGTCCGGCAGGCCGCCCATGTCCTTGATACCACCGATGGAGCGCTCGAGCTTTTCCTGCTCGCGCGTGGCCATCAGAACTTCCTTCTTGGTCAGCTTCTCGAAGGTGCCATCTTCATGCATGGCTTCGAGTTCGCGCAGGCGCTTGATGGACTGACGAATGGTCTTGAAGTTCGTCAGCATGCCGCCCAGCCAGCGATGATTCACGAAGGGCTGGCCGACGCGAGTCGCTTCCTCGGCGATGATCTTGGCCGCAGCGCGCTTGGTGCCAACGAACATGATCTTGTTGTTGTTGGCAGACAGACGCTCAACCACGGAGACGGCTTCGTTAAGAGCCGGCAGCGTGTGTTCGAGGTTGATGATATGAATCTTGTTACGAGCGCCGAAGATGTATTTGCTCATCTTCGGGTTCCAGTAACGGGTCTGGTGACCGAAGTGGGCACCTGCCTTGAGCAGGTCACGCATATTGACTGACATGATGACTCTCCTGAGTATCGGGTTAAGCCTCCACGCACCCCATGGGTCCGACCGTTTTCACGGCACCCGGGACCATGTGTCGGTACATGTGTGGTCTCTGTGGTAATGGTTCAGACGCTTTCCGTGATCGCCTGTCCAGAAGACAAGTCTGTCATACCCGGACACGGATTGCAGGAAAACGCGCGGCTTTATACCATATAATGCTGTCAAGATGAAGCCGAACCTTACTGTCACAACCCCTGACTGCGGGGAGATATTGACCCTGCGCCCTCGCACGGCTTCCCATTTCGCTTACCACGAGTCGCCATGAACATCCCCATCCATAATGCCGAAGATATCGACAAGCTACGCATCGCCGGACGTCTGGCCGCCAGCGTACTGGAGATGATCGAGGCACACATTCGCCCGGGCATTTCCACCGGCGAAATCGACCGCCTGTGTCATCACTACATCGAAAACGAGATCGACTCGATTTCGGCCACCATCGGGTACCATGGCTATCAGCACGCTACCTGTATCTCGCTTAACCACGTGGTCTGTCACGGCATTCCCGATTTCGACAAGAAACTCAAAAAGGGCGACATCTTCAATATCGATGTCACCATCATCAAGGATGGCTATTACGGCGACACCAGCCGCATGTTCATCGTCGGCGACAACATCAAGGGCGAACGTCTGTCACGCGTGGCCCAGGAATGTCTCTATGAGGCCATGAAGATCATGCGCCCGGGTGTCTGGCTGTCCGACATCGGCCGCGTTATCGAGGCACATGCCAATGACAACGGCTATAGCGTCGTACGCGATTTCTGTGGACACGGCATCGGACGCAGCTTTCATGAAGACCCGCAGGTGCTGCACTACGACGGCTATAATGAACACAATGATGCCGAGCTCAAGGAAGGCATGTGTCTGACCGTCGAGCCGATGATCAATGCCGGCGGCTGGCAGACCCGGGTATTAAAGGACGGCTGGACCGCGGTCACCCGCGACAAGAGTCTTTCCGCCCAGTGGGAGCACACCCTGATCATCACGGCTGATGGCGTGGAAGCCACCACCGTCCGCCATGACGAGGACCTCGGTTTTCTGACAAACTGATCCATCGTCTGTTCGATGCGCTCTCCGGCCTGCCACTGGCAGGCCCGTGGCGGACGCTGCCGCTCACTTTCATTACGGTCACCGCCCATGCTGCTCCACCACTATCGGTTTACACCGGACACCACCCTGATCGATCTCGAGGCCCTGAAGGCACGCCTGGATCGAGACACCTCTCCCATCGGGGCCGTTCGGGAAGTGCTGGCCGATATTCGCAGCCGTCTGGACGAACGTTTTAAAAACGGCGCAGACATTCGCGACCTGGTGTTTGGCAGGGCATGGTGTATCGACCAGTTGCTGGCACTGCTGTGGTCACGCCTTGAGTGGCATGACGATGGTATCGCCCTGATTGCCGTGGGCGGCTATGGCAGGGGTGAACTGCACCCGTATTCCGACATCGACCTGATGATTCTGCTGGCAGACGATGACGACACACCCTATCGAGAGTCACTGACCGCCTTTATCACGATGCTCTGGGACATCGGCCTTGATATCGGCCATAGCGTTCGCTCACTCAACGACTGCGAGCGCGAGGCAAATGATGATGTCACCGTGATCACCAATCTGCTGGAAACACGTTGTCTGGCAGGTTTTGAACCGCTTCTGGAGCGTATGCGCGAGCGTCTGAACCAGATGGACACGTGGCGTAGCGAAGCCTTTTTTCAGGCAAAGCTTGCCGAACAAAAGGCCCGCCATCAGCGTTTCAACAACTCCGAACATCATCTTGAACCCAATATCAAGAGCTCACCCGGCGGTCTGCGCGACATCCAGACCGTTACCTGGATCGCCAAGCGCCATTTTGGCACCAATATCATTGAAGTGCTGATGCAGCGCGGCTTCATGACGGATGCCGATATGCGCATCGCCAGTCAGAGCCGAGCCTTTCTCTGGCAGGTACGCTACGCCCTGCACATGATCAGCGAACGGGGTGAAGACCGTCTTCTGTTTGATCATCAGCGTGCCATCGCCGCCCTGTTTGGCTATCACGACACGCCGGAACGACTGGGCGTTGAAGAGTTCATGCGCCGCTACTATCGCGTGGTCACGGCCCTGGTCGAACTCAATGACATGCTGATTCAGAACTTTGAGGAAAACATCCTCCAGCAAGATCAGCAGCCGGAGGTCGTACCGCTCAACAACCGCTTCGAGCTGGATGGAAGGTATCTGCGTATTCGCGGTCCACACGTCTTCAAACGCCGCCCTTCTGCCCTGATCGAGATGTTTGTGCTGCTCGCACAGCATCCCGGTATTGAAGGTGTCCGCGCCGCCACCATCCGCGCCATTCGTGACCACCGCCATCTGATCGACAACGGCTTTCGGGCCGATCTGCGCAATCGCAGCCTGTTTCTGGAACTGCTGCGCGGCGGTGGCATGGTAGCCCGTGAACTGGGCCGGATGGCGCGCTATGGCATTCTGGGCAAGTATCTTCCCCGCTTTGGCCACATCATCGGCCTGATGCAGCACGACCTTTTTCACATCTACACGGTGGATGCTCACACGCTGCGCGTGCTGGACGTCATTCAGCGCTTTCGAACCTCCGAAGGGCGTGAAGAATATCCTCTCTGCGCAGCACTTGTGGCACGCGTGCCCAAGCTTGAGCTTTTGTGGATTGCCGGTCTTTATCACGATATCGCCAAGGGCCGCGGGGGCGACCACTCCCAGCTGGGCGCCCGGGATGTCCAAGGGTTCTGCCATCGCCACGGCGTTCCAAGGCGTGATACGCACCTGGTCAGCTGGCTGATCGAACATCACTTGCTGATGTCCACGACCGCTCAAAAGCGCGATATCAGTGACCCGGACGTCATCAGGGAGTTTGCCGCCATCGTTCACGATGAAGTACATCTGGATTATCTCTATCTGCTGACGGTGGCCGACATCAACGCCACCAATCCCACGCTCTGGAACAGCTGGCGCGCGGCCCTTCTACGTCAACTGCACGGGGAAACGCGCCGCGTGCTTCGACGTGGATTGGAAAATCCGCTCGACCGTCAGGAATGGATCGAGGAGACACGCGAAGAAGCCCGTGCCCTCACCCAGTGCATGGGCGGCGAGTGTCAGGCCGTGGATGCACTCTGGGAAACGCTGGGCGATGACTACTTCCTGCAGTACAGCGCCAGTGAGATTGTCTGGCACACCCAGGGCATCATGCAGGCCGGTGTGGACGTCATGCCGCTGATTCTGATCAGCGCCCCGACCGAGGACATGACCGATGGCGGTACCAAGGTCTTTATCCACACCCGCTCGGTCAATAATCTGTTTGCCGCCACCGCCGCGGCCATTGACCAGCTGGACCTGTCCATCCACGACGCCCGTATCGCCACCTCGAGCAACGACTGGACGCTCAATACCTTCATCCTGCTCGACGGTGATGGCCAGGCCATTCGCGACCCCGCCCGGCTCAAGGAGATTCAGGCGCATCTGGTCGAAGAGCTCGACGACCCGGACGACTACCCCCGCATCGTCAAGCGTCACACTTCGCGCCAGCTCAAGCATTTCCGGGTGCCCACGCGCGTACTCATTGAGCAGGATGAAGCCAATCAACGCACCGTACTGGAGCTGATTGCCGCCGACCGGCCCGGACTTCTGGCCCATGTCGGACAGATCTTCATGAGCTTTGATATCGCGCTGTCCGGGGCCAAGATCGCCACACTGGGCGAACGGGTCGAGGACGTGTTCTTTATTACCGATACCAACGGCGATCCGCTGACCAATCCCGAGCTACAGAAAGCACTGAGTGACCGCCTGCGCCATGTCCTCGATGCCGAAGCCGGTATTGCCACGACCGGCTAGCACTGGCCGATCGGGATCATCACCTTTCCCGATTTGAGCCCCACTACGCCGGGCGCCTATAATCGCCGCCCAATGCGTCACGAGAGACCTCTCATGCTGAAGCTTTACGGCCTATCCAACTGTGACCGCTGCCGGCGCGCCCGCCGTCGGCTTGAAGCCAGCGGCCAGGAGGTCGAAATGATCGACCTGCGTCGTCTGGCCGACCAGGATGGACTGGAGGAAACCCTTCAGCATTTTCTGGGCTTTGTGGACTGGTCCACACTGCTTAACCGCCGCAGCACCACATGGCGTCAGCTGGATGACGCCGAACGCGACGCGCTGGATCAGACGCGTGCCATGACACTAATCAAGGCGCATCCCAGCCTAATCCAGCGTCCGGTACTTGATACCGGCACCGAGGTGCTGGTGGGCAAGGCCGTCGACGACTGGCCGGCCTGACACATCCCCATCGATAAGGAATTTTCCATGCTGAGTTTTGCACTGGGTATCGGCACCCAGAACCGTCAGGGCGACTGGCTCGAAGTCTACTACCCGGCCCCGCTCCATACTCCTGAGCAAACGCTTGTCGACACCGTGCGCAGCACGCTGGGCGCCCCCGAAGGCAATGTGGCGGTGAGCTTTTTGCCCGAGCATTGCGAAAGTCTGGCCGAAGCCCTGAGCCATGCCGGCTCTGACGCGCAGGCCGATATCGCCCGTGCCATGGCAGACAGCCGTCGTCCGCTGGTGGCGGTTTTTCTTGAAGAAGACCGCGCACCGGAAAGCGTGCCTGAGGTGTATCTCAAGCTGCACCTGCTGTCGCATCGTCTGGTAAAGCCTCACGGCATCAAGCTGGATGGCATGTTCGGTCTTTTGAAGAACATTGCCTGGAGCAGCGAAGGCGCCATCGATATCGAGGAGCTCGGCGACCGCCGTCTGAAGGCACGCCTTGAAGGCCGTGCCCTGTCCGTCGACTGTGTCGACAAGTTCCCGAAAATGACCGACTACGTGGTACCGAAGGGCGTGCGCATTGCCGACACGGCGCGTGTTCGTCTGGGCGCCCATCTGGGCGAAGGCACCACCGTCATGCATGAAGGCTTTTGCAATTTCAACGCCGGCACCGAAGGTCCCGGCATGGTGGAAGGCCGCATTTCAGCCGGCGTCGTGCTGGGCAAGGGCTCTGACCTGGGCGGCGGCGCCTCGACCATGGGCACCCTGTCCGGCGGTGGCAATATTGTCATCGGCACCGGCGAAAACTGCCTGATCGGCGCTAACGCCGGCATCGGCATCCCGCTGGGCGATCGCTGCACCGTTGAAGCCGGTCTCTACATTACTGCCGGTGCCAAGGTAGCGGTTCTCGACGATCATGGCGAACTGGTAGACACTGTCGCTGCGCGCCAGCTGGCGGGACAGAACGACCTGCTGTTTTTGCGCAACTCCCAGACAGGCCGACTGGAGTGTCGCACGAACAAGAGTGCCATCGCGCTCAACGACGCTCTGCACGCCCACAACTGACGCCCTGCACGCCCACTACCAGGGGCCATCAGCGCTGTCCACACATCCGGGCGCTCACGCGAGCGCCCGTTGAATGAAGAGAGTCATGCAAAAGGTTTTCGACAATACGCCTGACACCCGACAGGCACCGGGCGAGACACTGTCACTGGCGCTTGAGCTGCTCTCAAGAGCCTCCATAACGCCTGATGATGCCGGCTGTCAGACCCTGATCGCCGAGCGCCTGACACGGATGGGCTTTCATCTGGAGTGGATGGACCAGGGGGAAGTGCGCAACCTCTGGGCCGTACGGGGTCAGACCGGCCCGACCCTGGTACTGGCAGGCCACACCGACGTCGTGCCGACAGGGCCTGAGCACCTGTGGCAGACACCGCCGTTCTCACCCCGCATCGATGAGCACGGCTATCTTCGTGGACGCGGCGCCGCCGACATGAAGGGATCGCTGGCTGCGATGGTAACGGCCGTTGAGCGTTTTGTGACGGCTCATCCCGAGCGCCCGGGCCGAATTGCCTTTTTGCTGACCAGCGATGAAGAAGGCCCGGCACGAGACGGTACCCGCGCCGTGGTTGAAATCCTGCGCGCACGAAATGAACCCATTGATTACTGCATCGTCGGCGAGCCCTCCTCGGAGGCACGCTTTGGCGATGTCATCAAAAACGGACGACGCGGCTCACTCAATGGCGTGATGCGCATTCAGGGCACGCAGGGTCACGTGGCCTATCCACAGCTGGCCCGTAACCCCATTCATCAGGCCATGCCGGCCTTGGACGCTCTGGTCTCCGAGCACTGGGATAGCGGCAACGAGTTTTTCCCGCCGACCAGTCTGCAGATTTCCAACATTCATGGTGGCACCGGCGCCAACAACGTTATTCCAGGCGAGCTGGAAGTCACCTTCAATCTGCGCTTTTCCACGGAGGTCACGGCTCAGGCGCTGCAGGCGCGCATCGAGGCTCTGCTCGATGCACACGGGCTTGACCGGCATATTGACTGGCAGCTCTCCGGCGAGCCCTTCATGACGGAGCCGGGTGAATTGACCGAGGCGGTCAGCGCAGCTCTTTGTGAGATCACGGGCGCAACACCGAGGCTTTCAACCGGCGGCGGCACCTCGGATGCTCGCTTCATTGCAACCCTGGGGCCGCAGACCATCGAGTTCGGGCCACGTAATGCCACCATCCACCAGCGTGATGAGCGCATTCTTGCCACGGACCTTGATCTGATGAGTCAGGCCCTTGAATCTACCCTTGACCGGCTGCTGCGATAATCCCATGGAGCACTATCCAGATATCGAGGTTTACCTCGCCTGCAATGATGCCGAACGCATCTCCCAATGGCTTGCCAACGCGCTGGAGACCAGCGTTACGCTTGAGCGCGCCGGCAAGCACCAGTGGCGGGCGGCCCCCATCTACAAGGGGCAGCGGCTGCCGATTCTGCTGGTCGAAAACGCCGCGGACCGAATGGCCAGTCTCTGGCTGGATAGCGATCTCACGCCCTGGCCTCGCGATGCCGACTGCGCCCGGGCTGCCAGTCAGGCGTTGGCCTGTGAGGTACGCTGTTCGCTCGGCGGCTGGCAGCCCGGTGATGACCCCGACCGCTTTTTTCAGGTTCTTGCTGATGGCAGTGAAGGCGTCATTTACTGGCCCGACGCCGGGGCTCAGGATGGCAAGAAGTAGGGCGCCAGTGACGGGGCTCATACTGGACACCATCAAAAACGCCCCGCGTTGCGGGGCGTTTTCCTGCGACACCATTCTGGCGTCTTGAAAGGACAGCCTGTCAGGTAATGACGGTGACATCCTCGGCCTGAAGGCCACGCTCGTTCTGAATGGAGTAATAACGCACCCGCTGCCCCTCGGCCAGCGTCCGATGGCCCTTGCCACGAATGGCGCGAAAATGGACGAAGACATCCTCACCGCCGTCCCTGGTAATAAAGCCATACCCCTTGTTGACATTGAACCACTTGACCACGCCGATCTCGCGATCATCCTTTTCGACTTCCACCACATTGGAAAGCGTCGGGGTCAGGACATGCATGGCAAGGGTGGCAACTTCAAGTGCGACAAAGGAGGCCACGGCAGATAGCCCCCAGATGACGACAAGACCGGGCTCAGCGGCCATGTTTTCGATAACGACAGGGCTTGCAAGATAGACAAGAAAACCTGCGAGAACCGGCGTTAAAAGCGCCAGCAGCAGGCTGATAACGGTACAGCGCCAGATGGTTTTTGCACTCATGACGATACTCTGCTTCAAACGTTTATCGGATTGTTTAATCAAATGGTCCGCATCCCGCAGATTCCCATGATGCCCTTGTTCACGGGATGTGAACCCAGCCACCGACCCCACGGCCGGATGTTTAACGTACGGAGATCAACGACATGAACACACCTCCGCAACAAGCTGATTCTAACATGCACATTGACACTACGCTTAAGCAGGTGATAGAGCGTGCTAACGATCTGGAAAGTCGTCTGGCCTGGCAGGAAGACTGGCTGGAACGCCTCGACAAGGCACTGATCACGCAAAATGCCACCATCGAAAGACTGGAACGTCTGTGCAATCTCATGGCCCAGCGCCTGGGAGAGCAGCGGGAAAGCCTTGAATCGATCCAGTCCGACAGCGCTCAGGAGCGGCCACCACACTACTGAAATGTGGCGGCCTTCATCGGCCAGGAGATTCCATCGGACACAAAAAAGGGAAGGCCTGAGCCCTCCCTCCTTTCATATCACGATCATCGGTGATGCTTACCAGGCCGAATGCGGCACACTCGGATCCAGCCCATCCAGAAAACGCTCGGCATCCAGCGCGGCCATACAGCCGCTGCCGGCCGAAGTGATGGCCTGACGATAGATCTGATCAGCCACATCGCCGGCGGCAAAGACGCCCGGAATGCTGGTGGCCGTGGCATTGCCTTCGAGGCCCGATTTCACGGTGATGTAGCCATCCTTCATGTCCAGCTGCCCCTTGAACAGGTCGGTATTGGGACGATGGCCAATGGCCACGAACAGACCGGGCGCTTCGAGCTCGCGCGTACTGCCATCCGTCATCGACCTGAGGCGCACACCTGTCACCCCGGAGCCGTCTCCCAGCACTTCATCCACGGTCGTGTTCCACTCGATCGCCATGTTGCCATTGTCGACCTTGTCGAACAGCTTCTGCTGCAGGATCTTCTCGGCACGCAGACTGTCGCGGCGATGCACCAGCGTGACCTTCGAGGCGATGTTGGAAAGATAGAGCGCCTCCTCGACTGCCGTATTGCCACCGCCGACCACCACGACTTCCTTGTTGCGATAGAAAAAGCCATCGCAGGTAGCGCAGGCCGACACACCCTGCCCCTTGAATCGCTCCTCGGACTCAAGGCCGAGATACAGCGCACTGGCACCGGTCGCCACGATCAGGGCATCACAGGTATAGCTGCCGTTTTCACCCTTCAGCCGAAAGGGACGCTCGGTCAGCGTGACTTCGTTGACGTGATCAATGCGGATATCGGTGTCAAAGCGTTCAGCATGACGACGCATGCGCTCCATGAGCTCGGGGCCCTGTACGCCGCTGTCATCTCCCGGCCAATTGTCGACATCCGTGGTCGTGGTCAATTGACCGCCCATCTCCATGCCGGTCAGCAGCATTGGAGACAGATTGGCGCGCGCCGCATAGACCGCAGCAGAATAGCCGGCCGGGCCCGAACCCAGAATAATCAGCGGATGATGGCTGACTTCACTCATGACATAACCTCAACAGAAATCGACGGTAATTGAATGGCGCCCAGTGTAACACTGCATATGGCTGGCTTCAGTGCCCGCGTAGACATGATAGGCCATGCCTTATTGTGAGCAGACAGGCAGCCCGCGGCCAATCGGCGATGGCAATGACGCTCATTGCCCTGCCAGGGGCTCAGGCATCGTCATCACGCCCGAGGGTGACCGACTCCAGGGTGTCATCGAACAAGGATATCGTGACCGTGACGCTGATCGGGGCGCAGCACCATTGGCAGTCCACCCAGGTCACATGAGAACCCTGGCTGGTATCGATATCGATGTCGTTCATGGCGTCGCAGTAGGGGCAATGTTCCTGCCAGGATATTAGTCTTTGGTCGATCATGAGGGGCTTTCGCCTTGAAAAACTTGAACGAAACAGGCGGTAAACTGTTATGCTAGCGCCACGAAGTTTGTCGACAATGTAGGCAGGCCGACACAAGGTCATATTGCAGGTATGCTTACTATACTTATCAGGGAACGGTAGTACGCTGGACAATGTTCCCTGATACGGCGTACCGGCCATGCGTTATCGCCTCTCCTGACGGAGGTTATCAAGCCGCATGGCGCGGGTCCGGAATCCGATGATGAGGAGGCTTCATGAGCCCTGATAACACCAACAGCACGCTTGGCGAGCTGACGGTCGGTGAAAAAACCTACCATTACTATAGCCTCAAGAAGGCTGCCGAGCAGTATGGCGATTTTGCACGTCTGCCCTTCACCCTCAAGGTGCTGCTCGAAAACCAGCTGCGCTTTCAGGATGGTGTGACTGCGACGCAGGACGACATTCAGGCGCTGGTCGACTGGCAGAAGGAAGGTCGCTCCACGCGTGAGATCGGTTATCGCCCCGCCCGCGTCCTGATGCAGGACTTCACCGGCGTCCCCGGCGTTGTCGACCTTGCTGCCATGCGTGACGCCGTCGCCAAGCTGGGTGAAAAGCCTTCTCGCATCAACCCGCTGTCGCCGGTCGATCTGGTCATCGACCACTCGGTCATGGTGGACGATTACGGCAACCCGGAAGCATTTGAAGACAACGTCAAGATCGAGATGCAGCGTAACCTCGAGCGCTATGAGTTTCTGCGCTGGGGCCAGCAGGCCTTTGACAACTTCAGCGTTGTTCCCCCGGGTACCGGTATCTGCCACCAGGTCAACCTTGAGTACCTGGGCAAGTCGGTCTGGACCAGGGAAGAAGACGGCAAGACCTTTGCCTTCCCCGACACTCTGGTGGGCACCGACTCCCACACCACCATGATCAACGGTCTGGGCGTACTGGGCTGGGGTGTTGGCGGCATCGAAGCCGAAGCGGCCATGCTGGGCCAGCCTGTCTCCATGCTGATCCCCGAAGTCATTGGCTTCAAGCTCGAAGGCAAGCTCAAGGAAGGTATCACGGCGACCGACCTGGTACTGACCGTGACCCAGATGCTTCGCAAGAAGGGTGTGGTTGGCAAGTTTGTCGAATTCTATGGTGATGGCCTCAAGGATCTGCCGCTGGCCGATCGCGCCACCATTGCCAACATGGCACCTGAGTATGGCGCTACCTGTGGTTTCTTCCCGATCGATGATGAAACCCTGAATTACATGAAGCTGACTGGCCGCAGCCAGGAGCAGATCGAACTGGTCAAGGTCTATGCCCAGGAACAGGGCATGTGGCGTGAGCCGGGCCACGAGCCGATCTTCACCGATACCCTGTCGCTGGACATGGATACCGTCGAGGCCAGCCTGGCCGGCCCCAAGCGTCCGCAGGACCGCGTTGCCCTGACCGACATGAGCGCCACGTTTGAAAAGCTGCTGGCCGATCAGTCAAAGGATGCATCAGCGAAGGAAGAAGGTCGCTGGCAGAGCGAAGGTGGCAACACCGCACCCTTTGTCGACAATAGCTTTAGCGAAAACCCCAATATCGAACACCGCGGGCACAACTTCCGCCTGCAGGATGGCGCGGTCGTCATCGCAGCCATCACGTCATGCACCAACACCTCTAACCCGAGCGTGCTGATGGCGGCAGGTCTGGTGGCCAAGAAGGCCGTCGAAAAGGGCCTGACCAGCAAGCCCTGGGTCAAGACCTCGCTGGCTCCTGGCTCCAAGGTCGTCACCGACTATCTCGCCACGGCCGGTTTCCAGGAGCCGCTTAATGCCCTGGGCTTCAACCTGGTCGGCTATGGCTGCACCACCTGTATCGGTAACTCCGGGCCGCTGCCCGAGCAGATCGACAAGGCCATCCAGGATGAAAACCTGACGGTCGCCTCGGTCCTGTCCGGCAACCGTAACTTCGAAGGCCGTATCCATCCGCTGGTCCAGACCAACTGGCTGGCGTCACCGCCCCTGGTCGTGGCCTATGCGCTGGCCGGCAACGTCCGCCTGGACATCTCGAAAGAGTCGCTGGGCAACGACAAGGACGGCAATCCGGTCTATCTCAAGGACATCTGGCCGTCTCAGAAGGAGATCGCCGAGGCCGTCGAGCGTGTCCGCAGCGACATGTATCGCAAGGAATACGCCGAGGTCTTTGACGGTGATGCTGCCTGGCAGTCCATCGACATCACCCCGGGTGAAGTCTATGAGTGGTCGAAGGATTCCACCTACATCCAGCACCCGCCCTTCTTTGAAGGCATGGGTCGCGAGCCGGAACCGATTCAGGACGTCAAGAACGCCAGCGTTCTGGCCAAGCTGGGTGACTCGGTCACTACCGACCATATTTCTCCGGCAGGCTCCATCAAGCCCGATAGCCCGGCCGGTCGCTACCTTCAGGAGCATGGTGTCGAGGTCAAGGACTTCAACTCCTACGGCTCGCGTCGCGGCAACCACGAAGTCATGATGCGCGGCACCTTTGCCAACGTGCGTATCCGCAACGAAATGCTCGACGGTGTTGAAGGCGGCATGACCCGTTACGTACCCAACGGCGAACAGATGGCCATCTATGATGCCGCAATGAAGTACGCCGAAGAAGGCAAGCCGCTGGTCATCATCGCCGGCAAGGAATACGGCACCGGCTCCTCGCGTGACTGGGCCGCCAAGGGTACGCGCCTGCTGGGCGTTCGCGCCGTCATCGCCGAATCCTACGAGCGTATTCACCGCTCCAATCTGATCGGCATGGGCGTTCTGCCACTGCAGTTCCCGGAAGGTGAAGACCGCAACTCGCTGGGCATGACCGGTGACGAGACAATCAGCATCTCGGGTCTGAACGATCTGAGCCCGGCAGCCAGCGTGAAGGTCTCCATCACCTTCGCCGATGACAACACCAAAGAAATCGACGCGCTCTGCCGCATCGATACCGTTAACGAACTGGAGTACTACCGTCACGGCGGTATCCTCCATTACGTGCTGCGCAGCATGCTGCCCAACTAAGCGGTCGCATCTGCCATACAAAAGGCCCCATCCATGGATGGGGCCTTTTTTCATGACCTGACTGTCAGACTTCCCCGCCTCAATCCGCCATCA
The DNA here is from genome assembly GCF_002157205.1 of Kushneria marisflavi. Lineage (NCBI taxonomy): Bacteria > Pseudomonadati > Pseudomonadota > Gammaproteobacteria > Oceanospirillales > Halomonadaceae > Kushneria > Kushneria marisflavi. The sequence goes on along the minus strand of NZ_CP021358.1, from coordinate 2,709,558 downwards.
GGCTGTCTGTACCACCTGCTGTCGCGCCCAGAGCCAGAGTTCGACAATGGCCAGAAGAATCAGCGCAAACCCCAGCGTCTCGATGCTTTCCTCTATTGTGGCCTTGATTTCATAAACGTACTGCGCCTTTAACACGGCTTCCCAGAAAATGCCCCGACCCATCAGTCGTGAGAAGACATAAACGGACACAAAGCCCCCCAGGAAAAGGCCAAAGGACATTTGCTTCATATAGCGACAGCACTCGTCCAGCACGTGCAGCCGGTAGCGCACCAGAAACACAAGGGCCGGCACCAGTACCAGCGTGACCAGCCACTGCCACAGGTCATCAAACACGCGGTCGAGCATGAAATCCTGTTCACGGATCAATGAGGCCAGTAAAAAGGCAAACATCAGGACAGTGCCGTGGCGATAAATCCCCATGGCACGAACCTTCCATAGAAGTATCAGGCTACCCAACAGCATGAAAGGCTGAGCAATTTCAGCAAAAGAGGTTTCGGAAAACTGATCGTCAATGTCTCTAGGCAATGCGTCCCAGTACATGCATTGACAGATCAGGGCAATCAGGAAAAGGTAGGCAATGTAGCGATAGAGGCTCTTGAGCGTCTTCTGGCGTTCGGCGGGGGTTGAGGTGATCGAACCGGGCATGCAACTTCCGTAAATCGTAAGCGTGTTAACTAATCATTATAGCCCGTTTCATTAAAAAACCATTAAATATTTTCACAACACACATGGGAAACAACGGGTTAATGCACAAAACGGCACGGAGATGCCATCAGGCATCTCCGTCTCCCGGCTCGGAAATCAAGCCATCTCAGCAGCCACTCACGGCGGGACGCGCAGGTTGTTCGAAAAAGAAGGGACGTAGCTTCACTCCGACCATGTTGCCGGCGAAGGCGAAAACCATCCATACCCAGCCATGCAGGCTTCCCGAGGCGATGCCGCTGAAATAGGCACCGATATTGCAACCAAAGGCGATACGCGCTCCATAGCCCAGCAATACGCCTCCGATGACGCAGGCCAGCAGCGAGCGCAACGGAATATTCAACGTGGGCCGAAATCTGCCCGCCAGCGCTGCTGCCACCATCGCGCCCAGAATAATGCCGATATTCATGGTACTGGTCACGTCATGCCAGATACTCTGAGTCAGCGCCTGCGCATTGCCGGGCTGCTGCCAGTAGCTCCACTGTCCCGGATCGATACCCAGCGTCTGAATGATCTTGGCACCCCAGAGCGCAAAGGCCGAGGTAATGCCCCAGGGGCGACCGGCCAGTGACAGCGTTGCGAAGTTAAGCAGCGCCAGTGCTACCGCACCGAAAAGCAGGGGCCATGGCCCCCTCAGCCAGCGCGCCGTGCCACGCCGCTCGGCCAGTATCGCCGCCGCCTCCAGGCGGCCATGCCGACGACGCTCCAGCCACACGGTAACGGCTGCGATCACGGAAAACAGGGCAAGACTTGTGGCAATACCGGGGCCTGCGCCCAGCTCGACCAGCGAGGTTGGCTGAAACGCCGGCAGCGACAACCACCAGTCAAAATTGATGGTGGCCAGTACTGACCCGACGATAAAGAAGAGTAGCATCACCACCATACGGGCATTACCTCCTCCGGCCGTAAACAGGGTGCCAGAGGCGCAGCCGCCGCCCAGCTGCATGCCGATACCGAATATGAAGGCTCCGACCATCACGGAGACGCCAATGGGTGAGACAAAACCTCGTACCGGATGGTCAAACAGCGTGCCTGCCGACAGGGCCGGAAAGAACAGCACCACTGCGACGGCCAGCAATACCATCTGCGCCCGCAGGCCCCGCCCTCGACGGTCAATAATGAACACACGCCAGGCCGACGTGAATCCGAACGCGGCGTGATAAAGCACCAGCCCCAGCGCGCCGCCGACCAGCATCAGCGCTCCCTGGGTAACGCTGATTGTCATGGCGACCGTCAGCGCCGCGATCAATAAAACGCCTGCGGCCCCCCAGACGATCGGCGATTGATGCAGGGGCCTCTGTTGAGGCTGATCCGCTGCCGTTACTTGCGCCATACCCTTGCTCCAGTAATAAAAAGATGCTTGTCCATAGTTTATCGTCATAAACAATGTGTCTGAAATAAAAGCTGTCTAATGGATTCATCAGGCCCGGGATAACCACGTGCGTTATGCTGTCGAAATCCAGATGACACCGCAGACTCATGCGGTGACAGCCTATCGATGCAAGGAGTTCATGATGCGCTGGATCAATGTTGCGCTGGCGGCCGTACCGGCCAGCCAGACCCCTTCGGCAGGTGCCGGCCCGGCAGATGACGTGGCGCTTATCGAGCGTCAGCGCCTGTTTGGCAATCCCAGCCGCGTCCAGGGACGTCTGAGCCCCGACGGGCAATGGCTCTCCTGGATTGCGCCTCACAATGACGTGTTGAATCTTTGGGTTGCCCCGGCCGATTACCCTGAAAACGCTCGCGCTCTGACGCAGGAAGACACTCGCCCGATCCGCAGCTATTTCTGGTCACCGGACAGTCAGCAGCTTCTGTATGTCAATGACCAGGGCGGTGACGAAAACTTTCGCCTTTACGGTGTGAACGTGGAAAACGGCGAGCAGCGTATCCTCACGCCACAGGAAGGCGTACGCGTACAGATACTGGGCGTGAGTCGCCACATCAAGGATCGCATCATGGTCGGGATCAACGACCGTGACCCACGCTGGCACGATGTCTATCAGCTCAACCTCGACAGCGGCGAGCTGTCGCTGGTACTGCAAAACGATGGCTATGGCGGCTTCTTGCTCGACGAAAATCTGGAGATTCGTCTGGCCGAGCAGCCTCGTGTTGATGGTGGTGAAGACTTTTTCCGCGTTAACGACCTGAGCGTTGAAAGCGAGCCGTTTGCCTCCATCAGCTTTGAAGATAGCGCCAATACCGGGCCAGCCGGGTTTACCCGTGATGGTCGCACCATGTACTGGATCGACAGCCGCGGACGCGATACGGCCGCGCTCACCGCACAGGACTGGGACAGCGGCGAACTACGCGTGATCGCCGAATCATCGAAGGCCGACATTACCGGTGTCATGGCCGACCGCGACAACCACAACATTCAAGCCTGGGCGGTGGACTATCTGCGTACCGAATGGACCGCCATTGACCCGAGCATCGGTGAGGCACTGACCTTTCTTGATGAGCGGCTCAAGGGCGATGTTAACGTCACCTCGCGTACGGATGACGACCGCCGCTGGATCGTGGTCAATGACCCGGTCACGGCACCTGCCGAAACCTGGCTCTTTGATCGCGACGCCCTCACGTTGACCTCACTGTTTGTCAGCCGTCCGGAGCTTGAAGGCGCACCGCTTGCCGGCATGACACCGCTTGAGATCAAAACGCGTGATGGCCTGACGCTGGTGTCCTACCTCACCCTGCCCCATGGCAGCGAAGCGGACGGCTTCAAGACGCCTTCAGAACCGCTGCCCATGGTGCTGCTGGTGCACGGCGGCCCCTGGGCGCGCGACAGCTACGGCAGCAACAGCTATCACCAGTGGCTGGCCAACCGCGGCTACGCCGTGCTGTCGGTCAACTATCGCGGCTCGACCGGCTTTGGCAAATCCTTCACCGCGGCCGGTGACGGCGAATGGGGCACCAGCATGCACGATGATCTGATCGATGCCGTCAACTGGGCCATCGACCAGCGCGTTGCCGACCCGAAAAGGGTTGCGATCATGGGCGGCTCCTACGGTGGCTATGCCACACTCGCCGGTCTGACCATGACGCCCGAGGTGTTCGCCTGTGGCGTCGATATTGTCGGGCCGTCGAATCTGATCACCCTGCTGGAGAGCATCCCGCCCTACTGGGAAGCAGGACGCCAGCAGATGTATCGGCGCATGGCCGACCCCAATACCGAGGAAGGTCGCGAATGGCTGAAAGCGCGGTCGCCGCTGACGCACGCTGACCGTATTCAGCGACCACTGCTGATCGGACAGGGGGCCAACGACCCGCGCGTTAAGCAGGCTGAAAGTGACCAGATCGTTGACGCCATGCGCGAAAAATCGATTCCCGTCACCTATGTACTCTTTCCCGATGAAGGCCACGGCTTTGCGCGTCCGGCGAACAACATTGCCTTCAACGCCATTACCGAGGCCTTTCTGGCCGAGTCACTGGGCGGCCGGTTCGAACCGATCAATGATGCATTGACACCCTCGACCGTCACCGTGCCGCACGGTGCCAAGTACACGCCCGGACTTGAAGCTGCCCTCGACACAACATTCTGATCGGGCCACGCATGACAAGACAAGGGCCGCCTTCTCATGAAGGCGGCCCTTTTATTATGCGCTTTAATGCTCAAGGCGCTGGTGCCCTGACGTTCAGGGCGCCGGTGCAATCAGACCCGGATCAAACGAATCGACCCAACCCCACCGCAGGGCGCAGGCGTTCCAGCAGCGTATTGGCCTCACTGCGCGCACGCTCGGCGCCCTTTTGAAGTACCGACTCGATATGAGCCGGGTCCTGCATGAGCCTTTCATACTCATCGCGCGGCCCTTCGAGCTGGGCGTTAAGGTGCTCAAATACCGCATTTTTGGCATCGCCCCAGCCAATCCCTTCGGCGTAGCGGCTACGCATGGCCTGCTCTTCGCTTTCGTTGGCGAAGGCCGAATAGATCTGAAACAGCGTGCAGGTCTCGGGGTCCTTGGGTTCACCCGGCTCCAGCGAGTTGGTCTTGATCTTGCGGATCAGCTTTAAAAGCTTCTTTTCGGAGGAGAATAGCGGAATGGTGTTGTCGTAGCTTTTGGACATCTTGCGTCCGTCCAGCCCGCTGAGCGTCTGAACCCGCTCATCGACCACTGCCTCGGGCAGTGTGAAATAATTGCCCTTGTAGATGTGGTTGAAACGTCCGGCCATGTCACGCGCCATCTCGATGTGCTGAACCTGATCACGCCCGACCGGCACGCGGTTGGCATTGAACATCAGGATATCGGCCGCCATCAGCACCGGATAGCTGAAAAGCCCCATGGTGATGCCGCGATCCGGATCGGGACTGCCGGTGTCTTCATTGTCCGTCACGGCGGCCTTGTAGGCATGCGCCCGATTCATCAGCCCCTTGGCGCAGACACAGGAGATCATCCAGGCAAGCTCGGTGGTCTCATGGATGTCCGACTGGCGATAAAAGATGGCGTTGTCGGTGTCCAGTCCCAGCGCCAGCCAGGTGGCCGCAATCTCAAGGCGCGACTGCTGAACTCTCCTGGGGTCGCTGGCCTTGATCAGTGCATGCAGGTCGGCCAGAAAATAGTAGGACTGAACGCTTTCGTCCTGACTGGCGGCAATGGCGGGGCGAATGGCACCGACATAATTGCCCAGATGGGGGGTACCGGTCGTGGTGATGCCGGTCAGTACTCGTGTGCTGGTCATGAACGCAACGTCTGCTCGGTGATGGAAAACGGCGCGGATGAAGTCATCGCGTGAAGGTACCCACAGTGTAACGCGCCCGTGACGACCGGGCGACAGGCACGCCCATTGGCGCTATGGATCAGGCCTTTCAAGCCCGCACTGCCAGCAGGTATCGAAATTCGCCTCGTGCCACTCGCCACAGCGCTGACAGCGCCAGCCCCGTGACAGCCGCGCACCGGGCGAGGACGGAGCCTCAACATTCTGGCGCCACTGCTCGATAATCTCTTGCGCGCACGGCGCGTCGCCGGAGGCCACCCACAGTTCCGGCTCGCAGTCGATGGGGGCCAGATCGCCCATGCCGCCGGCCAGCGTCCAGTTGCGCAGCTCGCACGCCACGCCCGCACCTTCAAGCAGATTGCGCACATGCCCCACCAGCAGGCTGTTCGGATGCTGAAAGATACGGACCGGACGCGGCATGAAGACCTCAGTCGCGGAAGATACGCACGCCCATCGCCTTGAGATAGGCCGTTTCCGGAATGGACGGGTGAATGGGGTGGTCACCGGCCTGATGGCCCTGATAGATCAGCTGGGCATGGCGGTCCTGATGACGTGCCGAGCCGCGCACGACGTCAATGAGCCGATCACTGGCCAGATGCATCGAGCACGACGCCGACATCAAGAGCCCGTCGCGACCCAGCAGACGAATCGCCTCGCGGTTGAGTCGACCATAGGCTCGCTCGCCGGCATTGATGTCCTTGCGCTTGCGAATGAACGCCGGCGGATCAAGCACGATCACATCAAAGACGTCGCCCTGCGCCTTGAGCTGGGCCAGCACTTCAAAGGCATCGCCCTGCAGCGTCGAGACACGGTCTTCCACACCATTGAGCGCAGCATTTTGTGCGACGCGCTCAAGCGCCGGGCCGGAGGCATCAACACAGACCACTTCAGAGGCGCCGCTGGCCGCGGCCTGAACGCCCCAGCCACCCACGTAGCTGAACACATCCAGCACTCGCTTGCCGGCCACCTGGGCGTTGAGCCAGGCACGGTTATCGCGGTGATCAAAGAACCAGCCGGTCTTCTGGCCACCCACGACATCGGTTTCAAAGCGCACGCCATTCTCTTCCAGCGCCACGGGGCCATCAAGCTCGCCCTGAACGATCTCGACATGCTCATCGAGCTGCTCCAGCCGCCGACCGGCAGTATCCCCGCGCAGGACAATTACCCTGGGGGAAAGCACCTTGTTGAGCGCATCGATGATTTCGTCACGCACCTTCTCCATGCCCAGCGTATTGAGCTGAACCACCACCACATCGTCAAAGCGGTCAACGACCAGCCCGGGAAGCAGATCGCCCTCGCCATGCACCAGACGATAGAAGGGACGCGAATAAAGACGCTCACGCAGGGACAGCGCCTGCTTGAAGCGGTGTACCAGCAGGGAACGCCCCAGCATCACATCAGTGTCGCGCGAGACCACGCGGGCACAGATCAGGGAATTGGGATTGACATAGGCCACGCCCATGGCGCGCCCGTTGGCCGCCTCGACAATGGCCTGGGCACCCGGCTCAAAGCTCTTGAGCGGTGTTTCGGCGATATCGATTTCATTGGAATATAGCCACAGATGGCCCGCCTTGAGACGACGATCGGCGTTTTTCTTGAGACGAAGACGTTGGGTCACGACAGCTTCCGGAATTGGTAATAAAAGGGGCACGAGTGTATTGCCCGACATTCTATCAGCTGGGCTCCGCCGCGGCAGTGTGTCATGCGCGGTGACTAGTGCTGACAGTGAGGGCAGAACACGCTGGCGCGCTGGCCAATGGTCATCGAGCGCAGCTCATGCCCGCAGACACGGCAAGGCTCACCGCCACGTCCATAGACGTTGAGTCGCTGCACGAAATAGCCCGGTTCGCCGCGCCCGCTGACGAAATCACGCAGCGTGGTACCGCCCTGCTCGATCGACGCCGCCAGTACCTGCTTGATGGCCGCTGCCAGACGCTGATAACGCTCGCGCTCGACTAGGCCGGCCTCGACACGCGGGTCGATGCCAGCCATAAACAGCGCCTCGGCAGCGTAGATGTTGCCAACGCCCACCACGGTGGCGTTATCCATGATGAAGTTCTTGACCGCCACGCGCTTGCCGCGCGAGCGCTCATACAGGTGATCGCCACTGAATCCGTCGTCAAGTGGCTCGGGGCCGAGCGCGGCCAGGCGACGGTCACTGAACGGATCACCTTTGAGGAAATCCACCAGTCCGAAACGACGTGGGTCGTGGTAGCGCAGCACCAGCCCCGAGCTCATGACCAGATCAATGTGATCATGCTTGCGCGGCTCGGTGCCGATCTCGACCAGCCGCAGACTGCCGGACATACCGAGATGCCAGAGCAGGTGTCCACCGGCCACCGGCAGAAGCAGATACTTGGCACGGCGCTCGATCTCGCCGATGCGCTCACCGGCCAAAAGCTCGGCCAAGCCTTCCGGGACCGGAATGCGCAGGCGATGATGACGAATGATGACTTCATTAATCTCGAAACCTGCCACCCACGGTGCAATACCGCGGCGGGTCGTTTCGACTTCAGGCAGCTCGGGCATGAGGGTCTAATGTGACAGCGTTGAAGAAAGGGGAGACGGCGCAGCAGATGAGGGCCTGCCAGCCAGGCATCGAAAAAAGGACCAGATACAAAAAGACCCGGCCATGACCGGGTCCTTTCAGGCCACCCTGTCGGGCGGCGCGCAAAGCGGGATCAATTACTTGATCTTGGCTTCACGGTACATGACATGCTTGCGTACGACCGGGTCGTACTTCTTGAATTCCAGCTTGTCAGGAGTGTTGCGCTTGTTCTTGTCGGTCGTGTAGAAATGACCGGTACCCGCGCTTGAAACCAGCTTGATCTTGTCACGCATGATGTTGCTCTCCGCATTCAAGCGCACAGGGCGCTTGAGGTGTAATCACGAACCGTCGTCTCAGACGCTCAGGCCATTGGCACGCAGATCCTTGAGGACCACTTCGATGCCTTTCTTGTCGATAATGCGCATGCCCTTGGAGGACAGACGCAGACGGACAAAGCGCTTTTCGGACTCGACCCAGAACCGATGCGTATGCAGGTTCGGAACGAAACGACGACGCGTCTTGCGCTGAGAGTGGGAAACGTTGTTACCAGTCACCGGACGCTTGCCGGTAACCTGACAGACTTGTGACATGGAAGCCTCCAGCCGTGAGCCCGAATGGGCCCCACATGAGTGTCTATTAAGTATTCGGGCAAACCGGTGAGAAGTGGCAGGCGATACGCCTCCCTGCCCCCTGTTCATAACCCGCAGAAAGTCAAAGGGCGTACTTTATACCAGAGCACCCCCTGATCGGCAAGCACCCCTTGATATTATTGCCCTTGTGCCGGTGTCGGCCTTACAGCCATCCCCTTTCGGCAAAGGAGCTCACTTCGCCGTCGCCCACCACAAAATGATCCAGCACCCGAATGTCAAAAAGCCCCAGCGCCTCGACCAGGCGCGTGGTGATGCGACGATCGGCGTCGCTGGGTTCGGCGACCCCGGAGGGGTGGTTGTGGGCAAAGATGATGGCCCCGGCATTGAGCGCCAGCGCACGCCTGGCCACTTCACGCGGATAAACGGCAGCGGCGTCCAGCGTGCCGGTAAAGAGTTTCTCAAAGCGCAACACACGATGCTGGCTGTCCAGAAAGAGTGCGGCGAACACTTCATGGCCAAGATCACGCAGATGCGCGCTCAAAAAGCGACGCACCATGGTGGGTGAATTGAGTGCATCGCCACGCATTAAAAGCGTTTCCAGATGACGACGCGAAAGCTCAAGCGCGGCCTGCAGCTGCACGTACTTGGCATCACCCAGCCCATGGGCACGACAAAAGGTATCGCGATCGGCCTCCAGCAGTGGCCGTAGTCCGTCAAACTCGCTCAAAAGATCCCGTGCCAGATCCACCGCCGAGCGTCCCTTGACACCCACCCGTAGGAAAATCGCCAGCAGCTCGGCATCCGACAGGGCCTGAGGCCCCAGATGAATCAGCTTCTCCCGCGGTCGTTCGCCTTCCGGCCAGTGACTGATACCCACGCCTGCTCCCTTTAACAGAATATCCTGATAAAGGATTAACGGCGCTCGATTCGAGAACTGAAATCACGGCGTTTTATTGTCATGCTTCTCTGTCCCGCTACGCTTTCCCTGTCATATGGACAATGCTCAGGAGAATCATGATGCGTCTTTATACCCTGCCCAACACCGGCGCGATCAGCGACCTGACCCTCACCGAACGCGATACGCCCCGGCCGGCTCGTGGCCAGGTTCTGGTACGGATGCGCGCTGCCTCCCTGAACTACCGTGACCTGATGGTCGTCACTGGCAAGTACGGTCGTGGTGGCGTCGCCCCTGATCGCATTCCACTCTCCGACGGTGCCGGTGAAGTGGTCGAGATCGGTGAGAACGTCACGCGGTTCAACGTGGGCGACCGTGTGGCGGGCATTTTCATGCAGAACTGGCTGGGCGGCGAGGTTAACGACAGCCATCCCGGGTCGGCCCTGGGCGGCGCCATGGATGGCGTGCTCAGCGAGTATGTGCTGTTCGATCAGGAAGGCCTGGTCGCGCTGCCCGAGCACCTCTCATATGAGGAAGGCGCCACCCTGCCCTGCGCCGCCGTCACGGCCTGGAATGCCCTCTATGCCGGCAAGTCACCCCTGAAAGCCGGCGACAGCGTGCTGCTGCTGGGCACCGGCGGCGTCTCGATGTTTGGCCTGCAATTCGCGCGCGCCGCCGGCGCCCGGGCCATTCAGACCTCTTCCAGCGACGACAAGCTTGCCCGCGTACGCGAACTCGGCGCTGACGCCACCATTAACTATCGCCAGACGCCCGAGTGGCAGGAGGACGTTCAGCGACTGACCGATGGGCGCGGTGTGGATCATGTGGTGGAGGTTGGCGGTGCCGGCACTCTGCCCCGCTCGATCGAATCTGCCCGTCTGGGCGGGCAGATCAACCTGATTGGCGTTTTGACCGGGGGTGAGATCAACCCGACTGCCATTATGCGCAAGAGTGTGCTGATGAGGGGAATCTATGTCGGCTCGCGCGAGATGTTCGAGCAGATGAACCGTGCCATCACCCAGCATCGGATCAAGCCGGTGATTGATCGCACCTTTGCCTTTGACGATACCCGTGCCGCCTTCGAGCATCTTCAGAGCCAGCAGCATCTGGGCAAGGTGGTCATCACCCTTGATTAAGACGTCAAACCCTTGCCGGGCGCGCCACCCGGCAAGGGCGAGACCTGATGTCTCTTCCTGGTATATTGGCGGATACCCAAATCTTCCGGCATCCCCTAGCGTAAGCGCAGGAAATTGTTAGCGCTAACAACCAGAAGGGGATGCCGATGGACTCTCAATTTCATTGCGAAAGCGGTTTGCGCCGTATGTTTTTAAAACAGTCGCTGGCCTGTGGCGCGATTGCTGTCACCGGTGTCTCACTGGCGCAGCCGGCCAGCGCACAGCCGCTGAATCAGCGCTATCCGGACCCTGCCGTTGAGATTCTGGATGATCGCTTTCTGGAACTGCGCATTTTTAATGCCAGTGTCGAAATGCTGGCCGATGGCCTGCGCTGGGCAGAGGGTCCCGTCTGGATTGGCGATGGCAACTACCTGCTGGTCAGCGACATCCCCAATAACCGCATCGTGCGATGGGACGAGATCAGCCAGTCACTGGGCGTGTATCGAGACAATGCCAACTTTTCCAACGGCATGACACGCGACCTGCAGGGTCGTTTGATCGTCTGTGAAGGTTCTACGACCCACGATCTCGGCCGTCGCATCACCCGTACCGAACATGACGGCAGGATCACGGTGCTGGCCGATAATTTCGAGGGCAAGCGCTTCAATTCGCCCAACGATATCGTGGTCAAGCGTGATGGCTCGATCTGGTTTACCGACCCGCCGTTTCAGGCCGGGGGCTATTACGAAGGCCATAAAATCGACATCGAGCTGCCCCACGGCGTCTATCGCATTGATGGTGACACCCTGGGCCTCACCCGCGTGATTGACAATATCGCCGGCCCCAACGGGCTGTGTTTCACGCCGGACGAAAAGCGCCTTTACGTTGTGGAAGGCCGTGCCAGACCGGACCGGCTCGTATGGGCCTATCAGGTCAATGATGATGGCACGCTGGGCGAGCGCACCCGCCATATCGAAGCAAAGGGATTTGGCGGGCTGGACGGCATCAAGTGCGATGATCATGGCAACCTGTGGTGCGGCTGGGGCAGCTCGGGGGCACCCGAGGCGGACCCGGCAGCACTGGACGGCGTTCGCGTTTTCGACCCGTCAGGCAAGGCCATCGGCCATATCCACTTGCCGGAGCGCTGCGCCAATCTATGCTTTGGCGGGCCACAGGGCAATCGCCTTTTCATGGCCGCCAGCCACGGCATTTATTCCCTTTTCGTCAACGCCCGTGGCGCGCAGTATTTACGCTGATCAAAAACATCAACGGGGGCACCTCGCGTGCCCCTGCCTGCCGCATTACTCGCCGGGCGCCTGCGGCCCCGACCAGACGCGCAGCGCGGCGCGGCGCCTTTGATCCTTTTCCTGTGGCGACAGCGAGTAGTCACCGTCATAGAGCGCCTTTTCCCAGCCACCATAGGTCGGATTGGGCAGTACGATATAGCGCTCGCCAAAATGCGCACGATCCTGAATGACCTGTGCGTTACGCGTGGCGACCTCATCGGCATCATAGCCACTGTCGAAGTCGGCCAGATTGTCGCCCACCAGCAGTGCCACATCATGGGTGGCCATGACGGCTTCACGGCGCGGCTGCTTGTCGCTGGTGTCAGTGCGCAGCATCATGTGCTGCTCGTCGACCCACGGAAAGTCGAGCTGCCTGAGATTTTTCATGGTGGCTTCCAGACCGCTCTCATCCCGGTTGGTCACATAGAACACCTCGACCCCGCGCGAGCGCGCATACTCCAGAAAGGCCTGCGCGCCGGGCAGCGCACGCGCCTGAGCATCCTCGACCCAGGCATTCCAGTTGGCGCTGGAATAATGCTCATCGCGCCCGATCAGCCATGCTTCAAAGGGCGTGTTATCGATGACCGCCTCATCACAGTCCACGATGACCGCCAGCGGCCGGTCACCCGATACCCGAGCTTCCAGCGCCTGATCAAGGCGCAGTCGGGCGATATTGAACGCCTGGAAGGAGAGCGCTCGATATTCGGCTGAGCTTTGCATCCAGGCCGTGGCCATGACCAGCTGTTCATTAAGCGCTGCATTATCGTAAGACGGCGATGCTGGCTGATTCTGGCTGGCGCAGCCGCTCAGGGCGACACCGACGGCCAGCGCCGAAAGGGCCGGGACCAGACGATGACGACGCAGAAAGGCACGCGTGCGGTTCGGGTTTGACTGCATGGCAATGTTCCTCATGAGCATGTCGTTGTGGTTGTTGACGGCACGGCGGATGCTACGCACGCCATGCACGCAGTGGTAAGGTAGCATCCCACCGATTTTAGTTATGCTCATGGAGCCTTTGCATGTCACGACTGGCGGGTCAACGCATCGTTTTAGGCATCAGTGCCGGCATCGCGGCCTACAAGAGTGCCGTATTGGCGCGACTGCTGAAAAAGGCCGGCGCCAGCGTCCGCGTGGTGATGACCGAGGGCGCACAGGCCTTTATCACGCCACTGACCCTGCAGGCCCTGACCGGCGAAGAGGTCCGCACCTCGCTGCTGGACCCGCAGGCCGAAGCCGGCATGGGCCATATCGAGCTGGCCAAATGGGCCGACATCGTATTGATCGCACCAGCCACGGCCGATGTAATGGCGCGCCTGGCCGCCGGCATGGCCGATGACCTGCTCACGACGCTGTGTCTCGCCACCCGGGCGCGCTGCCTGCTGGCCCCGGCCATGAATCAGGCCATGTGGTCGCATCCCGCCAGCCAGCGCAACGCCGAGACGCTCAAGGCCTTCGGTTGGCAACAGCTTGGGCCGGATGCCGGCGAGCAGGCCTGTGGCGATGTTGGCGGCGGGCGCATGCTGGAGCCGGAAGACATTGTCGCCGCCCTTGACGCCGCTTTATCCGGGCACTCACCCGCCCCCGGCACCCTGCCACTGGATGCTACCCCCGAGCATGATGATCACGCTCCCGCACCGGATGCCTTCATGGCCGACGATGCCGACCCGGCAACCGGGGCGCTGGCCGGGCAGCATGTCGTGATTACGGCCGGCCCCACTCGTGAGGCCATCGACCCGGTGCGCTATCTCTCCAACCACAGCTCGGGGAAAATGGGCTTTGCGCTGGCCTGCGCTGCTCGAGACCAGGGCGCACGCGTCACCCTGATCAGTGGCCCGGTGGCGCTTGCTACACCTGAAGGCGTCACGCGAGTGGATGTTGTGAGCGCCGTGGAGATGCTTGAGGCCGTGAACGCCTCACTGGCCGAATGCGACATCTTCATCGGCTGTGCAGCGGTCGCGGACTACCGCCTGGCAGAAGTGGCCGAGCACAAGCTCAAGAAGGTGTCCGGCAGTCCCGGCCTGACGCTGAGCCTGGTCGAGAATCCGGACATTATCGCGGCCGTCACCCATCGCCAGTCGCCCCCTTTCACCGTCGGCTTTGCCGCCGAAACCCGGGAACTTGCCCGCCACGCCCATGACAAGCTCGTGCGCAAGCGCCTGGATCTTATCGTTGCCAATGACGTGGCGGCACCGGGACTGGGCTTCGGCGCCGATGACAACGCTGCCGTGCTGTATTATCTCGACCCTGACCAGCCGGACAATCCGGCCACGTCGCATACGCTATCACCGCGTGCCAAGCAGGACCTGGCGCGCGCCATTATTGATTACATGCTGCCCCTTTACCGCGGGCATCAGATAACGCGGAGCCCTGTCTGCTCATGACTGCTTCTTCCGACCGGCCGCGACTGCAGGTCCGAATTCTCGATGACCGGGTACGTGAATACCCTCTGCCCCATTACGCCACCCGTGGCAGCGCCGGCATGGATCTGCGCGCCCTGCTGGATACTCCGCTGACGCTGGCACCCGGTGACTGCGAACTGGTGCGTACGGGCCTTGCCGTGCATATTGCCAATCCGGCCTGGGCCGGCATGATCCTGCCGCGCTCGGGACTGGGTCATAAACGCGGCATCGTACTGGGCAACCTGGTCGGGCTGATCGATGCCGACTACCAAGGCGAGCTGATGATTTCGGTCTGGAACCGCGGGCAGGAGCACGTCACGCTCGAGCCGTTCGAGCGTATCGCCCAGTATGTACTGGTACCGGTCATTCAGGCCGAACTGGAGGTCGTCGACGAGTTCACGCCCGGTGACGATGACAACGATATTCGTGGCGCCGGCGGCTTCGGCCATTCGGGACGACACTGACGCTGGTTTAAAGGACAGGAGTCTTTTCATGACACAGGTAAGTGCCGCCATCTTTCGTGCCTATGACATTCGTGGCGTGGTCGACGAGCAGCTCACTTTTGATACCGCGCGCCTGATCGGCCAGGCCATCGGCAGTGAAGCGCTCGCCCGCGGTGAAAAGGCCGTGGCCGTCGGCCGTGACGGTCGGCTTTCGGGCCCCATGCTGTCCAAGGCCCTGATCGAGGGGCTGTGCGCGGCCGGCTGTGATGTGGTGAATGTCGGCATGGTCCCCACCCCCACGCTCTATTTTGCTACCCACATACTCGAAGGGATCACCTCGGGCGTGGCCGTTACCGGCAGCCACAATCCCTCGAACTACAATGGCTTCAAGATCGTGCTGGGCGGTCACGCCCTGTCGCGCGATGACATTACCGCTCTGTATCGGCGTATCGAGCACAATGAGCTCTCACATGGCGAGGGCCACTGTCGCGAGCATGACCTGCGTGAGACCTACCTGGCACGCATCCTTGACGATGTCACTCTCGACCGGCCACTGCATGCCGTGGTGGACTGCGGCAATGGCGTCACCGGTGAACTAGGGCCGGAGCTGATCCGCCGCCTGGGCGCCCGTGTCACGCCCCTTTTTGAAGAGATCGACGGCCGCTTCCCCAATCATCATCCAGACCCGGGCAAGTTTGAAAACCTGACGGATCTGATCGCGAAGGTCCGCGAGACCGGTGCCGACATTGGGCTTGCCTTTGATGGCGACGGCGATCGGGTCGGCGTGGTCACCCCTTTCGGTGAGATCATCTATCCCGACCGCCTGCTGATGGCCTTTGCCTGCGATCTTCTGGAGCGTCAGCCGGGGGCGCGGATCATTTTCGACATCAAGAGCACCGGCAATCTGGTTCCGATCATCGAGGATGCCGGGGGTACGCCCGAGATGTGGTACACCGGTCACTCGCTGATCAAGGCGCGTATGAAGGAGACCGGCGCTGCTCTGGCCGGCGAAATGAGCGGCCACATTTTCTTTGAGGAGCGCTGGTACGGCTTTGATGACGGCCTCTATGCCGCCGCCCGTCTGCTCGAGATTCTGTCACGCCAGCCCGAAGATGCCGATCAGTACTTCAGCCGCTTTCCTCAGGACGAAAGCACTGCCGAAATCAACGTGCCCGTCACCGATGACAACAAGTTCGATATCGTCGAGCGTTTTATCAGGGACACCGATTTCGGTGAGCAGGCCACCAGAACCACGCTCGACGGCATCCGCGTGGACTATCCGGACAGCTGGGGGCTGTGCCGTGCCTCCAACACCACGCCCATGCTGGTGTTTCGCTTTGAAGGCAAATCCCGTGAGGCGCTCGAGCGCGTTCAGGATCGTTTTCGTCAGGCATTGCTGGCCGTCGCCCCCGACATCACGCCGACCTTCTAGAGCGCCGGCGATCTCCAGGCCGGCTCGGAGATATTGAAGTCCTCTCCATGAGGACTGACATCCGGGCCGGCCCCACCCTTTTCTCTTTTACAGGAGCGTTTTGCAACATGCATGACAGCGAATACAATCCGCGCCAGGTCGTTGAAATCCTGTCCGAGGCGCTGCCCTATATTCAGCGGTTCTCGGGCAAGACGGTCGTGATCAAGTATGGCGGCAACGCCATGACCGAAGACAACCTGATTCACTCTTTCGCTCGTGACGTGGTGCTGCTCAAGGAAGTCGGTCTCAACCCGATCGTGGTGCACGGCGGCGGCCCTCAAATCGGTCAGCTGCTGGAGCGTCTCAATATCGAATCCCGCTTTGTAGACGGCATGCGGGTGACCGATTCGGAAACCATGGATGTGGTCGAGATGGTGCTCGGCGGGCTCGTCAACAAGAGCATCGTCAATCTGATTAATGGTGCAGGTGGCAAGGCGATCGGCCTGACCGGCAAGGACAACGCCCAGATTCGCGCTCGCAAGCTGTCCGTGCAGCGCAAGCGCGCCGACATGACCGCCTCTGAAATCATCGACATCGGCCATGTCGGGGAAGTCGAGCACATCTCGACCGACTTGATCGAGATGCTCTCGGAGGCCGATTACATTCCGGTCCTCGCGCCCATTGGTGTGGACGCCGCAGGGCACTCCTACAACATCAATGCCGATCTGGTCGCCGGACGCGTGGCCGAGGCCCTTGGCGCCGAGAAGCTCATGCTGCTGACCAACGTGGCCGGCCTCATGAATCAGCAAGGCGAGGTCATGACGGGCCTGACCACCGAGCAGGTCGACCAGCTCATCGAGGACGGCGTCATCTACGGCGGCATGCTGCCCAAGATTCGCTGCGCGCTGGAGGCGGTGAAAAACGGCGTCAACAGTTCGGTCATTGTGGACGGGCGCGTAGAGCACGCCATTTTGCTGGAAATCTTTACCCGCTCGGGCGTGGGCACGCTGATTACCGATCAGACAGGCACCGCCTCGAACTGATGTCGCGTGTGGCACGGACATGACCACATTCACGGGTGCCCGAGGCCGTCCCGGGCACCCTAGCAGGCAGATAAAAAAGATGGCCATGACAAGGGAACAGAAACTTTCACGCCGCGACCAGATCCTTCAGGCACTGGCGCGCATGCTGGAACAGGGGCGTGGTCAGCGCATCACGACCGCTGCACTGGCACGCGAGGTAGGCGTGTCGGAGGCTGCGCTTTACCGCCACTTCCCCAGCAAGACCCGCATGTACGAGGCGCTGATCGAGTACATTGAGCAAACACTTTTTGAGCGCGTCACCCTGATCGTCAATGAACCCGGCAGCGTCAGTGACCGCTGCCAGCGCATTTTGACGCTTTTGCTGATCTTTGCCGACAAGAACCCGGGACTTTGTCGCATCATGACCGGCGAAGCGCTGACCGGTGAACATGAGCGCCTGCAGACCCGCATGGCACAGCTCTTCGAGCGCCTTGAAACACAGCTCAAGCAGGTGCTGCGCACCGGTGAAATCGAACAGGGGTATCGTCCGGACATTGGGGTTTCAGCGCTGGCCAACCTGCTCATGGCCGTTGCCGAAGGACGCATTGGACAATACGTCAGAAGTGGTTTTCGTCGCGCACCCCAGAGTCACTGGGACGATCAATGGCAGCTTTTGAGTGCTCATCTGACTGCAGGGGAATAGCGTCCCGTCAGTACTGATGTTCCTTCAGGTATCTGACGGCCTTGTCGGCCTCGACCCCGGGGCCGAACAGGTAGCCCTGCAGGATCTCGCATCCCAGCTCGTTGAGCAGATGCTGCTGCCGGCGCGTCTCGACACCCTCGGCCACGACCGTCAGCTGAAGTGAATGCGCCAGCCGCACGATCGCCTCGATGATCTGATAGCCATGATGGGTATCGGGCAGTGCCATGACGAAACTCTTGTCCAGCTTGAGACGATCCAGTGGCAGCAGTGCCAGCTTGTCCAGTGATGAGTAGCCAGTGCCGAAATCGTCCAGCGATATCCGAATACCCTGCTGACGCAGTCTTGAGATGACGTGCACACATTCGTCAAAATTCTGCATCATGCGGCTTTCGGTAATCTCGAACTCCAGGCAGGCGCCATCAAGGGCGTAACGTTCCAGCACCGTTGCCACATGCGCCAGCAAAGCCCGATCGAGCTGTAGTACGGAGACGTTGATAGCCACAACCGGCACCTGATAGCCCTGCGAGCGCCAGCAACTGATCTGTCGGCATACTCTGTCGATGACCCAGTTGCCCAGTACCGGCATGAACTCTGCCGATTCAGCCATCGGAATGAAAGTCGAGGGTGGAATGGTGCCGTAGTCGGGGTGATGCCATCTCAGCAGCACTTCAAAACCGGCAATGTGTTGATCGTTACCCTGCACCTGGGGTTGATAGACCAGCCGCAGCTGTTCATTTTTCATCGCCCGATGCAGCGCCTTCGAATCAGGCGGAGACGTGGTGTGCGACCCTCTGCGGTCAACAAACATCGCCGGATAATCGTGGTGATCGTGTCGTGAAGAGAAGGCATGGTGTGAAGAGGCGGCCTCACCGGGCATCGAGCACCTTTCCTCCCCTTCCGGCACGACGCTACCTGCCTCGAGCCGGCTAATGTCGATCAGAAGCCCGTGACACTCGGTCCTCCCGTCGCGACGCAGAATCACACCGCGATCCAGCACCTGCTGCTCGGTCGCCCCATGGACCAGACGATAGGTGTGCTCGAAATACCCTCGCTGAAGGGCAAGATGGCGGGCGCACTTCAGTGATTGACGATCATCGGGATGCACCATGGCATCAAAGGCACTGCCGGGCAGACAGTAGCCTGGTAATTCCGGCATCGATACGGTCGTATTCGCTGCACTGTTCAGATAGCGATACCGCCGCTCATCATGGCAATAGCGGTACATGATGCCGGAAAGCCTGCTGCCGCAGTCATCGCTATCATCCGATCCGCCCTGCTTCAGGCAATATCGCTCATAGCCCTTCGACAACAGCTCCCTGCCCTGAAAAAAACAGCACAGCCACAGCAGCAGCCCCATGGCCAGCGTGTGGTCATCCATATGTTTTTGCCACCAGAGCAGGCACAGTGCCGTCAGCATCAGGGCAAACATCAAACGATAGAGCGCATTCAGCAAGGGGGGGACTTTCAGAGGTGCCATCAGTTTCGATTGACGCAAAAGTGCAGAGATAGACATCGGTCAGCGCTCGGAGCAGCCACAGAAATCACCTGACGATCATCAATATAAGTAATAAAAAATATTGATCATCATTTTTTTTCATGAAGCACGACCGTAAAGCAAAACCCCGGGCCTTGGGAGCCCGGGGTCAACTTTTGCATCAAAAAACAATCTTTAGTATGAGATCAAAGGCGTCATGATCAGGCTACTTCAGCCGATTCGCCGATCGCCTGTTTAAGTTTTTTCATGGCATTCTTTTCGAGCTGTCGAATGCGCTCTGCAGATACCCCATAGGTATCGGCCAATTCATGCAGCGTGGATTTCTGCTCGGCCAACCAACGGCGCTGAAGAATGTCACGAGAGCGGTCATCAAGCCGGGCCAGCGCGTCACGCAATTGCTGCGACGAACGATCCTGCCAGTCGGATTCTTCGAGTGACAGTGCCGGGTCAGAACGACCATCCTCCAGATACTGTGAAGGAGAC
This sequence comes from Kushneria marisflavi, assembly GCF_002157205.1. NCBI lineage: Bacteria > Pseudomonadati > Pseudomonadota > Gammaproteobacteria > Oceanospirillales > Halomonadaceae > Kushneria > Kushneria marisflavi. The sequence continues at coordinate 2,689,756 of NZ_CP021358.1, read as the reverse complement.
TGATAGCTCTGCTCGTCATCCTCGCTGCCGGGTGCCGGGTCGAAACCGGCATCAAAGGCCGACAGACGACCTTCCATCTCGCGCACGGCTTCAGGCTTGACGTCCAGATCCTGAGCAATGGCATTGACTTCATCGTTGTTCAACCACGACAGACGCTTCTTGGCACTGCGCAGGTTGAAAAACAGCTTTCGCTGCGCCTTGGTGGTCGCCACCTTGACGATGCGCCAGTTGCGCAGCACAAACTCGTGAATCTCGGCCTTGATCCAGTGTACGGCGAAGGACACGAGCCGCACGCCCTGTGCCGGGTCGAAACGCTTGACGGCCTTCATCAGACCCACGTTGCCTTCCTGAATCAGATCTGCCTGTGGCAGGCCATAACCGGAATAGCTGCGAGCAATGTGCACGACAAAACGAAGATGCGACATGACAAGGCGACGGGCGGCTTCAATGTCACTGTCGGTATGAAGACGCGTAGCGAGGTCACGCTCCTCGTCCACGGTCAGTACGGGAATACGATTGACTGCCTGAATATAGCCATTCAGGTCATTGCCCGGCGAAAGATGACCGATAGGCTGAAGACTGGTACTCATGTTTAAACGGTCTCCCCTGGTCCCTGACTGGTAATTATCTACCATTATAGACCATGGTAAAGGTGCTTTGTTTCGCGCATTACGGCTTTTATCGGCCCGTTGTGTTCATTGCTTCAACGCGGACTGATCTCTGCCAGATGGCGACTGACGGCAAGCCATGCGCCTACAAGTCCCAGCATGGTACTACAGATCAGCAATAAAACCGATCCGCCCATCCCGATGCCCGGCAGGGTAAAGTGACTGCCGAATCCGGAGGCGAGCATATCGATGGGGGCTGACAGCCACCCTCTTCCCAGCGTCAGGAGAATCAGCGCCAGGATGCCGCCACCAAGCCCATACCAGACCCCCACATACAGAAAGGGGCGTCGTACAAAGGCATGGGTGGCACCGATCAGGGTCACGACCTCGATCTCCTGACGCCGGCTTTCAACCGCCAGTCGGATGGTATTGCCGACGACCAGCAACACGCCGAGCGCGAACAGAGCGCCAAAGGCCATCACGACACGGCGGCCCAGCTCGCCGAGCTGGCGCAGGCGCTCAAGCCAGGCCATGTCCAGACGCGCATCGGCCACACCATCGAGCTTTCCAAGCCGCTCGGCCAACGCCTGCGCGGCCTCAGGGTCACGCGAGCGTGGCTGAACCAGAATGGTCGCCGGCAGCGGATTATCATCCATCATGGCCAGGGCATCATTCATCCCCAGACGCTGCTGAAAGCTTTCAAGCCCGGCAGCAGCCGTAATCAGCTCGGTCGAAGCGATATCGGGCTCCTGCCGCACCCGATCGGTCACGTCCATGGCCTGTGACTCCGACAGCGCCGGGTTCAGATAGAGCGTCATGCGGGCACTGTCGTCCAGGTTGCTGTCCAGAAGGTGCGCGCTACCCAGCGCCAGCCAGAGACTGGCCGGCAGCACCATCGCAATGGCAATGGCCATCATGGTCATGAAACTCGACAGCGGCCGACGGCGCAGACGATGGAGGCTATCAACGGCCATCTGTTCATGATGACGACGCCAGGCGCGCGATCGGCTTTCGAAGGTAATCTGGTGGGAGCGTGCCCCCCGGCGCGGCTGCGGCTTCTCGCCTCTCGGAGCAGGACGGCGTGGTGTCTGGCTCATGCGGCCTCCTCATCGCCGATCAACCGACCGTCTCTCAGCTTGAGCACACGGTGTCTGAGCCGCGCGATCAGCGCCAGATCGTGACTGGCCAACAGCACAGTCGTGCCAATACGGTTGAAGTCTTCAAAAAGGCGCATGATGTCGGCCGATAGCTGCGGATCCAGGTTGCCCGTAGGTTCATCGGCCAGCAGCATGGCCGGCTTGGTGACGACCGCACGGGCAATGCCGACCCGCTGCTGCTCACCGCCGGAAAGCTCGATGGGCAGGGCCTTTTCACGGTGCAAAAGCCCGATCTTGTCCAGCGCCGCATGTACCCGGCGCCGGGCATCCTGGGGCGTAGCGCCCTGGATAACCAACGGCAGGGCCACGTTATCGAACACGCTGCGATCAAAGAGCAGCTGATGGTTTTGATAAACCACCCCGATCTGGCGCCGGTAGAAGGGAATCTGCGAGATATGAAGGCTGGTGATGTCATGACCGGCCACAACGATACGGCCCCGGGAAGGCCGCTCCAGCGCCATGAGAAGGCGCAGGACCGAACTTTTCCCGGCACCGGAATGGCCGGTGAGAAACACCATTTCACCACGCTGCACGGTGAAATTGAGATCGGCCAGCGCTTCGAAACGACCGCCATAGCGCTTGCCGACATGCGCAAACTCGATCATGGCCATGAGAAATCAGCTGCCTTCCCGGTCAAAGAGCGCCCCCACGAAATCCTCGGCCTCGAAGGGACGCAGATCATCCAGTGTCTCCCCGACCCCGATATAGCGAATGGGGGTTCCGAGCTGCTTGGCGATGGCAAAGATGATGCCGCCCTTGGCGGTTCCATCCAGTTTGGTCAGGGTAATCCCGGTCACGGGCACGGCCTGATTGAAGGTTTCTGCCTGAGAGATCGCGTTCTGTCCGGTTCCGGCATCCAGCACCAGCATGACTTCGTGAGGCGCCTGAGCATCCAGACGCGCCATGACGCGCTGCACCTTGCTGAGCTCATCCATGAGATGCCCCTTGTTGTGCAACCGCCCGGCCGTATCGGCAATCAGGACGTCAATACCGCGCGCCTTGGCCGCGGATACCGCATCATAGATAACGGAGGCACTGTCGGCGCCAGTGTGCTGGGCAATGACCGGTACATCATTGCGCTCGCCCCAGACCTGTAGCTGCTCGACGGCCGCGGCGCGGAAGGTATCGCCGGCGGCCAGCATGACGCTACGCCCCTGACGCTGAAAGCGCTGGGTCAGCTTGCCGATCGTCGTGGTCTTGCCCACGCCATTGACGCCCACCATCAGAATCACGAATGGCCCCTCGCCCTTCGGCGGCAGGCGCAGTGGCTTCGCCACCGGCTCGAGCATTCTGGAGAGCTCTTCCTGAAGCGCCTTGTAGAGCGCATCGACATTTTTGAGCTCACGCCTGGAAATGCGCTCTTCCAGGTTTTCCATGATCTCGCTGGTCGCCGCGACGCCGACATCGGCCATCAGAAGCTGTGTTTCGAGCTCTTCCAGCAGATCATCATCAATTTCCTTGTGACCCAGCAGCAGCGTTGCCAGACCGTCGGTGAGGTTGGAGCGTGTCTTGCCAAGCCCCTGACGCATGCGCGAGAACCAGCCCTTTTTGGCACTGGCGGTTTCGCTTTGTTCATCGGCGGTTTCAGGCCCTGCTTCGATGGCCGTGTCATAGCGACCCCGACGCGGCTTGTCACGACCACGGTTGCGAGCAGGCGTCGTGACTTCTGACGCGCTGCCGGGCGCTACCTCCTCTGGCGGCTCCTTGAGCTCGGACGGCCGCTCCTGAGCAGGCTCCTGCTCGGGTTCAACGACGGGCTCGGGCTCGACCACCGACTCCGGTTCGGGCTCAACGACGGACTCGGGCTCTTGTTCGAACACCGGCTCCGGTTCGGGCTCAACGACGGACTCGGGCTCTTGCTCGAACACCGGCTCCGGTTCGGGCTCAACGACGGACTCGGGCTCTTGCTCGACCACTGGCTCCAGTTCGGGCTCAACGACGGACTCGGGCTCTTGCTCGAACACCGGCTCCGGTTCGGACTCAACGGCGGGCTCGGGCTCTCGCTCGACTACCGGTTCCGGTTCGGACTCGACAACGGGCTCGAACTCTCGCTCGACCACCGGCTCCGGTTCGGGCTCAACGACGGGCTCAGGCTCTCGCTCGACCACCGGTTCCGGTTCGGACTCGACAACGGACTCGGGCTCTTGCTCGACCACCGATTCCGGTTCGGACTCGACAACGGACTCGGGCTCAATGACGGGATCAGGCTCTCGCTCAACGACCGGTTTCGGCTCGGGCTCGACGACGGGTGCTTCTCGCGCCTCGACAGGAGGCTCAGGGGACCTTTCTCTGGTGTCTTCGGCCTCAGGCGTCGGCGCCTGCTGCTCCAGTTGCTGCTGTTCTTCGCGATCCTGCTGATCGCGGCGCTGCTTCTTGCGCTTAAAAAAACCAAACATGGGCTATATCGTCGCGATTGATCCATCGGGAAAAGGCGGTCGGGCCGCCATTTGATACCGCATCCTACCACTCAAGCGCCGCTCGCCGGTACAATCCGTGTACATCATCCAGGGATGGCATACCCGCCACCCACTGTAGATTGACCTTTACCCACAGGCTGACCGGCACTGGCAGTATATCTTCATCCACCGAGGCTTTAAGCGCACATGAGGCGACAGCGTCACGGCACATCAGGACAGGATTCAAGGCAGAACAAGGCACGTTCGGGCAGTGGCCGTCTGCGGTTGATTGGTGGGCGCTTCCGGCGTCGCCTGCTGCCCGTACTCGACCATCCGGGCCTGCGGCCCACCCCGGACCGCGTACGCGAGACGCTTTTCAACTGGCTGGCGACCGAGATCGATAGCCAGACCCGCGTACTCGATCTGTTTGCCGGCACCGGCGCTCTGGGACTCGAAGCACTTTCCCGCGGCGCCGGAGAGGTGCATTTCGTCGAAGCCGATCGTCAGGTCGCCCGCCAGATTGCCGAAAACCTTGAAACGCTTGAAGTGACGATGCCGGTCCACACTCAAAAGGCACAGGCCTTTATGGACACACGCCCCATAGAGCCCTTTCACCTGGTCTTTCTGGACCCGCCCTTTCGACAGGACCTGATCACCGAGTGCTGTCAGCGCCTTGAGCACGAAGGCTGGCTGAGTGAGCGCGCGCTGATTCATGTCGAAACCGAGGCTGGATTGATTCCACAGCTGCCTGCCGGCTGGCATCTGATCCGGGAGACCCGGGCCGGCGACAGCCACGCCCGGCTCTATCGACGTGAAAGCGCGCAATAACCCCGCACGCCCTCTTGCCGCCGCGCGTCGGCGCGCGTAGTCTGGCCTGCGCGCGCGCCGGCACCCGTTCCGGGCCATGCAGGGCAGCACTTCGCCTTAATATCTGTATCAGGAGGACAGCATGAGCAATGAACTTTTCGAGCAGCTTGAACAGCGCGTCAACAGTGCCGTTGACACCATCGAAATGCAGCGCATGGAGCTTGAAGAACTGCGCCAGGAAAACGAGCGTCTGAAAAACGAACGTCAGCAGTGGGAAAGCCGTCTGGGTGGCCTGCTGGAGCGTTTCCGCGAGCTCGACACCAGCACGGCTTCCGACACCGCTCCCGCCGCCGAAACTCCGGCGACCAGCCCCTCCTGGTGAGCTGACCTGTCGGCGCCCTGATCTCAGCGAGCGAGAGGACGCGACATTAGTATCGCGTCCTCTCGCTCGCCCGAGGCCTGCGGGTAATAGCCCATTCGGCGTCCGTCCACCTCAAAGCCATGACGTGCGTAGAGTGCCTGTGCAGCGTCGTTGCTCGCGCGCACCTCCAGCAGTATTCGCTCACGCTCAAGCGCCATGCCCTGCTCGATCATTGTCTCGATCAATTGCCCGGCCAGCCCCCGGCGTCGATGCTCCGGGGCCACCACGATCATTTCAAGCTCGAGATCAAAGGGGCCTACCGAGACCACAGCAAAGGCCTGCAGTGCCCGCCTGTCACAGTCAGTAATGCCAGTGATTCGATACCTTTGATCACTGACCAGTGCCTCGAAGCGCATGATCGACCAGGCCTCCTCACCACGGGCGCAGGCATCCAGTGCCGCCAGCGCTTTAGCGTCTCCGATCAGCTCAGGCGTCATTGTTATCCTGTCCTGCAATCTGTCCCTGCCACCAGCGCTGCCACTCTCCCATGGTCGCCCAGAGCGCCCGGCGAGCCGAGGCCGACGCCAGCGACTCAAGCGATGGCCCCTGCCAGAAGGGCAGATCCAGAACGCGGCTTTGCCCGTCCTGTACATCCAGCACCTCTTCCAGCACGGGCAGTCGCCCAAAGAGCAGAATCCGTTCAGGCGCCCAGCCTCGCGCCCGCCGGCCGGCCAGAAAGGCCTTGAACCCCTGGCGCGCCTCGTCGAGGGCGTCATCGACCGGCAGCCCTTCCATCATGGGCCAGCCAAATCGCTGACAGGAAAGCGATGCCGAAGGCTCGACCCCACCGGCCTGAAGGATGGCCTTGAAAAGCGTCTCCTCCTGATCGCTCAATGCCTCGTCACGAGCCAGCAACACCAGCCAGCGGCCGTCCAGTGCGGCCACCTGCACCGAAAAGCGCAGTGGCTCATGAGCAGATCTGGCCGGAGAGGCCACGACATCACGTGTCGTCGTGTCGGGGGCTTCGACCACGGGCGCGGCCGGTGTCGGCGCTGCCACGCTGTCGGCACGCGCCTTCTCCCCATTCCTGCCGTGGTCGAGCAGCGCCTTGATCGAACGTGCCGGCCGTGTGGTTTCACGCAGCGCACTCTCCGGCTCAGGCGTTGTGGGCCTGGGCGGGGCTTCAGGATGATCGAACTCATCGATCAGGGCATGCAGTCGCTGATGGTGATCCAGCGTGGCCGCTCGCTCGTCAGTAACCGGCTCCACTTCCGGCAGGGACGATGCCAGCGCGTTGGGCAGCGGATGGCGTGCCACCCACAGGTTGATGCCCATGGCCTCGAGATATTGTCGGCGCGCGCGCTCGGTCACCATGCAGGATATCCGTTGACGGGATACAGTCTGAAAGGCCTTCCCATGAGGAAGGCCTGACGCCGGTATCGATGACTCAACATCTCGAGGACACTAGGCGTCACCGCCACGACAGTTGGGCGAGTCGGGGCGAGCATTGCCACGCGCTTCCCACTGTTCGGGCGTATAAAGATGCAGGGCGAGCGCATGTACCGGACCTGCCAGCTCGTCAGAAAGTGCGGTATACACCTGCTGGTGACGCTTGACCGGCATCATGCCCTTGAACTGATCGGAAACCAGGGTCACCTTGAAATGCGTCTGTGAATTGGGAGGTACGTGATGCTTGTGGCTTTCGTTTTCGATGCTCAGCCATTCTGGCTCGAAAATGGCCAGCTTTTGCTCGATCAGCGCCGCGATGTCGGCGCCTTGAAGCGTATCCACCGAAGAAATTGTCATGGGTTATCACCTCCGGCACGTCAGATATTGTCAGTGGGCATGCGTCGCGTCGCTGGCCGGAACCGACGCCTGGTCAGGCGGCTACCGGCGCAGCATGCGTATTCTTGAAGCCGAAAGTACCAGCGCCACAATGGCAGAGGCCATGCCCATCCAGAGGGCCAGACCAACCGTGACCGCGCTGTCCATCGTGGTATTCATTATTCCAGAAAGCACCAGTGCAACCAAGGCAGCGCCTACCGACTGACCGAAGGTGCGCACGCTGGCCAGTACGCCGGAGGCGCTGCCGCTGCGCGACTTGGGCAGTGACCCCATCATTTCACGGTTATTGGGCGCCTGATAGAGGCCAAAGCCGAGTCCGCACAGGGCACTGCGCCACAGGATATCCAGCGTTGAGGGCTGATCCCCCAGAAGCGCCAGCACCGCCAGTCCAGCCACGAACAGCAAAAGCCCGATTGATGAGATGAGCGGCGGACTGAAGCGGTCCGCCAGCCGCCCGCCCAGCGGCGCGCCGATCATGACCCCCAGTGGCCAGGGCGTAAACAGGAAGGCAGACTCCAGCGGCGTGTAGCCCTGTACGTTCTGAAATAGAAACGGCAGGCTGATAAACGCCATGCTCTGCGCCAGAAAGGAGAAAAATGACGTCATCACCGCCATGGTAAAGCGCGTTTCGCGAAAGATGACCAGCGGCAGCAGCGGATTGTCAAAATGGCGCTGACGCCAGATAAAACCTGCCAAAGACGCCACGCTCACCGCCAGCAGCACCGGCACGACCGCCGGGCGAGACATGTCGGCAATGCTGTCGAGCATGATGACAAAGGTCCCCAGCCCTACCGCGGACAACACCGCACCGAGCACGTCGAACCGATAATGACTGCCCTGCTCCTGGGGCAGCGCCCGAATGGCCAGCCAGACAGCGGCCATGCCCAGCGGCACATTGATCCAGAAAAGCCACTGCCAGCTGGCCACGGCGAGCACCAGTCCGCCCAGCGCCGGCCCGCCGGCCACGGCCAGCGACACGGTCAACGCGGTCAGTCCCATCGCCTGACCCAGCAGCCGGGTAGGGAAAATGACCCGATACATTGAAGGCCCAATGCTCATCATGGCCGCCGACCCCAACCCCTGAATGGCACGAAAGACGATCAGCCAGCCCAGCGATGGCGACAGCGCACAAAGAACGGAGGTCACTACAAACGTGATCATGCCGCCGATATAAAGCCGATAGCGACCGATGCGATAACCAAGGGCTGCAAAGGTCAGCATAGAGGCCGCCCCTACCAGCTGATAGATGTTAATGATCCAGACAGAAGCCGCAGAGGAGATATCCAGCTCATCGGCTATCGTGGGCAGGGCGATATTGACGCTGTTGATGTTGAGTACCGCCATCAGCGACCCCGACATCAGGACCATCATGGCCAGAATACGCTGACGGGGAGGGAGGCCATCATCACCTTCACGCCAGGACAGTAGTGCTTTCAAGAAGAGTTACCGGTAGTGCGGGACAGCGTGTGAGCGGGAAAAGGGACCAGGCAAAAAAGCTTACACCGGCATTCATGCCGGGCAAGCCACGCGATCATGTCAGTCTCGAATGACTAGACCTCGTCAGTGTCGAGCAGCAGATCATCCTCGAAATCGCTCTGCTCGAGTGCCGCCTCTTCGTCCAGATCCACGCACAGATAGCTGTGCTCGACGCGAAGGAAGAATTCAAAGGTGACTTCATTGATGTCCGGCCAGTGACGGGAATTTTCTTCCCATGCGGACAGCTCGTTTTCAAGGATATCGGCAAAGCGTTCATGCAGGCAGGCCCGCAGCGCATCTTCCGTATCCATCTCGGGAATGAGGTAGATCGTGCTTTCGCGTTCGGCATCCTCGAGCGTGAGGTCATCCTCACCTTCGGTGGCTTCCAGCGAATTGATCCAGTCCACAAAGGCCTGTTTGGGACGCACGCTAAGTGCAGAGCGGTTCACCAGTTTCATGGCGACTCTCCCGGTTCGGGGCGGGTGGAAATCCTGTTCAAGCGCCCAAGTATGGCCGTCCGGGCGCGCCAACGCCATGATTCATCCGGCCATTGGCGCACACAACACGGCCAGCCCCTGTTGATCGCCGCGAATTACTCGGCTTCCGGGCGCATGGCCGGGAACAGGAGCACATCTCGAATGGACGGCGCATCCGCCAGCAGCATCACCAGCCGGTCGATGCCGATCCCCTCACCCGCCGTCGGCGGCAGGCCGTACTCGAGCGCACGCACGTAGTCGGCGTCATAGTACATCGCCTCGACATCACCGGCGTCCTTTTCAGCCACCTGAGCGGCAAAGCGCTCGGCCTGATCCTCGGCATCGTTGAGCTCCGAGAAGCCATTGGCGATCTCACGGCCACCCACAAAGAACTCGAAGCGGTCGGTCACAAACGGATTGGCATCGTTGCGACGTGCCAGCGGGCTGACCTCGGCCGGATACTCGGTGATAAAGGTCGGCCGCTCAAGGCGATGTTCGGCGACGGTTTCAAAGATTTCGGTCTGCAACTTGCCAAGGCCCCAGCCCGACTTGACCTCGATCCCCAGTCGCCCGGCCAGTGCCGTGGCGCGCTCGAGATCATACAGCTCGCTGGACTCGATTCCCTGCCCGTACATCAGAATCGACTCGCGCATGGTGAGGCGGTCAAAGGGCTGAGAGAGGTCAACCTCGGTGCCCTGGTAGTTGATCAGGGTGGTGCCCACGGCCTTCTCGGCAGCGAAACGCACCAGCGACTCGGTCAGGTCGATCAGGTCATGATAGTCGGCATAGGCCCAGTAGAATTCGAGCATGGTGAATTCGGGGTTATGCCGGGTCGAGAGCCCTTCGTTGCGGAAGTTGCGGTTGATCTCGAAGACCCGCTCAAAGCCCCCCACCACCAGACGCTTGAGATAAAGCTCTGGAGCGATGCGCAGGTACATGTCGATATCCAGCGCATTGTGATGCGTCACAAAGGGGCGCGCCGTGGCACCACCGGGAATCGGTTGCAGCATCGGCGTTTCGACTTCCATGAAGTCACGCTCGGTAAAGAACTGGCGAATGGCGCTGATGACGGCGGCGCGAATGCGGAAGGTATCGCGCACTTCCGGATTCATGATCAGGTCCACATAGCGCTGACGATAGCGCGCTTCCTGATCGGTCAGGCCGTGGAACTTGTCCGGCAGCGGCCGCAGGCTCTTGGTCAAAAGGCGCGCCGTCTCCATCATGACATAGAGATCGCCCTTGCCGGACTTGTGCACCGGCCCCTGACCAAAAACGATATCGCCGATATCCCAGCCCTTGATGTCTTCAAGTACTTCCTGAGGCAGGCCCTTTTTATCCACATAGAGCTGAATCTGACCGGAAGCATCCTGAATGACGATAAAGGGGCCGCGCTTTCGCATGATGCGCCCGGCGACCGCCGCCTGACGACCCAGTGACTCGAGCGCTTCCTTGTCATGCTCGCCAAGCTCTGCCTGAAGATCCGCCGCGAGGCTGTCGCGACGCAGATCGTTGGGAAAGGCGCTGCCGCCATGGGCGCTGGCCTGCTCGCGGCGAGCGGCAAGCTTAGCCCGCCGCTCGGCGATCAGATGATTCTCTTCGTGTTCGCTGCCTGCCTGCTGATCCTGATTCGCCATTACCTTGCCTATTGAAAATAACCGTCAATGGCAGGCTCGTTACGGCCTGCGGTTCATGTCTGAAGCCACTCAAATGTAAAACGCGCCGGGCCGCCAGCGAGCCTGCCGGTCGGAAGTCGTCTCTTCCAGACGCCTCTTCCGATCAAAGCCCCTGCTTGAGACTGGCCTCGATGAACTGATCCAGGTCGCCGTCGAGCACACGCTCACAGTTGCTGGTCTGCACGCCGGTGCGCAGATCCTTGATGCGCTGATCATCCAGCACATAGGAGCGGATCTGGCTGCCCCAGCCGATGTCGGACTTGGAATCCTCGGCCTTTTGCTTCTCGGCGTTGCGCTTTTGCATTTCCAGCTCCCAGAGCTTCGCCTTGAGCTGCTTCATCGCGAAGTCACGGTTGGCATGCTGGCTGCGCTGGGTCTGGCACGACACCACCACACCGCTGGGTTCGTGGGTAATACGCACGGCCGAGTCGGTCGTGTTGACGTGCTGACCGCCAGCGCCCGAGGAGCGATAGGTGTCCACACGCAAATCAGCCGGATTGATCTCGACCTCGAAACTGTCGTCGATCTCGGGGGAGAGAAAGACCGACGCAAACGAGGTATGGCGGCGGCCGCCCGAGTCAAACGGGCTCTTTCTGACCAGCCGGTGAACGCCGGTTTCGGTGCGCAGCCAGCCAAAGGCATATTCGCCCTGAACATGAATGGTGGCCGACTTGATACCGGCGACGTCGCCAGCTGAAATTTCGGTGATTTCCGCCTTGAAACCGTGATGCTCGGCCCAGCGCAGATACATGCGCAGCAGAATATTGGCCCAGTCCTGCGCCTCGGTACCGCCGGAACCGGCCTGGATGTCCATGTAGGCGTTGTTGGGGTCCATTTCGCCGGCAAACATGCGGCGAAATTCGAGCTTGGCCAGCTGCGCCTCGAAGCGGTCGAGGTCGCGGCGAATCTCTGCCACGGTGTCCTCGTCGTCTTCCATCTGCGCCAGCTCATAAAGCTCGCCGTTGTCACGCACACCGCTTTCAAGCGCGTCGAGCGTGGTCACGATATCTTCAAGCTGCGCCCGCTCACGCCCCAGTTTCTGGGCATGCTCCGGATCATTCCAGACGTTGGGATTTTCCAGCTCGCGCGTTACTTCCTCGAGGCGGTCCTTGCGTTCGGCATAGTCAAAGATACCCCCTCAGGACGTCTGTCCGTTCGGACAGGTCCTTGAGGATATGATGAATGGGAGTCAATTCCTGCATGGTATCTCGCTCGGACAGGACGGCGGCGTCATAACGCCGACATCGCATGAGAGTTGAAAAACAAGGGGCGTTATTGTAGCCAAAGCACCACCTGCCCGTCACCCGCCGCCCGTGCCTTATCCGGCCACAGGAATAAAAATGTCAAAAAAGGTTATATGCCCTGCTTTGACACTTCTGCTCCGGACTGTGATCTTTCAGACACGCACCTTTTGCGCGTTGACAATAAAACCTTCAGGGAACCGTCATGAAAAAAGTAACGCTTGCACTGCTGGGCGCCGCCGGCCTGTCGCTGGGCGCACCGCTGGCCACCGCTGCCACGCTCAATGTCGGCATCAGCGGGGACCCGGCCTCGCTGGACCCGGCCCGCGTCACCGGTGGCGTATGGGAAGAAGATGTGTTGCGCGACATCTTCGAGGGTCTGGTGGCCATTGATGCTCAGGGGCAGATCATCCCGGGTGTGGCGAAATCCTGGGAGACCAGTGATGACGGTAAAACCTATACCTTCCATCTTCGTGAGGACGCCCGCTGGTCGGACGGCGAGCCAGTCACGGCCGACGACTTCGTCTATGCCCTGCGCTACCAGGTCAACCCGACAACCGCGTCCAACTACGCCCATCGCCTTTACCCGGTGGTGAACGCGCAAAAGATCAACGCCGGCGATGCCAAACCCGAAACGCTGGGCGTGGAAAGCCGCGATGACGGCCATACCCTGGTCATTCATCTGACCGAACCGGCCGCCTACTTTCTCAAGACGCTGGTGCTGCCGTTTGGCTATCCGATCCCCGAGCATGTTGTGGCAGACAAGGGAGAAAAATGGAGCCGGCCGGAGAACATTGTCGTCAACGGCGCCTTTAAACCGGTGCGCTGGATCTCCAATACCGAGCTCGACACGGTCAAGAATGACGCGTTCCACGACGCCGACAAGGTCACGCTCGACGGTGTGAACTACTACCCCATCGAGGACAAGAATGCCGGGATTTCGCGCTTTCAGGCCGGCGAGCTCGATATCCTGCGAGACTTCCCCGCGGCGCGCTATCAGTGGCTTGAGCAGCAGATTCCCGACGCCGTGAAAATCACGCCGTCGCTGGGCAGCTACTACTACGTGTTTAACCTGCGTGACGGCTCCCCGGTGGCCGACAAGCGCGTGCGCGAGGCACTCTCGTTGGCGATTCGTCGCGATGTCATCAGCGAAAAACTTCTCGATGGCGCAGTGACGCCCTCCACGTCCCTGGTGCCGACCGGCGTCAGCCATTACACCCCGGCCTCCCAGCCCGGCTTGAATGACGACATGGACACACGACTGAGCCGTGCCCGTGAACTCATGAAGGACGCCGGCTATGGTCCTGACAAGCCGCTTGATCTGACGCTGCGCTACAACTCGGGCGAGGAGCACCAGCGCATTGCCGTAGCGGTCGCTGCCATGTGGAAGCCGCTGGGCGTCAACGTCGAAATGCGCAACAGCGAAGCCAACGTGCACTATTCCGACCTGATGCAGGGTGATTTTCAGGTCGCCCGCGCGGCGTGGATTTCAAGCTATGACGACGCGCAGAATTTCCTGCAGCTGCTGTCGGCGGCCACCAACAACTACGGCGACTATCAAAACCCCGAGTACAGCAAGCTCATCAACCAGTCCGACCGCGAACTCGACAGCGACAGGCGCCGTGACATGATGCAGCGCGCCGAGGCCATGGCACTGGCCGATTATCCGCTGGCGCCGATCTATACCTACGCCGCGCGCAACCTGGTCAAGCCTTCGCTTTCCGGCTGGGACAACAACGCGCTCGACATGCACGCCTCGCGCTGGATTTCGGTTCAGCCATCACAGTAAACCAGCATTTTTCAGCAGGCTCCATGATCCTCGAAGTCAGCCAGCACTCGACTTCGAGGATCATGACGACTGTCCTACCCTCGGCTTTTCTTCGTATTGCCCTCCGAATAAAATTCCACGCCTGAACAATTGGTCAACTCTGGACACATCCGCTAACGCGGAGTAAGTTCACAAAATCGAAAATCGTCATAAGCGATATTTCAGCTCGCGCCGCTATCCCGGTCCGCGATAGCGATAACAACAATGCCAATAACTTCAGGAACCTCCATGCCCTCGATCCGTCCGCTACTGGGCGCTATTGCGCTGTCATCCGCTTTTTTCGCCTCCCCGCTTTACGCACAGACCCTAAACATCGGCATCATCGGAGAACCCGCCTCGCTGGACACCTCCCAGGTCAGCGGCGGCACATGGGAAAGCGATGTGCTGGATGATCTCTACGAAGGCTTGCTCACACAGGACCCGGAAGGTCACCGAATTCCGGGGGTGGCCAAATCCTGGGACATCAGCAAGGACGGTAGAACCTACACCTTTCATCTGCGCGATGACGCGAAATGGTCGGACGGAAAGCCGGTCACGGCCGAGGACTTCGTGTTTGGCTGGCAGCACATGCTTGATCCCGCCAGCGCCTCCAAATACGCCTACATGCTCTACCCGGTCAAAAACGCTGAAGCGGTTAACACCGGCAAGATGTCGGCCGACCAGCTTGGCGTGGAGTCACTCGACAACGGCAAGACCTTTCGCGTCACGCTCACGGAGCCGGCGCCCTATTTCCTCGGCATCCTGACCCACTACACGGCCTTCCCGGTACCCAGGCACGTGTATGACCAGTACGGCAAGCAGTGGACACAGATGGATCACATCCAGACCAACGGCGCCTACAAGCCGACCAGCTGGGTCTCACACGATCACATCACGGCCGAGAAAAACCCCGAGTTTCACGATGCCGACAACGTCGCCATCGACACCGTCAATTATTATCCGACCGAAGATCGCAATGCCGGCATTTCGCGCTTTCGCGCCGGTGAACTCGATGTCATGCGTGAATACACCTCGGATCGTTACCAGTGGCTCAAGGAAAACCTGCCGGATGCCACGCACATGAGTCCGTTTCTGGGCTCCTATTACTACGTGCTGAACCATCGTGACGGCCATCCGACTGCCGATATTCGTGTACGCGAAGCGCTCAATCTGGCGGTACGTCGTGAGGTCATGTCCAAACAGATCATGGACAACACCTTCCTGCCGGCCTATGCGCTGGTGCCACCGGGCACCAATCACTACGAGACGCAGCACATGACGCTCGACGGTGATGACATGAACGCCCGCCTGGCCGAAGCCAAAAAACTGATGCAGGAGGCCGGTTACGGGCCGGACAAGCCACTCAATCTGCGTCTGCGTTACAACTCAAGCGACGAACATAAAAAAATCGCGGTAGCACTTGCCGCCATGTGGAAGCCGCTGGGCGTCAACGTGCAGATGATCAACTCCGAGGCCACGGTGCACTATCAGTCCATTGCCAATGGGGATTTTGATGTGGCGCGCGCCGGCTGGGTCGCCGACTATGATGATGCTGAAAACTTCCTGACCCTGTTGCACACCGGGGTAGGCAACAACTATGGCGCCTACTCAAACCCCGAGTACGACAAACTGCTCGATCAGGCCAACATCACGCTGGATGAAGACAAGCGTGCCAGTCTGATGCAGCAGGCCGAGCAGATTGCGCTCGGTGACTACGCATTGGTCCCGCTTTTGACCTATGTCACCCGTAATCTGGTCAATCCAGAGCTTCAGGGCTGGAAGGACAACGTGCAGGATGACCACCTCTCTCGCTGGGTCAGCTTCAAGAAGTAACCGCCTGGTGGCGGCATCCTGGTGATGCCGCCCGTGTTTGACGTACTCGGGAATTTTCCATCATGACCAGGTGTCTTTTTAAAAGCCTTGGCGCGGCCGTGTTGCTGACCTGCCCTCTGCTTGCCTCTCCCCTTTCAGCCCAGGCCGCCACCCTGGATATCGGTATCTATGGCGAGCCGGCTTCGCTGGACGCGGCTCGCGTGACCGGCGCGGTCTATGACAACGACGTGCTGGGCGATCTGTTCGAGGGGCTGGTGACGCTGGCGCCAGATGGCGATTACCAGCCGGGCGTGGCCACCGACTGGTCGGTCTCCGATGACGGTCTGACCTGGACCTTCAAACTGCGTGATGACGCTCGCTGGTCCGACGGCGCGCCGGTCACAGCCGGGGATTTCGTACTCGCCTTCCAGCGCGCGCTCGATCCAGAGATTGCCTCCGTCTACGCCAACCTGCTCTATCCGATCAAAAACGCTGCGGCCATCAATCGCAATGAGTCCGAGGTGGCCTCATTGGGCGCCCGGGCCGTCAATGAACATCAGCTGGAAGTGCATCTCGAGCAGCCCACCCCCTATCTGCCGACCCTGATGGCGCACATTATCGCGGCACCGGTGCCGGCTCATGTGGTGAAGGAGTACGGCAACGACTGGACGCAGCTTTCGCATATCGTGACCAACGGCGCCTTCATGCCTAGCCGTTGGGTCTCGCATGACCACATCGAGACGGTCAAAAACCCTCGATTCCACGATGCCGACAGCGTCACGCTGGACGGCGTCAACTACCATCTGGTCGAAAACCTCAATACCGGCCTGTCACGTTTTCGCAGCCATGATCTGGACGTGATGCGTGACTTTGACGCCAGCCGCTATCAGTGGCTCAAGGAGAATCTGGGCGACGCCGTTCATCTGCACAACCAGCTTTCGACCTACTACTACGCGCTCAATAATCGCGACGACCACCCTACCAGCGACGTTCGCGTTCGTGAGGCGCTCAATCTGGCACTGCGACGCGACATCATCACGCAGAAAGTGCTGCAGGGCGCGGCCAATCCCACCAGCTCGCTGGTGCCCGCCGGCACCGCACACTATGACGTGCAGACCATGCCGGGCATTGATGCACCCATGGAGGCGCGACTCGAGAAGGCTCAGGCGCTGTTAAAGGAGGCAGGCTACGGCCCGGAGCATCCGCTCAATCTGCGCCTGCGCTTTAACTCCCGCGATGACCATCGGCGTATCGCCGTGGCGGCCGCTGCCATGTGGAAGCCGCTGGGCATCAACATCGAGATGGTGAACGCCGAGGCCAACGTGCACTACGCCGAAATTGCCCGCGGCGACTTCGATATTGCCCGTGCCAGCTGGGTGGCCGACTTTGATGATGCCAGCAATTTTCTGGGCATTCTCGCCTCCGGCAACGTCAAGAACTATGGCGGCTATCACAGCAACGAGTTTGACCAGCTACTGGCACAGGCTGCCGCACAGCCTGATCAGGACAAGCGTCAGCAGCTACTGGAACAGGCCGAGCGCCAGGCGCTGGGCGATTACGCCATGGCACCCATCTATGCCGATGCTGCCCGCAATCTGGTCAATCCGGACATGACAGGCTGGGAAGACAACGCCATCAACCGTCATCTGTCCCGCTGGATCAGTCTCGACCCGTAAACCATCATGCGGCGCGGGGCCCGGCCCGCGCGACATGAGCACCACCTCGGACAATAACAATGACCGATACAATGCCTGACCTGCGCACCGTGCGCGGGCGTACCCCCTTTTTCAAGCGCGCCGTGCTGGCAGCCTGTCTTCTGGCCGTCGCACCGCTGGGCATGGCCGCCACGCTGCGCATCGACAACAGCGCTGAACCCGGCACGCTCGATCCACAAAAGACCAGCGGCACCTGGGAGACGCGTATCGTGCGCGAACTCTTCGAGACGCTGATCAGCCACGACGCCAGGGGCGATCTGATACCGGGGCTGGCCAGTGGGTGGCAGCTCAGCGATGACGGTCTGACCCTGACATTTGAACTGCGCGACGATGCGCAGTGGTCCGACGGCCAGCCCGTGACCGCCAGTGATGCCGTGTTCAGCCTGCGCCGTTTGTTAAGACCCGATATCGCGGCCCACAACGCCAACCTCTACTACCCGATCCAGAATGCCCGGGCCGTCAACGCCGGCAAGGCCGCCACGGAGACGCTGGGCGTGCGTGCCATCGATGACCGGCATCTGGAGATCCGGCTCGAGCGCCCCACCGCCTGGTTTTTGCAGGCGATGGCCATGCCGGAAGCCGCCCCATTGCCCGAGCATGTGCTGAAGGCGGGCAGCGAGCGCTGGATCGTGCCCGGGCAGACAGTGGTCAGCGGCCCCTTCACGCTAAGCGAATGGTCACCACAGGATCACATTACGCTGGATAAAAACGAGCGCTATTACGACGCCGGCGAAGTATCCCTTGATGAGGTCATCCTCTATCCGCTGGAAGAAGCCACCGCGGCACTCAATCGCTTTCGTACCGGCGCACTGGACATCAGCTATACCAGCGTTCCGGGCGGGCGCCTTGAGCAGCTGCGTCAGGAACTGGGCAACGCCCTGCGGGTCAGCCCGCTGGTGGCGCAATATTTCTACATGTTCAACCTGCGCCCCGACAGCCCGCTCAGCGACATTCGCGTACGTGAAGCGCTGAACCTGGCCACGCGACGTGAGGTGATCACCGATCAGCTGCTGGGCATGGGTCAGACGCCATCCTACTGGCTGGTCCCGCGGGTAACCCACGGCGGCACCAAAGGCGAAATGCCCATGGTGCAGATGACGATGGATGAGCGCATGGCGCGCGCCCGCGAGCTGATGAAAGCGGCCGGCTTTGGCCCAGACACTCCCCTGACGCTGACGCTGCGCTACAACACGCTGGAAGATCACAAGAAGATTGCGGTAGCGCTGGCCGCCATGTGGAGGCCGCTGGGCGTTGAAGTGTCGCTGGTCAACACCGAGGCCACCAGCCACTACGCCGCCATCCGCGAAGGCGATTTCCAGCTGGCACGCTATGGCATGGCCGCCACCATCGACGACCCGTATGACTTTCTGGGCAGCTATACCACCGGTGGAAGCGCCGCCATCAGCAGCGGCTATCACGATGAACGCTTTGATCAGCTGGTCGAGCAAAGTAGCGAGACCATCGCGCCAAATGCGCGTGCCGAGCTTCTGACCCGGGCCCAGCAGCGCCTGCTCGACGATTATGCCCTGCTGCCGCTTTACGATTACATCAACACCGCGCTGGTATCAGAGCGCGTCCATGGCTGGGAGCCCTCCCCAATGGACGTGCATCCCCTGCGCTACATCAGTATCAAGGAGTAATCCCTTGTTTTCGATATCCATCCTGCGCCGAGGTAGACCGGCATGCTGAGCTATATCGCCAAGCGTCTGGCCATGGCCATTCCCACACTATTGATCGTGATCACGGCCTCCTTTTTCCTGATGCGGGTCGCCCCGGGAGGGCCCTTTGATGGAGAGCGCCAGCTCCCGCCGGAGATCGAGGCCAACCTGATGGCGGCTTACCATCTGGATGAACCGCTGCCCATGCAGTATCTGCGCTACATGGGCAACCTGGTTCAGGGCGATTTCGGGCCGTCGTTCAAATACAAGGACTTCTCGGTCACCGACCTGATCGCCCAGGGCTTTCCGGTCAGTCTGGAACTCGGGGGGCTGGCGATTGCGCTTGCCCTGCTGCTGGGTATTCCCATGGGAGTGATGGCCGCGCTCAGGCGCAACTCGACCGTGGATTATCTGCTGATGGGGACAGCGCTGGGCGGCATTGCCGTCCCCAACTTCGTGATCGCCCCGCTGATGGCGCTCTTTTTCGGCGTCATTCTGGGCTGGCTGCCGGTGGGCGGCTGGAACGGCGGTGCCCTGCCCAACCTGGTCTTGCCGGTGGTGGCGCTGGCCATCCAGCAGATTGCCTATATCGCCCGCATGATGCGCGCCTCGATGATCGAGATTCTCGGCAGTCATTTCATCCGCACCGCCCGCGCCAAGGGACTCAACGAGCGCCAGGTCATCTGGCGTCACGCCCTGCGCCCGGCGATGCTGCCGGTGCTCTCCTACCTGGGGCCAGCCATTGCCGGCATCATCACAGGCTCGGTGGTCATCGAGCAGATCTTTGGTCTGCCAGGCATCGGACGCTATTTCGTTCAGGGCGCACTCAATCGCGACTACACCCTCGTGATGGGCACGGTAGTGTTCTACGGCGTGCTGATCGTGCTGATGAACCTGATTGTCGATCTGCTCTATTCGCTGTTCGACCCCCAAATTCGCTATGACGACTGACCGGAGCACATCATGACTTCATCCAGCGGTGCTCATGACACCCGGGCCGCATCCGGCACGACTTCAGATAACGCTGATCATCTTCAGGGCGGCGGCAGTCCCAACCCGCCTCAGGCACCGGTCGCGCAGCCCGGCGAGAGCCTGGCCCGAGAGGCCTGGCGCCGCCTGCGCCACAATCGGGCCGCCATGGCGAGTCTTATCCTGCTGGCACTGATGACCATCATCTGTATTGCTGGTCCCTGGTTTCTGCCCTGGGATCTGGCCGAGGTGGACTGGAATGCTTTCGGCGTGGCGCCGACGATGGAAGGCCAGCACTGGCTGGGCACCGATGCCAACGGTCGAGACCTTCTGACCCGCACGCTCTACGGCGGGCGTGTGTCCCTGTCCGTGGCGCTGGTGGCCACACTGGTGAGCCTAGTGATCGGCGTGCTGTATGGCGCGATTTCCGGCTATGTCGGCGGTCGCACGGACAACCTCATGATGCGCTTTGTCGACATCATGTACTCACTGCCCTTCATGTTTCTGGTCATTCTGTTGATGGTGGTGTTCGGCCGTAACATCTTTTTGATCTACGCCGCGATCGGGGCGGTGGAGTGGCTCGACATGGCGCGCATCGTGCGTGGTCAGACGCTGTCGCTCAAGCGCCGCGAGTTCATCGAAGCCGCCCATGCCCTGGGCGTTCGGGATTCAAAGATCGTCACCCGCCATCTGATCCCCAACTCAATCGGGCCGGTCATCATCTATGTCACGCTGACGGTGCCCAAGGTCATTTTGCTGGAAAGCTTTCTCTCCTTTCTGGGTCTGGGCGTGCAGGAGCCGCTGACCAGCTGGGGTGTTCTGATCAGCGAAGGGACCTCCAATATGCAGGGCGCGCCCTGGATGCTGATCGTGCCGGCGGCGTTTCTGGCCGTGACGCTGTTCTGTCTCAACTTCCTGGGCGACGGGCTGCGTGATGCCCTCGACCCGCGTACCCGCTAAGGAGTCCTCCATGTCGGCACATCTACTCGAGATCGACAATCTAAAGGTGGACTTTGAACTGCCCACCGGCACCGTTTCTGCCGTCAAGGGCGTCAGCTTCCATATCGACCAGGGCGAAACCGTGGCGCTGGTGGGTGAATCCGGCTCCGGCAAGTCGGTCACCTCGACGGCATTGATGCGCCTGTTACCGGAGATGGCCAAAATCTCCGGTGCCATTCGTCTGGACGGTGAGGACCTGACCCAGGTCAGCGCCTCACGGATGCGTCGGCTGCGCGGCAACGAGTTCTCGATGATCTTTCAGGAACCGATGACCTCGCTCAATCCGCTGCATCGCATCGGGCGCCAGATTGCCGAAGTCCTGCATCGCCATCGCGGCATGTCCGGCAGTGAAGCGCGCATGCGAGTGCTGGAACTGCTGCACCAGGTCGGTATTCCCGAGCCCGAACGGCGCATTTCAAGCTATCCCCATGAACTCTCCGGCGGTCAACGCCAGCGCGTGATGATCGCCATGGCACTGGCCTGCGAGCCGCGCCTGCTGATTGCGGATGAACCCACCACGGCACTCGATGTCACCGTCCAGGCCCAGATTCTTGACCTGCTCCGGGACCTGCAAAAGCGCTACGGCATGGCGATCCTGTTCATCACCCACGACCTGAGTCTGGTACGGCGCTTTGCCGAACGGGTCTGTGTAATGCGCTACGGCGAGCTGGTCGAATCCGGTGAGACCGCGAAGGTCTTCAATGCGCCGCAGCACGACTACACCCGCATGCTGCTCGATGCCGAGCCACGTGGCAGCAAGGCAGCCGTGGCAGAAGATGCCCCGGTGCTGCTCAGCGGTCAGGATGTTCGGGTGCGCTTTACCACCAAAAAGCGCCTGTTCGGCAAGAGCGACTATTTCGAGGCGGTACGCGGCATCGACCTGACCGTCCGACGCGGCCAGACCGTGGGGATTGTCGGTGAGTCAGGCTCGGGCAAGTCAACGCTTGGGCGGGCGCTGCTGAGACTGTTGAAAAGTCAGGGGCAGCTGCGCTTTGAAGACACCGACATCACAAACTTTGACAAGTCTGACATGCGGCCGCTGCGCTCGCGCATGCAGGTGGTCTTTCAGGACCCCTTTGGCTCGCTGTCACCGCGTCTGACCGTGGGCGAAATCATCAGCGAAGGACTCAAGGTGCACTTTCCCGAGCTCGACCGGCGCGAGCGCGAAGCGCGGGTCATCGAATCTCTTGAGGAAGTGGCGCTCGACCCGGCGATGCGCAAGCGCTATCCGCATGAATTCTCCGGCGGCCAGCGTCAGCGCATCGCCATTGCCCGGGCACTGGTGCTCAAACCTGATTTCCTGTTGCTCGATGAGCCGACCTCGGCGCTCGATCGCTCGGTGCAAATGACGGTCATCGAACTTCTGCGCCACCTCCAGCAGAAATACGACCTGACCTATGTGTTCATCAGCCACGACCTGGCCGTGGTCCGCGCGCTGTCCGACACCGTGCTGGTCATGAAGGAAGGTCAGGTCGTTGAACAGGGCAGCGCAGAACGTATTTTCCGGGCACCGCGCGAAGCGTATACGAAGGCCCTTTTAAAGGCCGCCTTTCTCGAAACGGCCGCCTGATACCTCAGGGGAACAACACCTTTAAAAGAACATGGCAGGCCATTGTGGCCTGTCTGTCCATGACGCTCCTTTTGGGGCGTCACGGGAGGCTTTTGCCTCAATGATGGGCCTTGCGCCCTCACACGACCGACGTGCAATAACAAGGGATCCATCATGCACAAATACAATAACGTCCTACGAAATGGTCTGCTCGGCGCTGCATTGCTGCCATTCACACTGGCTGGCTGCACGGGCCCGCTATTTGGACCGGGCGGCTTTGACAACGCCACTCTGGAAAACGGGGCGCCTCCCGAGCTTGTCAGTCGCTTTCATGAGGCAGACAGCGATAACAATGGCGTCATCGACCCAACGGAAGCCAGCGCCGCCGGGCTGCAGGGGCTTTTTACCACGCTGGATGAGGACCGGGATCGACAGATCTCCGAGGCCGAATTCATCAACGGTATACAGCAGCTCGATAACAATCAATAAGCGCGGAGCCTTCTCTCATGACCTTCAACCAAAAGGGCATTACGCTCTCCCTTTGCCTGTCGTCCCTGTTCGTTGCACAGCAGGCCTCGGCCGTCATTTTGTATGAATCCCCCGATGACCGGCTGCAATTCAGCGGCCGACTGGCGGCAGCCAGTACCTGGGTCGACAACGTCCACGATGACCATGACCCGACCAACTTCGGGTCTCGTGTTCGCCTGATTCACGAACACAACTTTGAAGACGGCTGGTCATCAATTCTACGTACCGAATGGGGCTTCAATCCCTGGTTCGAAACCGGCAGCGACGAGCATTACAAGCGGCTCCAATACGCCGGACTCAGCCATAGCCGTTACGGCACCATCCTGATCGGCAAACAGTATTCACTCTGGTATGACATGGTCGGGGTCTGGACGGACTGGTTCTGGATCAACGGCGCCGCAGCCCAGGGCTCGTTTTCAGGTCGTAACGGCGATGGCGGCTTTGAAGGCAATGGCCGTCCCGACCGAGCCATTTCCTATCAGAACAGCTGGGGGGACTGGTCGTTCGGGATGCTCTATCAGACCGAGCGCGATCACAGCCACAGCGACAATGCTCCGATCTATGGCAATATCGGCGGCCAGCAGGTGGTGACCGGCTTTGAGCAGCGCGACAGCGGCGTGGAGCGCAATTATACCGGTCAGGCTGCTCTCAACTGGCTGCCCAGTGAAACCGTGTCGCTGGGGCTTGCCTACACGCACACCAGCATTACTGATCACGATGATGACAACAATCGTCATCCTGACGTCAATGCCACGCTTCTGGGGGCACGCTGGACACCGGGTGACTGGTATTTCGCGGCCACGGCCGGTGACTACCACAACCTTGAGCGCAATAATGTCTTCGATGGTTTGCCGGATACCGGTGCCGTGGAACATGCCCGCGGCTATGAGCTGGTCGCCCTGTATAACCTTCGCGGCTATACGCCGGGCAGCGTGCAGATCTATGGCGGCCTTAATCGGCTCGAAGACCGCGACTCCGATGCCCGCAACGCCAATTACATTGCGGGTGTCGCCTGGCTTCTGGCCAACGACAACCTGGTGCTGGCACTGGAGCGCTCTGAAGATGACTCAAAGGATGCCGATGGCGGCAGTATCGGCAACGACAATACTGCCTTTCTGGTGCGCTACGATTTCTAGACCCGCCGCAGTATGACCCAAAACCCTCGCCCTGGCCGGCGAGGGTTTTTTATCCAGGCAACTTCAGCGCGATTGTCTTGAAAAACAGGCCGGGGCTGGCGTCACAGATGATCGACGGCAGGATCGACCGGCGGCTAGATTTCCACCGCGCGGCCAATGTATTCGATGGGTCCGGTCGGCAGGCCCGTGGGCGAGCCGGTAGCGTCTTCAAGCGTCAGCTCGAACAGCTGGTTGTCCTCAAGCGGTGGCAGCGTGTCCAGATTCAGGCGTACGGGCCTGCCCGGCTGAACCAGACCAAGCGACACCGGTGCCTGCCAGTCATCGGCCTTGGTCCAGAACTGGAGCGCCTTGCCTTCGGGCACCTCGAAGGTGCCCAGCGGAATCAGCTCGATCTGCTGGCGGTTGGCGGCCTGAACCACCCAGCCGGCGGACTGGCCCTGCGGGGCGAGCAGGACCACCATGTACTCCGGCGTCGTCGGCGCAGCAGGCTGTCGCCATAACAGTGCTGCCATGACCAGCGTTGCCGCCACGCCCAGCCCCGCGGCAGTACGCCAAAGGGCCAGACGCTGAAAAAGACCGGTCGCAGGCGCCGACGATCGGCGCGCTTCCAGACTTCGCTGAATGCGAGGCCAGAGAAAATCGCTCGGGGTTTCAGGTTCAGCGAGTGCGGTGTAAGGGAAAAAGCGCTCCTCCCACTCGATGACCATTTGGCGCAGCTCGGGGTCGTTGGTCAGACGTGCTTCAAACGCCTGACGCTCGGCATGGGAAAGCGTCCCCAGTACGTATTCGCCTGCCAGAACGTGCTTGTCCTCATCAGACGGCAGGTCACTCTCGTGAGACGTGGTCATGCCAGACACTCCCGTAAACGCACCAGGCTTCGTTTGATCCAGGCCTTGATCGTGCCCAGCGGTGCGCCCGTATGCGCCGCGATTTCCGCATGGCTTAACCCTTCCACGTATGCCTGTAGCACGCAGTTGCGTCGCTCGACCTCAAGCGCTCTAAGGCATTCGTCCATTCGCTGACCGGTTTGCCAGTCGAAGGCTTCAGCGGACGGGCTTTCAGGGCGGGTGTCATCCACCTGCTCAAGGGTATCTGCATCGATTTCCCCCACCACCAGCCTTTCGCGCTGACGAATGGCGTTCAGCGCCAGATGGCGGGCAATACTGAATATCCAGGTGCGGGCGCTACCCTTTCCGGAATCAAAGGTATCAGCGCGCTGCCAGATGGCGAGAAAGGCATCATGGACGATGTCTTCTGCCATGCCGCGGTCCCTGACGATGCGCTGCACCACACCCAGCATTCTCGCCCCCTCCAGACGATAGAGCGTATGAAGGGCGTCATGATCCCCCCGGGCGCAGCACGCCAGTGCCTCGTTGTAATCAAATTCGCGGGTTATATCGGACACCTGTGCTCCCTCGTAGCGCCTGGCTCGTTCACCGATGCGCCGAAGCAGCATAACCATCGAAGGCTCATGACACGAGCCCTCGATGTTATCGCGATGGAAAAGCCCCTGCTCGAGGCAGGGCAGGGACTGAACTTACTCGGCGGTCCAGAAGATGTAGTCGGCCTGATAGGTCACGATGGCCGTAGCGCCCTTGTGGTCGGTATCGCATGCGGCATCCGGCGGAACACCCCCCTCGGTATTCAAACGCTGAATATAGCTGACCCCGGTCATGGCGCCCTTGCCTTCGGCCGGATTGGCCTTGACCAGCTGCAGCGCAATGTTCCCGTCGCCATTACCGGCGGTGGCCTGCTGGGTGCCGGTCACTTTCGAGCCGTCCAGCGCTTCCCAGGTGGCGGGCGGGCCATAATAGCTGCCGACCTGATGGCCGTCGCCGTCATTGAGCGCGGCGCTGGGGCCCTTGAAGACCCATGCCATGGCACCGTCATCGCTGGTATCACACAGATACTTGATGGCACCGACGCCGACGGTCTCAAGTGCAATCTTGTTGCCCTCCGGCACCTGGACACTCTCTGGGGTATCCGCCAGAGCCGCATGACTAAAGGAAGCGATCAAGGCGGTCGCCAGAGCAGTACGCGTTAGACGTTGAACATTCATGTCAATCTCCCTGATGGTGGTTATCAACCGCTCCAATCGCTGCGGCTGTACAGGGGATACACACGAGATGTCGTTCTGGATGCACTTTTTTTAAAAAAAATGTGATGGCGCCTGACGAGCCTCGTATTGAAGCGATGACCGTCTGCCGGGTCCATTATTTGACCCTGTGGCTACCCCAGGGTTTTATGCTGACACCATGACAGGTAACCGGCAGGCAATGACATGAAAATCGGAGAACTGGCCGAACGGGGCAACGTGACCCACGAAACCATCCGCCACTATGTCCATCAGGGACTGATTCACGCCGACCGCAATCCCGGCAACGGCTATCAGCTTTTTGACGACGAGGCGCTCAGACGGCTGCGCTTTATCAACCGCGCCCGGACTCTGGGCTTTAGCCTCAAGGAGGTTGGGGAGATCTTTGCCCACACCGATCACGGTGACTCCCCCTGCCCCATGGTGCGTGATCTTCTGCGCACGCGCCTGCCGGAAGTCAGAGCGCAGATTCAGGAGCTGGAGCAGCTGGCTGATCGCATGGAAAAGGCGCTCAACGCATGGTCCTCCATGCCGGATGGCGCGCCCGATGGCAACACGCTGTGTCAGCTGATCGAACACTGGAACGATGCGCGCACCGAGGTAAACGCACGCGATTCAGGGAGTTCTCATGCCTCATGATCACCGACTCGCCCTGAGCGGCCTGCACTGTGGTAGCTGCGTCAAACGCACCCGCGCCGCGCTGGAGGCGCTCGATCCGAAGGCCCATATCGATATCGATGTGGAGCACCTTGTCATGCATACCGATCACTCGCTTGATGAGGTCATCAGGACGGTGGAAAGCGCCGGCTTTCAGGCCACACCGACGCAGGACACGCCCCATCATCAGCTGGTGCTTGAGGGTCTGCACTGCGGTGGCTGCGTCAAACGCACCCGCACAGCGCTTGAAGCACTTGATCCACAGGCGCAGATCGACATTGATACCGATCATCTGTCGATCACCACTCACCGATCGCGTGATGACGTGATCAATGCCGTGGAAGCCGCAGGCTATCGAGCGATACCCGTCGGAGAGAAGCCGGCGTCAGTGTCCGAGTCCGAGTCCGAGTCCGAGTCCGAGTCCGAGTCCGAGTCCGAGTCCGAGTCCGACAATGCTGCGCCAGCCGAGGCCGACAGACCGGCAGGTTCAAACGAGGCCATCGAACTGCAGCTGTCCGGCATTACCTGTGCCGGCTGTGTGCGCACCATTCAGAATGCGCTGGATCACGTCGACGGTGTGAATGAGGCGCAGGTCAACTTTGCTACCCGCAGCGCCCGGGTCAGCGGCAGCGCCCCCACCAGCGATCTGATCAAGGCAGTCGAACGGGCTGGCTACGGCGCCGAGGTCATCGAAAGCATTGAACAGGGAGAGGCGCGGCGCGGCGAGCTGGAGCAGCAGAGCTACCGTCACAAGATTCGGGACACCTGGCTGGCACTGGTGCCCGGGGCCGCGCTGATGCTGTCGATGTTCTTTCACCATCCTCAGCTGGAAGGTGGCGAGCGCTGGTTCTGGTTTGTGATCGGCCTGGGCGTTCTGGGCATCATGCTGACCGCTGGCCGCGGCTTTTATGATGCCGCCTTCAAGGCTGTGCGCCATCGCATGGCCAACATGGATCTATTGGTCGCCATCGGGGCCACCACCGCCTGGCTCTACTCGATGTTCGTCGCGCTGTTGCCGGATACCGTGCCCGAAGCGGCACGGTCGCTCTATTTTGAGGCGCCGCTGATGATCATCGGCCTGATCAGCCTGGGACAGGCGATTGAGACCCGCTCACGAGGACGCACCTCGAAGGCACTGTCACAGCTGGTATCACTGCGCGCCAGCACCGCAAGAGTGATTCGCGGTGATCAGGATGTCGATGTGGCCATTGATGATGTGGCCCAGGGCGATCTTGTCCGCCTGCGTCCCGGTGAGCGGGTACCGGTGGATGGCGAAGTGGTCGAAGGCAGCAGCCATATCGATGAATCGATGCTGACCGGTGAACCTCAGGCCGTCGCACGAACAGTCGGCGACCAGGTCTCTGCAGGCACGCTCAACACCAGAGGCACCCTGACCCTGCGTGCGACCCGGATCGGCGGCGACACCAGTCTGTCACGCATCATTGAGCAGGTGCGTCAGGCCCAGGGATCACGCCCGCCCATCAGCCGGCTGGCCGATCGGGTCGCCAGCATTTTTGTACCGGCGGTCATGATCATTGCAGTGATCACGGCGCTAATCTGGTTCAATCTTGGCCCCGAGCCGCGGCTCACCCATATGCTGGTGACGGCAACGTCGGTGCTGATCATCGCCTGTCCCTGCGCACTGGGACTGGCCACCCCAATCTCAACCATGATCGGTATAGGCCGGGCCGCCAGCGCCGGCATTTTGATTCGTCATGGTGAATCGCTGCAGCGTATCGGCGAGCTGACCGCACTGGTGGTCGACAAGACCGGGACGCTGACCGAGGGCAAACCGCGCGTGACCGACAGCATCTGGCAGAATGAAGATCATGACCGGGCGCTGGCCCTGCTGGCCGGCCTTGAACGCGGCTCGGAGCATCCGCTGGCCAGTGCCGTGCTGGCCTGGTGCGACGAGCAGCAGGCGGAGACCGTCGAGGTCAAGGATTTCGAGGCGATCTCGGGGCGCGGCGTCACGGCCACCGGCCCCAACGGCGAGCAGCTGGCGCTTGGCAATGCCGAGCTGATGAAAACGCAGGGTGTGCCCCTGAATGAGCGCCAGGAGACCATCAGCGCCTGGGAAAATCAGGCCCGAAGCGTGCTGCACTTCGCCATCGATGGCCGACTGGTCGCGCTGCTGGCCGTACAGGACCCGCTTCGAGGCGATGCTCGAGCGGCGATCGAGCGGCTGCATGCCCGCCAACTGCGCGTAGTGATGCTGACCGGTGACGCCGAACCTACCGCCCGGGCGATCGCCCATGAAGCGGGCATCGATGAGGTGCACGCCGGCCTTCTGCCTGAAGACAAGCAGGCCCATATCGAGCGGCTGCGCCGCGAGGGTTACGTGGTTGGCATGGCCGGCGACGGTATCAACGACGCGCCCGCACTGGCAGCCGCCGATGTCGGCTTTGCCATGGGTGCCGGCAGCGATGTGGCGATCGAATCGGCAGGCGCTGCCCTGATGCGCGACTCCCTGCACGGCATCAGCGATGCCATCGACTTGAGCCGCGCCACCATCAAGAACATCAAGCAGAATCTGTGGGGCGCCTTTGCCTACAACACGCTGGGCATCCCGATTGCTGCCGGGCTGCTCTATCCGCTGACAGGCACCCTGCTTTCCCCCATGGTGTCGGCCCTGGCCATGGCGGCCTCCTCGGTAACGGTCGTCACCAATGCCAACCGATTACGCCACTTCACGCCGGAGCGGATCACACGTCCGGACAGCGACAGCTCAACCGCGGAGGTGACCTCATGAGTCTTTTGATCAATGCCCTGGGGGTCGTACTGATGGTGCTGATTGCCTGGTGGTTCTGGGGTGGGCACAAGGACACATGACAGCGTGGGCGGGCTCGCCCACACTGCCCTTTGGATTCATGCCACGAGAGTGTTTAGCCATGTCCGAACAATCTGCCCCCGCCCTTCATGGGGTGATCGAAACCGCGCTTTATACCGCCGACATGGCCCGGGCGCGGGCCTTTTTCGAAACGGTGCTGGGCCTGACGCCCCATCTCTTTGATGAGCGCTTTACGGCCTACCCGACCGGGCAGTCGATGCTGCTGATCTTTCTGCAGGGGGAGACGCAGGACACCGTACATCTGCCCGGGGACATGGGCACCATTCCGCCCCACGATGGCGGCGGACGCCAGCATATCGCGCTGGCCATCGATGCCGAGGCATTGGGCGCCTGGGAGGCACATCTGGCCCATCATGACGTGGCCATCGAAGGGCGCACGCACTGGCCGCCGGGTGGTGAAAGCGTTTATTTTCGCGACCCCGACGGCCATCTGCTGGAGCTGGTCACGCCGGGACTCTGGCCCAACTATTGAGCCAGGCCGGAGACTAATTGCTGCTGGTGCCGGTATAGCGTCCGGGGCGATGGTTGAGGGTCAGAATCACGCCCAGCACGACGGCCCCCACGATCGAATAGATCACATTGGCCGGCGGCAGCACGAAAAAGGCCATGAGCATGACCAGGCCATCAAGGATGAGCTGAACCTTGCCGGCGCTCCAGCCGCGCCGGTCCTGAAGATACAGGGCAAGAATGTTGAAACCGCCCAGACTGCCGCGATGGCGGAAAAGCGCCAGCGCTCCCAGTCCGATCAGGCTACCGCCCATCAGCGCTGCAAACAGCGGCGAGACCTCCCCGATATCAATCCAGCGCGGCATCTGCCAGCTGATCAATGACAGCAGCGCAATGGCGGCAAAGGTCTTGAGCGCAAACTGATGGCCGACCCGCTGCCAGGCGAGCCAGTAAAACGGCAGGTTTACCACGAAAAAGACCGGGCCAAAGTCCCAGCCGGTGCTATAGGTAATCAACAGCGCGATACCGGCGGTGCTGCCGATCAGAATCTGGGCGTGTTCATACAGTCCGACGCCCAGCGCAGCGCAGGCCGAACCCAGCATGATGGCCATGACATCCTCGTGCAGGCGATGTCGACTCAATGAAGTATCCATCGATAATATCCTTGTTGTTGTGTGACCGCCGGATAGGCAGTGCCTGAAACACGGCGCTTGTGGCACCTCGGGATATTATCGACAGCCCGCACGCAGGCGTCGAGTGGCCTCGGTTCAATCAAAATGCGGCGTGGCATGCTCGATCATCAGTTGCAGGCTCTCCCTACCCCGATAGCGATTGCGCGA
Source organism: Kushneria marisflavi (assembly GCF_002157205.1). Classification (NCBI taxonomy): domain Bacteria; kingdom Pseudomonadati; phylum Pseudomonadota; class Gammaproteobacteria; order Oceanospirillales; family Halomonadaceae; genus Kushneria; species Kushneria marisflavi. The sequence goes on along the minus strand of NZ_CP021358.1, from coordinate 2,658,654 downwards.
CAGACGAAAGGCACAGTGTATTTCCTCCCCGACCGCCACCGGCGTGCTCTCGCCGGGCGTGACGGCGCGAAACCAGATCGCCCGAACCATTTGATCGCCGGCATCCAGCGTCATCATCAGATGGTTGCCGTCACTGCCGACCAGGCGGGCCTGATCCACCACGAAGCGGCCCTCGAACAGCGGCGCCTCAAATTCCCGGCCATAGGGTGCCAGCGCCTCGAGCTCATCGAGAATCGGCAGCGCCAGCTGATGCGGCGAGAGCGTGCCGTCGCTGAGAATCAGCGGATAGAGTTCGCGACCATCCAGCTGCTCATCAATGGCCGTGACCAGCGCGCGGCGAAAGGCTTCCAACTGATGGACAGGCACCCCGACACCGGCCGCCCCGCTGTGACCGCCAAAGCGTGGCAGTGCCTCGGGCGACAGCTCAAAGGCGCGCTGAAGCGCATCACGCAGATGTACGCCCTCTACCGAACGTCCGGAACCGGTCAGCATCTCCGGGTCTGGCGCCTGGGTCAGCACGACGGCCGGCCGCCCGAAAGCCTGCACCAGTCTTGAGGCCACAATGCCCTGAACGCCGGGGTGACCGTCGGCGAGATGAACGACCAGCACGCGCGCGCCCTGCTCGAGCTGCTGATGGGCCATGGCTCGTGCCTGCTCGGCCATATCGGCCTCGATGGCCTTGCGCGACTGGTTGTCATCATCGAGTACGTTGAGATAGCGACGCGCGCTGGCATCGTCCTCGGCCAGCATGAAATGCAGCGCCGCATAAGGATCATCCAGTCGCGAGCGGGCATTGATGCGCGGCCCCATCTGAAAGGCGAGCGTTTCGGCATCAAAGGGCGTGCTGTCAGGCCCCAGTCGTTCGGCCATCATGCGCCAGCACGGCGCCTCCATGCGATTGATCAGCTTGAGCCCGAGCGTCACCACGGCGCGATTGATGGCGCTATCCCCCAGTGAGACACAGTCGGCCACCGTTCCCAGCGCCACGTAGGCCAGCCATGGCGAGAGCTTGGGAGTATCACCGGCCAGCCGGCCGGCCTCGATCAGATGCGTGCGGGTCAGCGACATCAGAAGCCAGCACACCATGCAACCGGCGATGGTGGCATCGGGATAATCACAGTCAGCGCGCGACGGGTTGATCACCGCATGGGCCGAAGCCGGCGGACCTTCCACGGGCAGGGCGTGGTGGTCGGTCACTACTACATCAATACCGGCTTCCTTCAGACGTGCTAGGCGCGGCTCGTCACTGGAGCCGCAGTCGGCACTGATGATGAGCGACGGACGCGGCGTGAGCGCCAGTGTCTTGTCCACCAGGGCGCTGCTGATGCCATAGCCATCATTGATGCGATGACCAATCAAACTGTGAAGCCGCTCGCGCGGCACGCCAAAAAGTTCGTTAAGCGTTCGCAGAATCACCACGTGCGAGGTAATCCCGTCGACGTCATAGTCGGTGATGATGCCGATATGCTCCCCGTCGATCACGGCCCGGGCGATGCGCTCGGCACCGCGGGTCGCATCACACAGCTTTTCGGGATGTTCGATATAGCGCAGGGCCGGCGCAATCAGAGCGGACACTGGTGCACGCGGGTCCTTGAGACGTCCGGCCAGGATCCGCGCCTGCAGCTCGGTCAGGCCGGCATCGAGCGCCTCCCGGTAGAGGCCTTCATGACAGGGACGCTGCAGGATTTTCTTGTCCAGCAGCGTTTTCAGGGAAGGGCTCGCGTTATCCACAGGGGCTCCGAAAACTCAAGGGCTGCGCCGGCATCATTGATGCCGGCGCAGCCCTGTTGATGGATCGTTCAGAATGGTCAGGTCAGCGGCGTCATGACCTGGCGCTGAAAGGCGGCGCGCTCGGTGAGGCGTTGATACCAGCGCTCGAGATGCACCAGTGCCGGACGCTCGATGGGCATTTCAAACCAGGCATACATCATGCAGCCCAGCGGGATATCCCCCATGCCCAGCGACTCACCGGAAAGCCAGGGCTGGTCGGCCAGCACGTTATCCACACGCGACAGCAGCCTCGTGCATTCGCCAATGCCACGATCCCTGATCACACTGTCGCGCTGATCCGACGATAGCCGTACGGTATTCCAGAAGACATCCCTGAAGGGTGCCGCGAAGGTCGAGGTGGCCCAGTCCATCCACTTGTCCGCCTCGGCACGTGAGGCGGGATCATGGGCGGCCAGTGGCTCTTTGCCGTACTGCGCCATCAGATAGCGCACGATGGCATTGGATTCCCACAGCACCAGCGCCCCGTCCTGAAGGCAGGGGACCAGGCCATTGGGATTGAGCGCCCGGTAGTCGGGATCATCCACGACGCCAAATTCGCCACCGGCATCGATACGCTCGATATCAAGCCCAAGCTCATCGGCGCACCAGAGCACCTTTTTGACGTTGGTCGAGTTGGTCCGGCCCCATACCTTCAGCATGTCCCCTCCTCACTCCGTGATGCAGGCAACGCCTGTCCGTTTGATCAGCTGCTGGCCACGCGATGTTTTGCCACAAAGCGCTGAACGTCATGCGCTCCGGCCGGCAACACATCATAGCGCTCTTCTCGATCCATCAGATCACTCATGGACTCCGGCAGTGCCGCCCCTTCAAAACCGGCCCTGACCACGGCGTCTTCGAACTTGGCCGGGTGGGCGGTCGCCAGCGTGATCATGGGCGTGGTGTCATCGCTACGTGCCACTTCAGCAGCGCGATAGCCGGTCGCGGTGTGCGGATCGAGCAGCTCGCCGGTACGCTCGAAGGCTTCGCGAATCACCTCAAGGATGGTGTCATCATCCACACGATGGCTACCGAACTTCTCGCGCAGCCTGGCCAGCGGTGCATCGGCCAGCGCCGTGGGCTCCTGCTGGAAACACTCCAGCAGTGCGCGCACGCGATCGCCGTCGCGATCATAAGCATCAAAGAGCAGCCGCTCGAAGTTGGACGACACCACGATATCCATCGAAGGCGCCAGAGTGGCAGCCAGTTCGCGCTTGGAAAAGTCGTTGTCGGCCAGCGTTCTGTGCAGGATATCGTTGGCATTGGTAGCAATCACGAACTGCTTCACCAGCAAACCCATCTGACTGGCCGTATAGCCGGCAAACAGATTACCGAAGTTCGCCGAGGGCACCGTGAAGCTTACCTCACGATGCGGTGCACCAACGGCCACAGCCGAGGCAAAGTAGTAGACGATCTGCGCCATGATGCGCGCCCAGTTGATCGAGTTGACCGCAATCAGCCGGGTGCCGTCGAGAAAGCTCTGGTCGGCGAAGCTGGCCTTGACGATGGCCTGAGCGTCGTCGAAGTTGCCTTCGATGGCGATGTTGTGGACGTTATCGGCCAGCACCGTGGTCATCTGGCGACGCTGAACGGCAGACACGCGCTGATAAGGATGCAGGATAAAGATATCGAGGTTGTCACAGTGACGACAGCCCTCGATGGCCGCCGAGCCGGTGTCACCGGAAGTGGCGCCCATGATGACCGCCTTCTCGCCACGCTTTTTGAGAAAGTAATCCAGCAGGCGGCCCAGCAGCTGTAGTGCCACATCCTTGAACGCCAGCGTCGGCCCGTGGAAGAGCTCCATCAGCCAATGGTTGTGCGAGAGCTGTTTGAGCGGCACCACGGCGTCATGCTTGAAGGTGGCATAGCTGTCGTTGATGAGACCGCGCAGAGTGTCATCGTCGATCTCACCGCCGACAAAGGGCTTCATGACCCGAAAGGCAATCTCGGTATAGGGCTGCCCGGCCATGGCCGCGATCTCTTCACGAGAAAACTTCGGCAGCGTTTCCGGCACGTACAGGCCGCCATCGGGCGCCAGCCCGGTCAGTACCGCTTCTTCAAAATTCAGCGCGGGAGCATTCCCGCGCGTACTGATGTAACGCATGGTCTGTGCGCCCCTGATCAGACGTTTTCGTCAAGGTGTTCAATGCGGATACGGGTTACCGGCCCGGCGATGTCAGCCAGTGCTTCAAGCTGGCGAATCGCTTCATTCATGTTCGCCTCACGGGTGCGATGCGTGGTGATGATGATCGGCACCAGTTCCCCCTCGGTGGCTTCCTTCTGGATCAGAGCTTCGATGCTAACGCCCTGCTCGGCCAGAATGGTGGCCACACGCGCCAGCACGCCGGGACGGTCCACGGCCAGAAGCCTCAGATAATAGGCGGTGACGATGTTCTCCATCGGCATGATCGGCAGGCTTTCATCGCCCTCGACGATACCGCTGAAGGCAAGATAGGGCGTGCGATAGTCATGATGCGTCGCCATATCGCGCGCCACGTCCAACAAATCCGCCACGACCGCCGAGGCGGTTGGCTCGGCGCCGGCACCGGCACCATAGTAGAGTGTCGGGCCTACGGCATCGCCCATCACTTCGATGGCATTCTTGACGCCATGGACGTTGGCCAGCAGCTGCTCCTTTGGCACCAGTGCCGGATGCACGCGCAGCTCGATGCCGTCATCGGTACGCTTGGAGATGCCAAGATGCTTGATGATGTAGCCCAGCGCGTCGGCCTGTTTCACGTCATCAAAGGTGATGCGCGAAATGCCTTCGGTATAGGCCCGCTCGAACTGCAGCGGCACACCGTAGGCAATCGAAGCCAGAATGGTCAGCTTGTGGGCAGCATCGATGCCCTCGACATCAAAGGTCGGATCGGCCTCGGCATATCCAAGCGCCTGAGCTTCGGCCAGCACGTCCTCAAACGCTCGCCCTTCATCTCGCATGTGGGTCAGGATGTAATTGCCGGTACCATTGATAATGCCGGCGACCCATTGAATGCGGTTGGCGCCCAGCCCCTCACGCAGAGACTTGATGACCGGAATCCCTCCGGCCACGGCCGCCTCGAAAGCGACAATAACGCCCTGCTCGGCCGCAGCGCGGAAGATTTCGTTGCCATGAACGGCGATCAGGGCCTTGTTGGCGGTGACCACGTGCTTGCCATGACGAATGGCTTCCAGCACCAGCTCGCGGGCCACGTCATAGCCGCCGATCAGCTCGACCACGACATCGATATCAGGATTTCGGGCGACCTCGAACACGTCGCGGGTAACATTGATCCCGGTCAGGTCCACCTGCGGGCTATCACGCCGCGCACCAATCTGCTCCACCACAATGGCGCGTCCGGCTCGGCGTTCAATGTCCTGGGCGTTACGCACCAATACATTGAACGTGCCGCTGCCCACGGTCCCCAGTCCGCAAATGCCTACCTTTACCGGTTCCACCGTCTTGCCCCCTGGTCTACTGATCTCAACGCTGCATGACTGTTTTCCCGGCGCCGTCAGGACACCGGGAGGAGAAGCAGTGTAACGTCCCGCACGGCTTCCATGAATGCCTTGTGGTTAATTCTTCAACCCCAGCATGTTGACCAGTCGATCCACCGGCACGTAGCCTGGAATCATGCGACCATCAGGCAGAATCAGCGCAGGCGTTCCCTGAATGCCAATCTGCTTGCCCAGCTCGAACTGTGTCTCGACCGGGGTATCGCAGCTGGAGGCGCCCTTGAGCTTCTTGCCCTTCGTGGCTGCCGTCATCGCCTCGGTGCGGTTATCGCTGCACCAGACCTGGTTGAGCTCGCGTGCGCCTTCGCCCTGCATGCCGGCACGCGGAAAAGCCAGATAGCGCACTTCGACGCCCCGCTTGTTGAGCTCGGGCACCTCTTCATGAAACTTGCGACAGTACGGGCAGGTGGTATCGGTAAAGACGTTGATCACGGCCTTGACCTCACCGGCGGGCCGAAAGACCACCGTGTCCTTGTCGGGTACCTGCTTGAGCAGCGCCAGGCGATGCTGCTGCTGTTTCTGCTCGGTCAGATTGACCATCTGACCACTGTCGTTGCGATAAAGATCGCCAACCAGCAGATACTTCCCTTCCCGGTCGCTATAGAGCGTCTGGCCACCTTCCAGCTGCACCTCAAAAAGGCCCGGTACGGGTGAGGCTTCTACCGAGCGCACCGGCATTGACTGACCGTTGACGACCAGGTGATCGGTTAGATCCTTTGGTATCTCGGCGTCACTGGCCTGGGCACCCTGAGCAAGTACGGCGCCGGCCAGCAACGTACCGGTCAAAAGCGAACGAAAGGAGAGAGCAGGCAATCTGGACATGGATAATTCAGCCCCTTGGGTGATGTTTGGCATGAATGGCTTCAAGACGGGCCTGAGCCACACGCGTGTAAATCTGTGTGGTAGAGAGGTCGCGATGACCGAGAAGTTCCTGCAGCACGCGCAGATTGGCACCATGGTTGAGCAGGTGGGTCGCAAAGGCATGGCGCAGGGTATGCGGTGACAGTGAGGCATCAATGCCCGCTCGGGTAGCATGATGCTTGATGCGATACCAGAAGGTTTGTCGCATCATGAAACCATCGCTGCGACCCGGAAACAGGGGGGCTCGAGTAATATCGACCATCAGCTCGCCGCGCCCTTCACGCAGATAGCGCTCCAGCCATTCAATGGCAGGCTCGCCCATCGGCACCAGCCGTTCGGCATCCCCCTTGCCCAGCACTCGCACCACGCCCTGACGAAGATTGATGCTGTCCACCCGAAGACCTACCAGTTCGGAAACGCGCAGCCCGCAGCTGTAGAGGACCTCGAGCATGGCCCGGTCGCGCAGACCCAGCGGCGTGGTCACATCCGGCGCGCCTAGCAGTCGTTCAACCTCTTCCTCTTCAAGCGTTCCCGGCAGTCCCGCACGAGCCCTTGGCGCCACGATGTCGGCCAGCGGGTCATGGTGGATCTGGCCGGTCACCAGTGCCCAGCGATAAAAACGCCGCAGACTGGAAGTCAGTCGGGCATCGGAGCGCGCCTGATAGCCATCACGGCGTCGCTCATCAATAAGATTTTGATAGGTCTGACTATCCGGCGCCAAAAGGCTCATGTCGTGACGTGACAGATAACGCTGCCAGTGCATCAGATCACGGCGGTAGGCATCCAGCGTGTGCATGCTGGCACCACGCTCAAGCCATAGCGCATCAAGAAAGGCATCGATCAGCTGGCTGGACATGACGGTCTCTCATGAAAACACGACAGTGATTCGGGCAGTCATCTCTGGGTCTTCCAGTTCCGATGACGGACGGGCCAGTATCCAACAGACAAAAACCCCGCCCATGATGCATGGTGCGGGGTCTTTGAGAAACTGCCCGATGATAACGGGCAGTCACGAAAAGGCTCAGGACTTCTTGGCGAGCTTTTCCTTGATACGTGCAGACTTGCCGCTACGATCGCGCAGGTAGTAGAGCTTGGCCTGACGAACGTCACCACGACGACGCACTTCAATGCTGTCAACCTGACGGCTGTAGGTCTGGAAAGTACGCTCAACGCCAACACCGTGAGAGATCTTGCGCACGGTGAACGCGGAGTTCAGTCCACGGTTACGCTTGCCGATGACAACGCCTTCAAACGCCTGCAGACGCTCACGGGTGCCTTCCACGACCTTGACCTGTACCACGACAGTGTCGCCGGGGCCGAAATTCGGGATTTCCCTGTCCAGCTGCTCGTTTTCAAGCGCCTGGATGATCAGGTTTTTGCTGCTCATGACATTTCTCCAATGTGACTGGACCCGGTAGCAGTGTCTGCAACACCGGCGTCCTTGATCCCGGCGACATGCGCGGGGTCGATTCGTGGGTGACGCGGCATCATCCGGACCATGGTCCGCTAATCCCGCACCGCCGCATCGGCATCCACCGATGCGTGTTCGTCGATGAACTCGTCCAGCAGCTGACGCTGCTCGCGGTCGAGTGTCATCTCCTGCAGCAGTTCCGGTCGACGCTGCCAGGTTCGTCCCAGTGACTGCTTGAGGCGCCATCGGCGAATTTCGCCATGGTGTCCTCCCAGCAGCACTTCGGGTACCCGTCGCCCGTCAACCTCTTCCGGACGCGTATAATGCGGACAGTCCAGCAAACCAGCGCTGAAGGAGTCCTCCTCGGCAGAGGCCTGATGCCCCAGCACGCCCGGCACCAGTCGTGCCACGGCATCACACAGCACCATGGCCGGCAGTTCACCACCGCTGAGCACGTAGTCACCAATGGACCACTCTTCATCGATATCAAGATCGATCACGCGCTCATCAATGCCTTCATACCGCCCGGCTACCAGCACCAGTTTCCTGTAGCCAGCCAGCTGCCTGACACCGTCCTGATCCAGCTTTCGCCCCTGAGGAGAAAGGTAGATCACGCGTACAGGTGCATCATCATCCTGCCCGCCCTGCGCTTCACCGTGACGTCGAGCCTGAGCAATGGCACTACGCAATGTATCCACCTTCATCAGCATGCCTGGGCCGCCCCCATAGGGACGATCATCCACGCTGCGATGGCGATCAAGCGCGTAGTCACGCGGGTTCCAGCAGTCAATGCGCATCAGGCCGCGCTCGACAGCGCGCCCTGTCACCCCATAGCGGGTGACGGCATCAAACATTTCCGGAAACAGCGATACCACTCCAATCCACACGATCCATTACTCGCCTGAGGGGAAGACAGTCATCAAAAATCGGGATCCCAACTGACGGTCATGGTGCCGCCCTCAAGATCCACCCCTTGAATCACATCATCCGGCAAAAATGGAATCAGGCGTTCACGGTCTTCACCACGAACTACCAGAACATCGTTGGCACCGGTCTCGAACAGATATTCGACACGTCCAAGAGAGACACCATCGACCGTATGAACCTTGAGCCCTTCCAGCTGATACCAGTAATACTCATCGCTGGCCAGCGCCGGCAGCTCATCGGCCTTGAGCCAGATGGTAGCCCCCGCAACACGCTCGGCGGCTTCTCGTGAATCAACACCATCAAGGCGAACCACCAGTCCCTTGCCGTGACGCTGACCGTTGAGCAGGGTCATGGGCGTACGCTGCCCATTGTGCTCAACCAGCCATGTCCCGTAGGTAAGGATACCTTCCATGGGGCTGGTCCACGAATACACGCGAAGCCACCCTTTCACGCCATAGGGGCTTGTCAGCTTGCCCATGACGACGTACTGCTCAGGCGACTGCGTCATACCGATTCCAGAATGTATCAGGCGGAAGCGGTTTGCTGCTTGCGCGCAAAACGCACCAGCTCGGCAACGCGGTCAGAGAGCTGTGCGCCCTGTGCCTGCCAGTGTTCGATACGCTCGAGGTCGATACGCAGACGTTCCTGCTGACCACGGGCGATCGGGTTGAAAAAGCCCACCTGCTCCAGATAGCGGCCGTCACGCTTGACGCGCGAATCGGTCACATGCAGGTGATAAAAGGGACGCTTCTTGGCGCCACCACGTGCCAGACGAATGGTAACCATTTAAAGTCCTTCAGTTGGAATAACGTCGCTCAACAGCACGACGAGGCCATAAACATGTTGCGCGCATCATCCTGATCACGAGCGTTGCCGGAAAATTCATTCCGGAAAACGCCATGCGCAGGCGCGCCGCTTCTCGAAGACGCGGTATTCTACGGGAAATTTCAAGGCTTGGGAACTGCATAAATGCAGTTCCCAGGCAAGCGAAATCGGGCCCTTCTCAACGACGCGGGAAACCGCCCGGACCACCCATACCGCCCATGCCACCACCGGGGCCGCCCATGCCGCCACCGCCCATCATGGAGCTCATGCCGCGCATCATCTTCTGCATGCCGCCCTTTTTGCCCATCTTCTTCATCATCTTCTGCATCTGCTTGTGCTGCTTGAGCAGACGATTGAGATCGGGCACGGTCGTTCCGGAGCCTGCACAGATGCGGCGCTTGCGTGAGCCATTGATGAGATCGGGCTTTCGGCGCTCCTTCGGCGTCATGGAATTGATCATGGACTCGAGCTTGCCAAACTCCTTCTCGCTGGCCTGCCCCTGAGCCATCTCGGCCATCTGTCCCATACCGGGCAGCTTTTCAAGCAGGCTGCCCATGCCGCCCATGTTCTTGAGCTGCTGGAGCTGGTCACGAAAGTCCTCAAGGTCAAAGCTTTCGCCCTTCTTGATCTTTTTGGAGAGCTGGTCGGCCTTGTCGCGATCAACCTTGCGCTCGGCCTCCTCGATCAGACTGAGCACGTCTCCCATGCCGAGGATGCGCGAGGCCACGCGGTCCGGATAGAAGGGCTCGAGCGCATCGGTCTTCTCCCCCATGCCCATGAACTTGATCGGCTTGCCGGTGATATGGCGTACCGACAGGGCAGCACCCCCACGGGAATCGCCATCGGCCTTGGTCAGGATCACACCGGTCAGCGGCAGGGCCTCGTGGAAGGCCTGCGCCGTATTGGCGGCGTCCTGACCGGTCATGGCATCAACCACGAACAACGTTTCCTGCGGCGAGATGGCACGATGGAGATCGCGAATCTCGCCCATCATGGTCTCGTCGATATGCAAGCGGCCGGCGGTGTCCACCAGCACCACATCAAAGAACTGGATACGGGCGTGGCGAATGGCCGCTTCAGCGATCGCGACCGGCTGCTGCTCGCTGGTCGAGGGGAAGAATTCGACACCGACCTCATGGGCCAGCGTTTCAAGCTGATCGATGGCCGCCGGACGGTAGACGTCCGCCGACACTACCAGCACCTTTTTCTTTTGACGCTCGCGCAAAAAGCGAGCCAGCTTGGCAACGGAGGTGGTCTTGCCCGCGCCCTGCAGACCGGCCATCAAAATGACGGAAGGCGTCTGCTTGAGCTCGAGCGGCACATTGCCCTCGCCCATGGTCGCTTCCAGCTCCTGCTGGACGATCTTGACGAACTGCTGACCGGGCGAGAGGCTTTTGGAGACCTCCTGACCCACGGCTCGCGCGCGAACGCGTTCAACGAAATCCTTGACCACTGCCAGCGAAACGTCGGCTTCCAGCAGGGCACGCCGGACTTCGCGAAGGGTATCCTTGATGTTCTCCTCGGTCAGTCGTGCCTGTCCGGTCACGGATCTGAGCGTATGGGAGAGACGATCTGTCAGGTTATCAAACATGAGCTTCTCCGATGGTGCAGCGGCGGCGGCAGAAACGTGAAAGGCGCCCATGCCGAGACCGGAAAATGTTGGTGCGCATTATAACGGTTCAAGGCGCCGCCATACACCAGCCTGACAAGGATTCGTGAACAACCGGATTTTGATCCACACAAGAGGCCTGTCGCTCCCTCCCCTGACATGTCCGGTTTCGATCAGGGTTGGGTCTCGGTATAGTAGTCAAGCCCCGTGATCTGCATCACGACTCGCACGTCAGGTTCGCGATTTCCATACGGATTGTCATATAACGATGCTCACGCTTTTTTCTGCCCTTGTGGCAGTCGTGTTTTATTGCACCGCCGCCTGCCGTCAGATGCTGTCGCTCACCCGGCGCCTGCCCGTTCGCCAGGGGCTTGTGAATGCGGCCAGCGCACTGGCTGTCGCGGGTCATGGCATCGTGGTCTACACCACCCTGCGCGCACATGAAGGACTGCATCTGGGCATTTCCGAGACCATTTCACTGGTCTTTTTCCTGATCGCAGCCCTTCTATTACTGGCCAGCATTAAAAAACCGCTGATGCCGGCTGCAGTAGGCCTTTATCCCTTGGCAGCCCTGAGTGTCATCGGAGCCGTCGGCTTTCCGCAGTCCAGCATCGAATACGGGTTTACACCGGGCATGCTGGTACACATCGCCACTTCCGTACTGGCCTATGCGCTGTTGATCATGGCCGCCGGCCAGGCCATTTTGCTGGCCATTCAGACGCATGCCCTCAGGCACAACCATCTTCGTGGCATCGTTCAGGTGCTGCCGCCCCTGACGACCATGGAACGGCTGATGTTCGAGCTGATCACCTATGGCATGGCCTTTCTGACCGCCTCGATCATCAGTGGCTTTTTGTTCATCAACGACCTGTTTGCCCAGCATCTGGTCCACAAGACCGTATTATCCCTGCTGGCCTGGGTGCTTTTTTCCATCCTTCTCTGGGGTCGATATCAGCGAGGCTGGCGCGGCTCTCTGGCCATTCGCTGGACGCTGGGCGCTGTTATCGTATTGATACTGGCCTATTTCGGCACCAGGCTGATCGTACAGTTGCTGCATGGCTGATTCGGCCGGCATTCCATGGCAGTTTCTGCCAATGTCGCCTTGACACTCATGACACAAATTTCTAAAAACGACCGATAACTGATTCCGAGGATCCACCGACCTTGAGCGATGACACTCCCCTGGGGCTGATGTTTGCCCTGCTCGTGCTGCTCATTATCCTGTCTGCCTTCTTCTCGAGCTCGGAAACCGGCATGATGTCCATCAACCGCTACCGGTTGAAGCATCAGGCCAATACAGGACACAAGTCTGCCAAACGGGTGCTGCGCATGCTGTCGCGCCCGGACCGCCTGATCGGCGTCATTCTGATCGGCAATAACTTCGTCAATAACCTGGCAGCCTCGATTGGCACCATCATTGCCATTCACTTTTTTGGCGAAGTGTCGGGTCCCGCCATCTCGACGGCGATTCTGACGCTGGTCGTCCTGATCTTTGCCGAAGTCACACCCAAAACGCTGGCTGCCCTGCGCCCGGACAAGATTGCCTTTCCCGCCTCTTTGATCCTTGAACCCCTGCTGCGCGTACTCTATCCACTTGTCTGGCTGGTCAACGGTATTTCCAATGGCCTGCTGCGCCTGGCAGGCGTTCGCGAGATTGATGGCAGCGCCGCCCACCTGACCCGCGACGAGCTGCGCACCGTCGTGCATGAAGCCGGCACCATGATCCCCCGTCGCCACCAGACCATGCTGATCTCGATTCTTGATCTGGAAAATGTCACGGTCAACGACATCATGGTGCCACGTCATGAAGTGGTCGGGCTCAATCTCGAGGACGATCTGGACACGCTGCTGTCAGAAATTCGTACCAGTCAGCACACACGCGTGCCGGTCTACAAGGGCGACATCAACAATATTGTCGGTATTTTGCACCTGCGTAATGCCGCTCGCATCATGTCCCAGCCCAATGTGAGCAAGGCTTCCATTGTACAAGAAGCGCGCGAGCCCTATTTCGTGCCCGAATCCACCCCCCTGCATACCCAGCTGCTCAATTTTCAGCAGCAAAAGCGGCGCATTGGCATCGTGGTCGACGAATACGGCGATGTGCAGGGGCTGGTCACGCTCGAGGATATTCTTGAAGAGATCGTTGGGGAGTTCACCACCGATATTGCCGATACACATCAGGAAATCCATCAGCAGGATGATGGGAGCTACATCATTGATGGTACGGCCAACATCCGTGAGATCAACAAGGTGCTGGGCTGGCAGCTGCCCACCAGCGGCCCCAAGACGCTCAACGGATTGATTCTGGAATATCTGGAATCCTTCCCCGATGCGCCGGCCAGCCTGGAGATCGGCACCGTGCGTCTCGAAATTCTTGAAATCAAGGAAAACCTGATCACATCGACACGCTGCTGGCAGACACAAAGGCGTACAACGCGCGCCGCTGACATGCACCAATAATCAAACCGGACAAATGCGCAAGGGCGCTTTTGGGATTGAATTAAGCCTGTTTTGTTAAGTTGCGCGATATCCATGATGGCCTTTCCAGGAACGCATGATGATATCGCTCACTTTTTCGCACACTTTATGTGCAACAGGTCAACATGATGTTCATGGATAGCCGCCTACTGCGTTTGTGCGCTCTTTGCTGCCTGGCGACGTTCCCGACGCTTGCTGCGATGGCGTATGCCTGCCAGAAGGAAGGCCAGGATGTCTCTCAGGACGAGGTGCTTCAGATGACCGAAAATGGCCATATTGAGCCCTTTCCGGTCATACTCGAGAAAGCGCGCGAATATCGCAGCGGGAAACTGCTCGAGGCCAAGCTCGACTGCGTCGGTCAGCGCTATGTTTACGAAATCGACATGCTCGATCATGATGGACAAATCAGGGCGCTTCGTTTCGATGCCGTCACCGGCAGGCACCTGGATCTGGAAGAAGATTAAAGGGATAACCATGCGGCTGCTATTGATTGAAGACAATGTCCCGCTTGCGGATGAACTGACTGCCCTGTTTACCCAGAACGGCTACGCCGTTGACTGGTGCACGGATGGCCGCGATGCCGCCGTCATGGCCACCAGCGAACCCTTTGACATTATTATCCTGGATCTGGGTCTGCCCGGTCGTCCGGGACTGACGCTGCTGGAACAGTGGCGAGCCGATGGGCTCGACACGCCCATACTGATTCTGACCGCTCGCTCCAGCTGGAGTGAACGCATTACTGGACTGCGTGCCGGGGCTGATGACTATCTGCCCAAACCCTTCCACCCTGATGAGCTGATTCTGCGCCTTCAGGCACTGGTGCGCCGCCGTCACGGTCAGCGTCCCTCTCCAACCATTTCGGTGGCCGGGGTCGTGCTGGACGAAAATGGTCAGAGCGCCTGGCGCACCTCCAATGAAACCCCGGTCAATCTGACCCGAGCCGAGTTTGCGATTCTGCGCTATCTCATGCTTCACCCCGAGCATGTCATCGCCAAGGACCGTCTGCTCGATCACCTCTACGATAGTGAGCACGATCGCAATCCCAACGTGGTCGAAGTCCATATCAACCACCTGCGCCAAAAGCTGGGGCGTGGCGTGATCATCACCCAGCGAGGCCAGGGCTACCGTTTCGGCGGTGATAGCGTCGTCGCCTGATGTCACTGACGCGCCGTCTCGATCTGGGGCTGCTGGCCTCGGTACTGGTAGTCATGCTGTTACTGGCCCACGGCAGCGTGGTGCTTTTTGATTACGTCCTGCGTGACTACCTGACAGAGCGGCTGCGTGAGGACGCCGAAAGCCTGGCCACCCTGCCCGTGGATCGGGACGGCCAGGTTCAGATCGACCCGCTGCGCCTTCGTGCCTCCTTCAATCAGGTCTATTCGGGCCAGTACTTTGTCATCGATATCGACGACAATATCCATCTGCGCTCACGCTCTCTCTGGGACCATCGCCTGAAGCCGGTAGAGGGTGATACCGCCCAGATTCGTCAGGGGCCCGAGAACCAGTCCCTGCTGGCCTGGACCGGCCAATACCATCGCGGCAAACACCATTTCACCATCACCACGGCTCTGGATTACAGCACCGTCACCCGGCGCCTGGACTGGCTCCGCCTGTGCATCTGGGGGCTTGGCGGCATCATGGCGATCCTGCTGGTATTCATCCAGCGCCGCGTCATTCGCCTGGGGCTCATGCCGCTGGAAAAACTGCAGCGCGAACTGGCGCAGCTTCATGAAGGCAAGCGGATGGCGCTGGAAACCCGGGTGCCGGATGAGATCGCTCCATTTGTCGAAGAGCTCAATCACCAGCTCGAACGTATCGAACGTGTGCTCAACCGTTCTCGTGACGGCATCGCCAATCTGGGCCATGCACTCAAGACCCCGCTGTCGGTGATGGAAACCCAGCTGGCACGTCGTGAACTCGAACAGTTTCCCGATCTGCGCAAATCACTTCAGGCGCGTCTGGATGACATTCACCGTCTGGTGGAGAAAGAGCTTCAACGCGCCCGACTGGATACCGGCGAAGTCTCTGCGGCCGCCCGCTTTCAACCGGGCAGCGACATTCAGCCCCTGCTGGACACGCTGCGCGAGATTCACACCAATGTCACCTTCATCAATGACAGCGCACTTCTGGCGCCCCTGCCCTGGGATCGTGACGAGCTACTGGAGATTCTGGGCAACCTGCTGGACAACGCCGGCAAGTGGGCCCATGGCCTGGCACGCCTGACCATGTCCTGTGAAGGGCGACGATTCGTCATGCTGGTGGAAGATGACGGACCCGGTATTCCGGCGGAGCAGCGAAGCCGGGTAATGGGCCGCGGCACGCGCCTGGATGAACAGGTGACCGGCCACGGTCTGGGTCTGGGAATCGTGGAGCAGATCGTTCACCACCACGGTGGCGAGATCAAGCTGGATGAGAGCAATCTGGGCGGACTGGCCGTCACGGTTGAGCTTCCCATGCCGCCAACCCCCTGACCGGGCTGGAAGGTGCCCGCCCTATCCTTTGACCCGACTTTAACCCTGCTCCTGCCGGGACAGGTCGCCATGCTCCAGCGATTCTTCCGGGGCGCGGAAAGGCTTGTTATTGGCGTAACCATCAATACTGGTCTTGAGGGCTGCAACGCTTGCCTGCAGCGACTCTCGGGTCGTCGTCTCGGATGCCATGGGCGCACCAAAACTCAGACAGACCTTCGCGCGAAAACGTCTGGGCATTCCCTTGAAAGGCATACCGCCATAGCGCGATGACCATGATCCCCAGAGGCCGGACAATGCCGCCGGGACCACCGGAACCGGGTCACGCTTGAGAATCAGGTCGATCCCTCGACGGAACTCGTTCATATGGCCATTGCGGGTCAGCCGGCCTTCGGGAAAGAGCATGACCACTTCACCGTTTTGCAGCGCCTTGCTGACCAGATCCAGCGCCCGACGCATGCCCTTGGGATCACGACGCTCCGAAGCCACCGGAATGGCGCCGGCCATGCGGAAGAACCAGTTGAGCCAGGGGGATTCATAAATGGGCTTGTCCATCAAAAAGCGCAGCGGACGCGGGCTGGCCCCCCCCATGACCAGTGCATCCATGAAACTGACATGATTGCAGACCACTATCGCGGCCCCCTCGTCGGGGATATTCTCGATCCCCCGAATGCGCAATCGATACCACATGTTGACCAGTACAAAGATACTGATACGCATCATGGGACGCGCCTGAAGCCCGGTACAGACCAGTGCAGTGAGCAGGGATATGCCTGCCAGCGACGCAAAAAAGGTATGCAGCGATACTTCCAGAATGCCGATCATCACGGCACCAAAGGCTGCTGACAGCACCATGAAAAGCGCATTGAGGATGTTGTTGGCCGCAATCATGCGTGCCCGATGCTCATCACTGCTGCGGATCTGTACCAGCGTATATAGAGGAATAATATAGAGCCCCCCACCGATCCCGATCAGGATAAGATCCAGCAGCATCCACCAGAAGCGCGGCATGCCTACAAGCTCTGCCAGGGTATTGATGCCAGTCCCCAGCGCCGGGTGCACGGCAAAATCGAAACCCGCCAGCGCCAGTACGAAGGCCCCGATGGGAACGAGCCCCACCTCCAGCCGACCAGCCGACAGGCGGGCACAGATCAGCGACCCCAGCCCAACACCCACGGCAAAGGCGGCCAACAGCATGGTCACCGCTCCCGCCTGTCCATGGACGACATGACTGGTCCACAGCGGCAACTGGGTTAAATAACAGGCCCCCAGAAACCAGAACATGCTGATGCCGATCAGGGCTCGAAAGATGCGCGGCGCTCGCCAGGCGCTTGAAAGCACCTGCCAGGATCCCCGCAAGGGCTGCCATTTCAGCTGCCCCCGGAAATGGGCTGGCGCCGGTGGTACCAGCAAGGCCGCCCCCAGTCCGCACAGTGAGACCACCACCAGCGTCATGCCAATCAGCAAACGCGTATGGCTGCCCCCCAGCGCCATGAGGATGCCGGCACCGAGCGTGCCGAGCAAAATGGCCAGAAAGGTGCCCATCTCAACCCAGGCATTGGCCTGCACCAGCTCGGTACGCTGTACATGCTGCGGAAGAATGGCATATTTGACCGGGCCAAAAAGCGCCGACTGGGTCCCCATCATGAACAAAAGCCCCAGCAGCACGGCGTAGGCATCCAGCCAGATGGCCAGCGCCGCACAGGTCATGGTGCCAAGCTCCAGCCATTTAAGCGCGATGATCAGTTGTCGTTTGTCACGATAATCGGCCAGCTGCCCGCCCCAGGCAGAAAACAGCAGATAGGGGAAAATAAAAAGCGCCGCGGCCAGATTGTTGATCAACCCTGCATCCCAGCCCAGTCGGGGAACGGCCACGAAGGTGACCAGCAGCAACAGAACGTTTTTGAAAACGTTATCGTTAAAGGCGCCCAGCGCCTGGGTCCAGAAAAAGGGCGCAAAGAACCGACTGCGCATCAGGCTCAGGACATTTCTCAACGAGCGGCTCCCCCGGCACGCAGACCGGCCAGAATGGTAAACAAAAGCTGATCCAGCAGCTCGGTCACCTCAAGCGCCTGGCCCTGGCCATAGCCCAGCCGCTGATTGAGCCCCAGCTGGACAAGACCGTGCACGCTGCCCCAGAGGGTACGTGCCAGACGGCTGGCCTCAAGATCTGCCATCTGTGGCTGAACTTCCTTGAGGGTGGCCTCGACACGCAGGAAAAGTGCCTCGATCATCCGACCCTGGCGGGTATCGAGCTCCCCCTCTTCAGCCAGTGGATAATCAAACAGCAGCTGCCAGCGATGCGGGTAGCTGTGGGCAAAGTTCCAATAGGCTCTGGCCAGGGCGCTCAGGCGCTCATCGGGGGTACCAGCCTGAAAGGTGTCGATCTGGCCCTTCAGGCTATCCAGCGTTTCAAGGTTGACGTACTGAAGCAGATTGTTGAAGCTGCCATAGAGCTTGAGCAGCGTGCTGGGCGCACAGCCGACATCGCGGGCAATGGAACGCAGTGACAGGGCATGGATGGGATGATCCTTGAGCCAACTGTCGCATGCCGCCATGACGCTGGCATGCAGCTCCTCCGGTGAATGCTGTCTTGGGCGCGCCATGAAAATTCCTGTCTGTTATATTTTGTGATCGAACACTGTTTTCATACAGCATATCCAGCCTGTTTTCAAAAGCAAGAGATATCAGGATGCTTGAAACATACGGGCGGTAAACAATGCTTGTATACGGATACATGATATTTCAGGGGTTGTCATAACCAGACCGCCCATACTGTTCACCATTTTCATGTCGTCAGGAGCGATTGCCATGGCAGGGCGTTTGTACATTGAAGCACTGGATACCGCCCGGCTTCTCGATGATGTCGTGATTGACCACCCTGTCGTGGCCAGCCCCAATCTCGCACCTCGACACTGGCTCTCGATGCTTCGTCTGGAACAGGGCCACATACATCTGGGCCGCGCCTTCTGGGGCATGACACCTTCCTGGCTCAAGGTACTCAATCACGCTCCCCACTGCGCACGTGCCGAGTCGCTGGATGAAAGGCGCATGTTTCGCGAGGCCTTCAGTGCCCGGCGCTGCCTGATTCCCGTCTCCGGCGTCTATATCTGGAAACAGTTGCCGCGCCAGAAGCAGCCCTTTCTGATCACTCGGGTCGACCGTGCCCCATTCATGCTGGCCGGTATCTGGTGTCGCTACATGACCGATACCCGCACGGCCTTCGACTCCATGGCATTGATCACCGTGGACGTTGACGCACCGCTCACGCCCCTGACCGACCGCTTTCCTGCCGTCATCGGTGCCGAGCAGGCAGCCACCTGGCTATCACCCGAGACGCCACTGGTTCAGGCGCGCAAATTACTTGCCCCGGCGCCACCTGCCCTGCTCGGCGCCTTCCCGGTTGAGCGTCTGGTCAATGATCCGGCCAATCAGCAGTGGCACTGTGCACGCCCCACCGGGCATATGCTCACCGCAACACGCGGCGCCATTCACGCTACCGGGCACTAGCCGGTCACCAGAACACTTTCAGCGCACAGGGCAGACCCTGCCCTGGCCGCGCGAGCGATATGGATACCCATGACGACCCCGTCTTCAAACAGTGAACAAGACAAGCGCATCATTCCGGGACCGGGCGACAGCGCCGACTATGAGACGCTGATGCTCGATAACGGCCTGCAGGTACTGCTGGTCCATGACGACAAGGCTGAACGCGCCGGCGCCGCCATGAATGTGGCCACCGGCAGCGCCTTCAATCCTGAACGCTTCCCGGGGCTGGCCCATTTTCTGGAACACATGCTGTTTCTGGGCACCGATCACTATCCGGACCCCAATGACTATCAGCAGTTTTTAAGCGCCCATGGCGGCCATCACAACGCCTTTACCGCCCCTCGCGATACCAACTACTTCTTTGACATTACTCCAGAGGCTTTTGCTCCAGCGCTGACGCGTTTTAGTCGCTTTTTTATTGCACCAACGCTTGATGAGGCTTATGTCGAGCGCGAACGTCACGCCGTCAACGCCGAATATCAGGCGCGCCTGCAGGATGATGGCCGACGCATCGAGGACGCTCTGAGCCAGTCGCTTAATCCCGAACATCCTTACAACCACTTCAGTATCGGCAATCTTGATACGCTCAAGGACCATCCCGACCAGGCCCTTCGCGATGCCCTCGTGACCTTTCACGAAACGCACTACGATGCCAACACCATGTCGCTGGTGCTGATCGGTCCGCAGTCACTGGATGAGCTGTCGTCTCTGGCCCGCGAGCTTTTCAGTGACGTTCCTGATCGCGGTCTGACCCGACGCACCATTGATCAGCCCCTGATCCTCGATGATCAGCTGCCGATGGCCATGGCCGCGCAGTCGCTGGACCAGCAGCATCAGGTCCGCTTTCTCTTTCCCATCCCCGATCCCGAACAGGACTATCGACTCAAGCCGGTCTCATATCTGTCGCACATGATTGGACATGAAGCGCCCGGCAGCCTGCTGGCCTGTCTGCGCCAGCGCGGCTGGGCAGATGGGCTATCGGCCGGCAGCGCCCGCGGTGATGGGCAGCGCGCGCTTTTGATGGTCAATATCGAGCTCACACCACAGGGCAGCGAACATCTCGACGAGATCCAGGCCGCTCTCATGGCCTGGATCGGCCTGATTCGCGACCAGGGGGTCGAGTCCTGGCGCTACGATGAGCAGGCCCGGGTCGTTGAGCAACAGTTTCGCTTTCAGCAGCGCCAGGCGCCGGCCCAGCTGGCCACGGCGCTCTCGGTGGCCATGGCACGCTATCCGATTCAGGAGGTACGCCGGGCCGGCTTTTTGATGGAAGGCTTCAATGCAGCGCGCATTCATGACTATCTAGGCGCCCTGACGCCCGACCGACTGCTGCGCCTATATACCGGCCCCGGGGTGACCGGCGAACAGTGCTCACCGTGGTTCGGTACGCCATGGCAATACGTGCCTATGCATCACGACCGGATCGAGACCGCGCTTGAAGGCCTGGCATTGCCACAGCCCAATGCATTCATCGCCCGGGACCTGAAGCTGATCAACGAAGGCTCGAATGCCACACGATGTATTCTGGACGCACCGGGGCTGGATCTCTGGCTGCATGCCACGGGCGTTTTTGGCGCGCCACGGGTGGAGTGGCGCATCAGCCTGCAGAGCCCACAGGCCGGTCAAAGTGCTCGGCAGTCGGTACTGACCGAGCTGCTGGCGCGCTGGCTGGAAGACAGCCTGTCCGATGTGCTTTATCCGGCACGCCTTGCCGGACAGGGAATGAGTGCTTATGCCCACGCCCGCGGTATGACGCTCTCCTTCTCGGGCTGGCGCGACCGCCAGGTACTGGTGATGACACAGGTCATCGATCAGCTCATGCACGCCGAGATGGAGAGTCACCACCTTCAGCGCGTCAGTCGCAGCCTCAAGCGTCGCTGGCAGGACGAACCTGGTTCGGCCCTGCATGAGCAGCTCAACCGCACGCTGGTTCAGGCCCTGGTAACGCCGGGCTGGACCAGTGAGGCGCGTCTTGCAGCACTTGAAGAGATCACACCCGAGGCTGTGCGAGCGTTTCGTGATCAGTGGCTCAGCGAGCTGCACATTCAGGCGCTCGCTACCGGCGATACCGGCACCGAGCTCGCTCAAGAGATCGGAGAGGCGCTCAGCGCAAGGCTGTCGCCACGGGTAACGCCCGAAGCCATCCCGGATCTGAGCGTGCTTACCCCCACTGCCACACCACCCCTGTTGCGCCCCCGGAGCCGGCGCGGAGATTCAGGCGTGCTGTATTACCTGCAGGGTGAGGGTCGGTCACTGGAGGATCAGGCGCGCCTGGCCATTTTGGGACAGATGATCAGCGCGCCCTTTTTCAATCAGCTCAGAACCGATCAGCAGCTCGGCTATGTCGTTTCGGCGCGCTATCAGCCGCTGCTTGACGCACCAGGGCTGGCACTGCTGGTGCAGTCCCCCGATCATGATACGAGCGTTTTGAACTCGCGTATCGAGCAGTTTCTGGAAGGGTTTGACGAGCTCGTCATGGACATGGGGGAGGAAGACGTTGTGGCCTACCAGCAGGCCGTGGCGGAGCGTCTTGTGGAGCGTGAGCAGCGCCTGGGCCAGATCACCGCACGTCTTTGGCAGGAGCTGGCGCATGGCTGGACCGACTTTGACCGGCGCGAACAGTTGGCGGCGGCCGTCAGTGCCCAGCGAAGCGAGGAGATCCGGGCCGCCTGGCAGGCGCTGCGATCACGCCCGGTGCTGATAACCGGGGCCGATGACGGCGTGGCGTCCAACCTCATGGACGCCCCCTGGCAGCCTTTTCTGATGCTCGCATCATAATCTTTCAGGGCGCCTTGCCAACGGCGCGCTTTCGTCAACGCCTCAGGCCTACCCAAAGGCCTGCGGCGGCATCATGGCTTCAACGTGCATCACCAGTTCCTCGATGCACTGCCGCTCAAGATCGCTCATGTGGCCGAGTTCACCGTTGATCCGTTCGATTTCACGAGCAAAACCGGTCAGCGTCATGGCGGCGACCTTCGGATCGTTCAGACGCTCCCAGCGATCGCTTTCCCAGCGCGTGCGTTCCTGCGAGGTCAGCACTTCCGGGTAGTTACGCGCCTTGTAGCGAAAGAACATCTCTTCCAGACGAGGATCCTGAAAAGAAGGCTTCAGCGCCTCAAGCGTCTCGATCGGAGCCTGTCGGATACGGCCCATCTCGCGCTTGTCACTGTTGGAGAAAAAACCGCCCGAATAGAGCATCAGATCGGGGTCGGCAGGTGGCTCCGGCGGCGCGGCGCTGAACGCCTGCGCCACACGGGTGGCGATATCAGCGCTGCCGGCGAGCTGCTGCCAGTGTCGCTCGGCAGCTTCCCGGTCGATCCCCAGCCGCTCGGCCACGGCATCGTCCACGGCCTTGATCGGCATCAGTACCGGGCTGCGGTTAAGATGAATCACCTTGAGCGGGATGCGCGTCGTCCCTTCTGCCAGTTCGTCGGCGCTGGCAAAGACACGCTCGGCAATCGCCTCGGGACTCAACTCGAACAGCGGCGTCGGGTCCATGGCCAGGTCCACCACAATCACCCCATTGGGGTTGGTGGGATGCATGGCCAGCGGCGCAATCAGGGCACTGCAGCCCCGGCTGGCAGGGTAGCGTCGTGAGACATGCAACATGGGCTTTCGAGTGTTGATATCGAGCAGCGAAGCGACCCGTCGCTTGTCACGCAGCCCCAGCAGATAGTCAAAAAGCTTCTCATTGCGTGCCCGCAAAAGTTTCGCAAGCTCAATGGTCGCCCGAACATCGGCCAGCGCATCGTGGGCATCGCCGTGCTCGATACCATTGGCCACGCTGAGCTTTTCGAGCTTGAAGCTGGGGCTACCGTCTTCACGCATGGGCCACTCGATCCCTTCCGGACGCAGCGCGTAAAAGGCGCGTACGGCATCGATCAGGTCCCAGCGCGAATTGCCGTTTTGCCACTCACGGGCATAGGGATCGATGAAATTGCGATAGAACAGATGGCGTGTGACTTCATCATCAAAGCGCAGCGAGTTGTAGCCCAGCGTGCAGGTATTGCCCTGCTGCATCATCTCCAGAATGCGTCCGGCGAACTCGGTCTCGGGTAAACCTCGGCGCGAGGCCTGCTGTGGGGTAATTCCGGTCAGAAGACACGCCACCGGCTGGGGCAGATAGTCATCGCTTTGGCGACAGTAAAGGACTTCTGGCTCACCGATTTCATTGAACTGATCATCGGTTCGAATGGCGGCAAACTGGGAAGGACGATCGCGGCGCGGGTCGGCACCGAAAGTCTCGTAGTCGTGAAAAAGAAAGGTGACCGACAAGGCAGTGGCTCCAGACAGGGGTTCCAGACAAGGGTCATGGGGCAGGCGAATAAACAATAGCGCCCCTTCAGCAACCTTGATCGCTGAAGGGGCGCCCGGGTGCAGAACTTCAGCCGCGGTTGGGCAGGGTCACGTTCAACTCCAGCACCGAACAGTCATCTTCGCTGTCCAGGCTGATGTTAATGGCGTCCTGCTCGACTTCGACATAGCGCCGGATGACCTCGAGAAGCTCACGCTCCAGCATGGGCATGTAGTCAGGCTGGCCGCGCTGGCCGCGCTGATGCGCCACGATGATCTGCAGCCGCTCCTTGGCGACCGAGGCAGACTTCTTGCGCTCACGCTTTAGAAATTCTAGTAGTTTCACCGACGCCCCCCGCCGAAGATCCGACTCAGAAAACTTTTCTTTTGTAGCAGGTGAAAGCGTAGCGGCTTTTCATCCCCCAAAAGCCTGGCCACGGTATCACTATAGGCCTGCCCGGCGTCGCTGTCCTGATCATGTGTCACCGGTACCCCGGAGTTGGATGCGCGCAGCACCGCTTCAGACTCCGGAATAAGCCCGATCAGTTTGATGGCCAGAATTTCCTGGATATCTTCCAGGTTCAGCATATCGCCGCTGTCCACCCGGTTGGGGTCATAGCGTGTGATCAGCAGACGCTCGACCACGGGGTCCTGACCCTGTTCGGCGCGACGGGTCTTGGACGCCAGCAGCCCCAGAATACGGTCGGAGTCGCGCACCGAGGAGACTTCCGGATTGGTTACCACGATCGCCTCATCGGCGAAATACATCGCCAGCTGGGCACCGCGCTCGATCCCGGCCGGCGAGTCACAGACGATATAGTCGAAGTCTTCCGACAGCTTCTCAAGCACCTGCTCGACGCCTTCAAGCGTCAGAGCGTCCTTATCACGCGTCTGCGAGGCCGGAAGGATATAGAGATTGTCGGAGCGCTTGTCGCGGATCATGGCCTGATTGAGCCCCGCCTCGCCCTGAATGACATTGACCAGGTCGTATACCACACGACGCTCGCAGCCCATGATCAGATCGAGATTTCGAAGGCCCACATCAAAATCGATGACGACGGTCTTGTTGCCTCTCAAGGCCAGACCGGTAGCGATGGCTGCCGCGCTGGTGGTCTTGCCGACCCCGCCCTTTCCTGATGTAACGACGATGATCCTGGCCAAAATGCGCTTCCTGTAACTGTTGCGTTGTAAGGGTGGCTTCGCGGTCAGACGAGTGCTTCTATGGATAACTGATCGTCTCTCAGTCTGACCTGAACCGTCGTATTGAGCAGTGACGGATCGATATCCTCAAGGCGCTTGTAATTGCCGGCGACCGACAGGAGTTCGGCATGCAGCTCATGACAGAAGATGCCGCAGTCACGATCACCGTGGATGCCGGCCAGCGCTCGGCCCCGCAGCGGTCCATAAACGTGGACACTGCCGGCGGCCAATACTTCGGCACCGGCGTTGACAGCGCCAACGACGACCAGGTCGCCCTCGGCGGCGCTGATCTGCTGTCCCGAGCGTACCGTTCCGCGAAAGATACGACCGCCACTGCCAACCTCTTCCATCACGGCCGTTTGCGGTGGCGGGGGCGTTACCGAGGCCAGTGTGCGTGCCTCGCGCGACTCCTGAGGTGGAAACCAGCCCAGCCCCAGTGCCCATGCCGACTGTTTGATGCCTTCACTACCGCCTCTGACTGCCACCGGCAGCAGCTTGTGCGAACGGCATACGGCGCAAAGACGCTCCAGCGCCAGTGAGGTATCATCAAGTTTTTCAACACTCAATACCACTGGCGTATGCTGAAAAAAGGCCGGCGACTGGCTAAGCTTGCCTGCCAGTTGCGCACTGACACGCTCGGGGTCAGGGCTGTTAAGCTCCATGACCGTCATGGGCAGCATGCCGCCCTTGAACGTAAAGGCAGTGGCCGTCTGATCCACCTTGAGACTCATGCCCGGTTTCCTGTCGGATAATGAATGAACGCCCTGAGCGATGATAGTGTTTCCGACCAACGATCATACGGGGTGTGCCGACGTCTGTCAGGTGTCGCCAGTTGCCGACGCCCATCAAGCGCGCGCTGTGCCACAAAGGTAACCCTACGCCACACGTGCGCAGGCCTGTTATCATCTCCCTAACGTCAAAACGCTCATATCGCCCGGTACTCAGCCACCGCCAGTTGCCTGGAAAGACATCGATCTCATGCCCGGATTTCTACAACGTCTGTTTGCGCCGCGCTGGCGTCATAATGATCCCCATATTCGTCAGGAAGCCATTGCCGGCCTGACGGTCGAGCGCGATCACGAAAAACTCGAAACCCTGCTCCATGACGACCACCCCGACGTTCGCCATGCCGCCCTCGCCCGCCTGGCAACGCCCGAGCGCTATCAGACGCTGCTGTCCACGCTGGAACCCGGCGCCGGTCTGTATCGCACATTGCTTGATACGCTGACCGGCAAGGAGCGCACCCTGCTATCGCTGGAACAGCGCCAGCAGGTGGTGGACACCATCGACAAGCCTGACCTTGTTGCGCACATGGTCACACATGCCGACAACCAACAGTTGCGGCTGGCAGCGCTTGCGCGCATCAGCGATGAATCGGCGCTGATCGAGCAGGCCTGTCAGAACTCGATTGCCGGAGTACGTCAGGCCGCCGCCGAGCGCATCGACAGCGATGAAGGACTCGAACGCCTGGCGCGGGAGGCGCGTCGCGACAAGCAGATCATGCGAAGCGCGCGCGACCGGCTCAACCAGCGTCGCGACCAGCGCCGTGAGCAGGACGCCCGTCAACAGCGTCGGGACGACCTGATTGCCGCCATGACCCGTCTGTCGGATCAGCAATGGGAACCCATGCTGCCGGCGCGCTATCGCCACCTGGTGCGCGAGTGGCGCTCGCTGACCGACGATGCCGATGAGTCGCAGCGTCAAAGGTTTCACCAGGTAGAACAGATCACCAGCACCCGCGTAATCGAGCATGACAATGCCGAGCGGGAAGCACGTGCGCGCGAACAGGCCATGGACATGGCCCGCCGCGACAGCCAGCGCATCATTGGTTCGCTCGAGCAGGCCCTGAAGGATCTCGAGCATCACGCCACACTTGATGCCCAGGATGTGGCCCAGCTACAGGCCCATTTCAAGCTGCAGGCCGAACAGTGGCGCGACCTCACTGATCGCATTGCCCCGAGCCAGGAAGACCAGAAACGTTTCGAGGCCCTGTTCCAGAAAGCCAGCGAGCTGACCGCCGCGTGGCAGCGCTTCGAGGACAATGAACAGGCCCTGCGCGGCGCCATCGACAGCCGGGACTTTCAGGCCATCGATCATTCAAGGCGTGCCATTGCCTGGCCGAAGGATCTCCCCTGTCCGACGCTGCTGACCCACCTTCCTGAACCTCCGGCACCGGAAGACAGCACATCCACACGCCCCAGTCTCGACCCTGACCAGTTTCAGCAATCGCTGGATCAGCTGGAAAGCCAGCTGGATCGCGGCGAGCTGCAGGAAGCCACACGCCTGCTCGACAGTCTGATGCAGCGCCGCCTGCGTCTTCCGCCGAACCAGCGTGACCGACTGCAGGCCCGACTCAGCCTGCTCGGGCAGCGCACCCATGAACTGCGCGACTGGCGCAACTTTGCGGCAGCGCCCAAGCGCGAGCAACTGATCGAGGGGATGGAAGGACTTGCGGCCGCCGATATGGATGAGCCCGCCCGTGATCAACAGCATCGCCGTCTGGTACGTGACTGGAAGGCTCTGGGCGATGCTGCCGCCTCACGCGAACGCTCCACACGCTTTCGTCAGGCCTCCGACCGGGTCCGCGAGCAGCTGGCCGGGTTCTATCAGCGTCGTGATCAGCAGCGTGAGACCAATCTGGCCGAACGTGAAAGGCTTTGTGAGCAGCTGGAAACGCTGATTAACCATACGGCAGCCACTTCCGACCCCGACAGTCTGCGTACCATTCGCGATCGCGCCAGAGAGGCCTGGCGTCAGTGGTCACCCGTGCCGAGGGATCGAGAAAGTGAACTGCGTCAGCGCTTTACGAAGTCGCTGCGGGCGCTGCAAACCCTGATCGATCAGCAGGCCCGTGCGGTCGCCCAAGCCAAACAGGCGCTGGTCGATGAGATTCGCGAGCTTGAAGACGCCGACATCGATGACGAACGCCGAGCCAACCAGGCCAAGGCCCTGCAGACCCGCTGGCGTGAACTCGGACGCGCCCCGAGAGGCGAGGAACAGGCCCTGTGGCGCGCCTTCCGTCAGCACTGTGACACCATCTTCGAGCGGCGCAATGCCCAGCGCAATCAACAGCGACAGCAGCGCGACAGCCGGCTCGATCAAATGCAGGCCTTGATCGACCGACTGGATCAGTGGGTGCCCGAGCGCGCCGCTGACCAGACCATCCTTGATGACGCCGAACGCGAAGCCGATGCCCTGATGCCACTGCCCAATGGCCCGCGCACCGGTGGTATGCTCAAGCGCTGGGAAGGGATTCTGCGCGATCGACGCGAGCGGCTGGACCGTCTGGCACTGGGCACCCTGGCCGAACGCTGGCAGCAATGGCAGCCGCTGCTCGAGGCGCATGTTTCGGCAGACAGCCGTGCCTTGAAGGGCGAACCTGCCGACAGTGTCGACACCCCTCTTGCCCTTTCTTCACAGGCGCTGGAGGCCCATCGCCTGCGCAATGAACGTCGTGCCAGCGGCGAGCAGGCCAAGGCACGTGAATGGCTCGAGCACCTTCGTGTACATCTGTCCGTACTGGTGGATGCACCGCTGGGCAGCGAGGACTCTTCTCGCCGACTGGATGTTCAGGTGGCCCGGCTCAATGACGCCATGGGTAACATGCCTGGTCCCATGGAAGAACTTGAGCAGCTGCAGAACCGACTGCTGGCCAGCGGCCCGATCGATCAGGAAGACTGGGCACTCATTGCTCCCCGCCTGGACGAACTCATGGCCATGTTGCAGGAATTTGACACAAACGATTGACACTGTGGCAAAAACGCGTAAGATGCACAGCACGTCGATGCGGGGTGGAGCAGCCTGGTAGCTCGTCGGGCTCATAACCCGAAGGTCGTCGGTTCAAATCCGGCCCCCGCTACCATCGACAATTCATTTGAAAGAGCCGACCTCCGGGTCGGCTTTTTTACGTCTGGTGATCAGCAAGCCACCATCTTCAACGCATCAGCATGACGGTCGTCGGCTCCCTGCTGGTTTCAACATCGACGGGCTCGACGCCCCGCCTTATGGTTTTCGTCATTCATACTGTGACTGATACAGCGGCGCGGGCGCCAGACGCCCGATGCCCGGCCACTTGATGGCCAGATCCAGCGGATCGATCCCGAAGACCAGCCCCAGCAGATTGAATTCAAGCCCTTCATCGCGAGCCACCATGACCCCGAGCAGACCGTAGATCGAGAGCTGATAGCCCGTGCCGCTGGGCGCCGGCCCAATCACCTGCCCCAGAACATGACGGTCATCGATCAGATAGTCCTTGCCCAACGCCAGCGAGGGCATTTCCACATCAAGCTCGGGCACCTGACGAATCAGCCAGGCAATGAAGGTATTGCTGTTGGGACCTGGAAAAACGCGATAGCGCTGCGGCCAGGGGTAGTCATCGACCGCCTGCTCTATATGAGAAATGGCACGCGCAGCCTGAGCACCTCGCAGATCGGCCAGCAGATGTGGAGGCTGTCCGAACCACTCGCGATCCGGTACACCGTCACGCGTGCGCACGGTGGGGCGCCGCCAACCCTGTACTTCATAAGTGGTATAGGTACTGGCCCCCTCCGGCTTGACGGCAATCCAGGTGTGCATGGCAAAGGCACCACGCCAGCTAAAGGCACGTGCCCCATAAAGCTGAACCACCGCGCCATCAAACGCCTCGGCCCGGGGCGCAAGGCCGACAGACTGCCGTCCGGCACTTGACCAGCGCGTCTGGGTATCGATGCCGCCCAGCCACCAGACCCCTGCCGGCCCTGACAGCAGCAGTACCAGAAACGCCAGAACACCTGCCAGCCATTTGATCAGCGTCATGGCACGCTCCCTGCCGATACTCCGAGCACAAGCGCGGTAACCTCTCCTCCGTGATGCATGTTTTGTTCACCCTGTGTGCCGGGCGTCTTGAATTCACCCCGGGTCAGCGCCATAAACAACCCTATATTTGAACGGACCGAGAATCCCTCTTAGCGAGAGCTTGCCATCATGCAGATCGTTGATCCCAAAACCGGTGAACCCATGGGCGCGCCGTCCCCTCAACCCGGCCAGAGCGCCAGCGGCCATGTCGATGCCTCGCAGTTTATCGTCGATGTCGACATGTCCAACTTCCAGCAGGTCGTGCTGGAAGGTTCAATGCAGATCCCCGTGGTCCTGCAGAGCTGGGGCCCTTCAAGCGAGGCCTGCCGAACACTGATCCCGGTACTGGAAAGGCTCGCCCACGAGTACCAGGGGGCCTTCGTACTGGCGAGGCTCAACGTCGAAGAGCAGCCGCAGATTGCCGCCCAACTGGGCATCCGCTCAGGCCCCGACATCAAGCTGATCATGCAGGGCCAGCTTTACGATCAGCTTCACGAAGCGCTGCCCGAGCGTCAGATGCGCGAATGGCTCGGCAAGCACATCGCCGCCCCCGAAGGCGGCACCCAGAGCGTTGAAGAGCAGGTTCAAAACGCTCTGGAAACCGGCGACACGGCCACCGCCCGCGCTCTGCTGACACAACTGATCAGCGATTATCCCGATGATCATGGCTATCGCATCGACATGGCGGGCGTCATGACCCGTGACGGTCATTTCGACGATGCACTGAGCATTCTTGATGCCCTGCCGCCGGAGCATCGCGACGGCGTCAAGGCACGTGGCGTGCGTGCCCGGATCGATTTCGCCCGCGAGGCCCTGTCGGTGGAAGAGATCGAGGCACTCGGCACGCGCGATGACAGCGAGGCACAGTTTCAGCGCGCGCTGCGCGCCGTGGCCGATGGTGATTACGAGCGTGGCCTTGAAGGCTTTCTGGAGCTGATGAAGCGCGATCGCAGTTACGGGGAAGACGCCGCACGCAAGACCCTGCTGCGCGTCTTTGACGCCCTCGGTGGCGACCATCCGCTGACGGTCGCCTACCGTCGTCGCATGTTTACTCTGCTGTATTGATTCCTGCGCAGCCCTATGGCGCCCGGCCCCATTCATGGCCGGGCGCTTTTGTTTTCACGCCCTGTTGTTACACCTCTGACGGCGCCAGCAGCGCATCCATCCGCGTGAGCGCTTTTTCCAGCACGGCGCGCTCGGTGCCAAAGTTAAGTCGCGCAAAGCCGGGCCAGCCAAAATCAGCACCGTTATTGAGCGCCACCCGGGCACGCTTGAGCAGCGCCTTTTGCGGCGACTCGCCAAGACCAGCCTCGCGCAGATCCAGCCAGGCCAGATAGGTCGCCTGCGGGACACTCATCCTTACGCCCGGCCAGCGCGCCACGAACGACTCGATCAGCGCCACATTGTCACGCAGCTGTGCCAGCAGCGCCTGACGCCACGGCTCACCATGGGCGTAGGCGGCTTTCGCTGCCGTCTCGCCCATGATGTTTTCAGACGGCATCAACCCAAGACAGCCACGCTTGAAGCGAGCACGCAGGTCATCATCGCTGATCACCGCACAGGCACTGGTCAGCCCGGCGACGTTGAAGGTCTTGGATGCGGCC
The DNA here is from genome assembly GCF_002157205.1 of Kushneria marisflavi. Taxonomy (NCBI): domain Bacteria; kingdom Pseudomonadati; phylum Pseudomonadota; class Gammaproteobacteria; order Oceanospirillales; family Halomonadaceae; genus Kushneria; species Kushneria marisflavi. Next base: position 2,627,334 of record NZ_CP021358.1, on the reverse strand, counting down.
CAGAGCGTGATGGTGCGCTTGGCAAGACGGGGCTCTATCATGGCCAGCGGCCGGTGAGCGCTGCCGTCCAGAATCAGGTCGCAGTGCAGCTCGTCGGAGCAGACAATCAGATCATGGCGCTCGATGAAGTCTGCCAGTCGGGCAAGCTCCTCATCATCGAAAACGCGTCCGGTCGGGTTGTGCGGATGACACCAGAGCAGCAGTCGGGTACGCGGCGTCACGGCGGCTTCCATGGCGTCGAAATCCAGTCGCCACAGCGGGTCATTTTCCGTGGGCGCGCGCATCGGTGCCGTCTGGGTGGTGCGCCCGGTATTGTCTGCCACCTTTAAAAAGGGCGGATAGATGGGCGTCACGGTCAGCACGCCGTCACCCGGCTCGGTGAGAGCCAGACTTGCAACATGCAGTGCAGGTACTACGCCCGGCAGCCAGTGCTGCCAGTCGGCGTTGATCTCCCAGCCGTAGCGCTCACGACTCCACTGGCACAGAGTCTGCTTCAGCGTTTTATCGGCATGCGTATAGCCAAAGACCGGATGCGCCAGCCGTTCGGCCAACGCCGTCTGAATGGCTGGTGCCACGGCAAAGTCCATGTCGGCCACCCATAGCGGCAACACGTCTTCATCATACAGATGCCATTTGGTGGTAGGGTACACGCGCCGATCCAGCGGTGTCGTAAAATCAAAGTCGGCACTGTCCTGCGACATGCTGTCTCCCCGAAACTCAGGTCCGGTCAGGCACTGACCGAAACGTGATTGAATGCATGATGTCGTGATGCTGGCGGCATCGTTATCCTTGATTGATCCCACGCTTTTGAACAGATCTCATCATGACCGATAGTGACTTTTATACCAGCGCCATGTCCGGCCTGCCTTCCCTGATCGAGCGCTGGCTCGAGATTGGCGATACCACGCCTGAAAAGCTGGGCATCATTCTGGCCGATACCGCCCGCATTGCCGGGCTCGGAGACCCGGCACAGGACCCGGACGGTGACACGCTCCAACGCTGGGCGGCCCCATGTTCAAACGCGGATCATCCGCCGGCCTGGGCCACGCGAAGCGCGCTTTTTCTGCTTTCCCAGATGCCGGCGCACCCCATGCCTCGGACACCGTCACAGTGTGATGGCTGGGCCTGGGCGTGGGTCCGTCTGCGTCGCTGGGAAAGTCTCGAACAGGCCAGCGAGGCACTGCCGGACTGGCTTGCTCCGGCACTTGAGGCGCGCCTGCCCCAGGCCTGGCATGATCACGGTGCCCAGCGACTCCTTTAAGCGATGCTCATCCGTTCTCAGCGCTGGCGACGACTCGGCGACCTGGGCTTGAAGCCGGCCGGGCGACTCGAGAGCCAGCGGGCAAACTCGGCAATGTCGGGCTGCGCCAGCAGCGCCTCACGCGTGTGGTAGCTTTCAGCCATCTCGCGTTCGCTGAGCATGCGATGAATGTGGTTATGACAGGGCCGACAGATCATCAGGATATCGCCTTTCATCTCCTCGCGGCTGAAGCGCTTGCGAAACCGCTTGCGCCCATGCAGCGCCCGCGGGATCAGATGATGACGCGTCAGCGCCACACCCTGACGCTCGCAAAGCGCACAGCAACTCGAGGGGGTGTCCTCATTTGGTGACATGGCATCTCCCTGACAGTGCCAGAACAGGTTCGCGACCGGACTGACCGTCAGTATAAGATGGTGGTGCACGCCTTGCCGCCGGCCTGGGGCATGTCTATGATGCAACCCCGTTTTCGCACACGCGGCGAGTGCTCTTTTCCTTTCACGATCGTGCGCTTCGTGCCCACGTCGAACTGCCTATCCGACCATGATCATTCGTACCGACCACGCCCCCAGTGACGCCCAGCTCGATATCATCACACAGCAGCTGGGCCGCACACCGCGCGGCCTGCAGGCTGTCAGCGCCGAAGACAGCCACGGCACGCCGCTGGCCCTGCGCGTCGCCCCGCTGGTGGAAGGCAAACCCTTCCCGACGCTTTACTGGCTCTGCAGTCGCGAGCTGACCGTGGCCCTGTCGCACCTTGAAGCCGATGGTGTGATCAAGCGTCTCGAGGCACATCTCAAGGACAACGAGGCGCTGCGTGAGGCCTACCGTCAGAGCCATGAAGCCTACGTGCAAAAGCGCTGGTCATGGATAAGCGAGCAGGAGCGTGCCGAGATCGAGCGACTGGGCTTTACGAAAGCCCTGACCGAACGTGGTGTCGGCGGCATTACCAACTGGCAGCAGGTCCGCTGTCTGCATACGCAGTATGCCCATCACATCAGTGACCATAACGCCATCGGCGCCTGGATCGATGAGCACTATCCGCAGGTTGCCGCAAGCGTTGATTAAACACCGGACCGCGTTATCCGTGTGAACCACCAGCAGCAGGAATCGTCATGAACAGCCATACCCGGCCTTATGAAGGCCTCAGCGTCTGCGTTTACATGGGCTCTCGCAGTGGCCACGCACCGCACTGGCAACAGCTGGCCGAAGCCGTGGGCACAGGCATCGCCCAGCGGGGCTGGCGTCTGGTGTACGGAGGCGGGCGCACCGGCCTGATGGGCGCCTGTGCCAGCGCCGCTCTGGCGGCAGGAGGCGAGGTTGTCGGCGTCATTCCGGACCATCTTGTCGATCGTGAAGTGGCCCACACGGGACTGACCGAGCTGATCAGGGTGCCGGACATGCATACCCGCAAGGCCCAGATGGCGGCCCACAGCGATGCCTTCGTTACGCTGCCGGGGGGCATCGGTACCTTCGAGGAATTTTTCGAGATCTGGACCTGGCGCTATCTGGGCCTGCATGGCAAACCCATCGGGCTGCTCAATCATGAGCACTTCTTTGATCCCCTGCTACAGTTTCTGGATAACACGGTCGAGACAGGCTTTCTCAACGCCGATACGCGCGCCACGCTGATCAGCGCCAGCACGTCGAATGATCTGCTGGATGCCCTGTTCGACTAAATCTCAATTTTTCAGGAGTAGCACTGCATGTACGCCATCGCCGTCAAGGATTCGCACCTTCAGTGGTGTGAGCACAAGGACCTGCCCTCTCCGGGCGGCAGCGAAATTCTGATCGATGTGGCTTGGGCAGGCATGAATCGCGCTGACGTGCTTCAGCGTGACGGTGGCTATCCACCGCCTCAGGGAGCGTCCGAGATTCTCGGTCTGGAAGTCAGTGGCGTGGTCACAAGCGTCGGTCCTTCCGTCGAGCGCTTTCGAGTGGGCGATCAGGTCTGTGCGCTTCTCGCCGGTGGCGGCTACGCCGAGCAGGTTCTCGTCAATGAAGCCCAGGCGCTGCGCATTCCTGAAGGCATGACCCTGCGCGATGCCGCCGCCCTGCCCGAGGTATTTGCTACCGCCTGGCTTAACCTCTACATGGAAGCTGATCTGCGCGAAGGCGAACGGGTACTGCTGCATGCCGGCGCCAGTGGCGTTGGCACCGCCGCCATTCAGCTCTGTCGTGCCTTCAACAACCCATGCTTTGTGACCGTTGGCAGTCAGGACAAGATCGAGGCCTGCAAGTCGCTGGGCGCCGAAGCCGGCTGGAATCGCCACGACGGCAGCTTTGTTGAAGCCGTCCAGAACTGGGGCGGCGTCGATGTGGTGCTGGACCCGGTCGCCGGCGAATATATCGAATGGAACCAGCAGGTGCTCAACCTCGATGGCCGCATCATTTTGATCGGCTTCATGGGTGGTCGGGAGACCCAGGTGGATCTGGGCCGCATGCTGATGAAACGCCAGCGCCTGATCGGCTCGACCCTGCGCTCGCGCTCACCGGCGGGCAAGGGCAGCGTCATGGACGCCCTGCACGCCCATGTCTGGCCGCTGCTGGAGACCGGCCGGGTCAAGCCGCTGGTCGATCGCACTTTCTCCATTCAGGAAGCTGATGAAGCCATGCGCTACCTGGAAGAGAACACCAGTACCGGAAAGGTACTGATGGGCGTTTCCGGCGCCTGAGACCATTTGATCCGGTGACAAACGTCGGACATTAAAAAAGCCCGAATCCAGTGGATTCGGGCTTTTTCGTGTTCTCACCGGAGCCTGGGTCTTCGTTACTGCAGGGCAGGCGCGCTCGCAGAGATCGAGGTCATCTGCCGTACACCCGTAGACGCATCGTCTACCAGACGCCAGTGGCGCGAGCGTTCGGGGTCGACCGGCAGTCCGAGCTCACCATGATCAAAGGCGCGGGACAGGCGCTGCGCAGCACCGGCATGGCCGGCTTCGGCCGCACGGGCATACCAGGTCACTGCTCGATCCACACGACGCGCGATCTGGGTGCAGCCATGCTCATAGATATGACCGACCTGGTACTGCGCTTCGGGATGACCGGCCTCGGCGGCCTGAACGACGCAGCGCACGCCCCGGGCCTTGTCGCGTGCCGACTGGCCACGGCGAAACAGCATCACCCCATAGGTGGAGAGTGCATCCACATGACCGGCATTGGCACAGCGACGAAACAGATGAAGGGTCAAACGACGCTTGTGCGCAGAGCCTTCCAGCCATGGGGCCTGCATCAAACGCGATGCCAGACGATATTCAAGCTGTGTGAATACTTGAGCAGACCGCAGCATAACAACCAACCTTGTGAGTTCCAGCGTTCGATTCATGCCCTGTCTGGCCTGTAGCGTGGCAGGGATCGGGCACTGATGCGAATGACTGTTGCCGTGAAGGTGACTTATCACCTGCAGAACAAGAACAAAAAAGAGGGATAGCCTCAATGTTGTCGCACCTTCGGGTGTTGTTCACCCGGGGCAGCGAGGCCGGCAATATACGCCTGTGTGGGAGGTGACTCAAGCCCTGTGTTTGCCCGCGCATCGGCACCCGTCTAACATGGGCATTCACCCGCTTTTAAAGGCTCTGGAGACCCCATGGAAAGACGTCCTCTCGGTGACAGTGGTATTACGGTCAGCCGGCTTTGTCTTGGCACCATGACCTTTGGCGAGCAAAACAGTGAGGCCCAGGCCCACGAGCAGCTCGATCGCGCGATGGCCGCCGGCATCGACTTTATCGATACCGCCGAAATGTACCCGGTCCCGCCGGGTGGCGAGACCCAGGGCCGCACCGAGGCCTACATCGGCAGCTGGCTGAAGGCACGCGGCCGGCGTGACGATATCGTGCTGGCCAGCAAGGTGGCCGGTGCCGGGCGTGGCATGGAGCATTTGCGTGGCGGGCCGAAACTGTCACGCACGCAGATCCATCAGGCGCTCGATGACAGCCTCAAGCGCCTGAATACCGACTATCTCGACCTTTATCAGTTGCACTGGCCGGACCGCCCCGCCAACTACTTCGGCCAGCTGGATTATCACCACGAAGAGGCACCGGACGCGACACCGCTGGAAGAGACCCTATCGGCGCTCAAGGAAGCCGTGGACGCCGGCAAGATCCGCACCATCGGCCTTTCCAACGAAACGCCATGGGGCACGATGACCTGCCTGCGCCTGGCCGAGACCATGAATCTGCCGCGTGTGGTATCGATCCAGAACCCCTACAACCTGCTTAACCGCAGCTACGAGATCGGCATGGCCGAGATCAGTCATCGTGAAAATGTCGGGCTGCTGGCCTATTCGCCGCTGGCCTTTGGGGTGCTGTCCGGCAAGTACCTGGGCGGCGTCAGGCCGGACGGGGCGCGGCTGACCCTGTTTGATCGCTTCCAGCGCTATAACTCGACGCTGGCCGAGGAAGCCACCTGGGCCTATGTCGATATTGCCCGACGCTTTGATCTCAGCCCGGCCCAGATGGCGCTGGCATGGGTCAACACGCGCCCCTTCCTGACCAGCAACATCATAGGGGCCACTACGCTCGAGCAGCTCGATCACAACATCGCAAGCGAAGGCATGACGCTTTCCGATGAGGTTATCGAGGCCATCGAAGGCGTCCACAAGCGTCTGCCCAACCCCTGCCCCTGAGCCTTACTCCGCACACCCGGAAACAGGCTTTCCCCTCTGGCCTGGCACTGACTTAAGGCAGTCTGACGCCAGCGCCGGAGGGGGTATAATCAGTGACATCATGAGCGGAGAATCTGCATGCTGAGCGTGCTGTCCCCAGCCAAGACGCTGGATTTTGAAACGCCGTCCAACGTGACGATTGCCTCGCAACCGGATTATCTGGACCAGAGCCGGCAGTTGATCGACATTCTGCGCGACTATTCGCCGCAGGCGCTGTCGAAGTTAATGGGCATCAGCGACAAGCTGGCCGGGCTCAACGTGGCCCGCTTCGAGCAGTGGCAGACACCGTTTGATCAGGACAACGCCAAACAGGCGATCCTGGCCTTTCAGGGCGACGTCTATACGGGCCTTGAGGCCTCAGGGTGGCATGAGGATGACCTTGAATGGGCGCAGTCGCACCTGCGGATTCTGTCAGGGCTCTACGGCATGCTCAGGCCGCTGGATCTGATGCAGCCCTATCGTCTGGAAATGGGGACGAAACTTGAAAACCCGGCCGGACGCGACCTTTACGCGTTCTGGCGCGAGCGACTGACACAGGATCTCGATCAGGCCGTGCGCGAGAGCGGCGGTGATCGGGTACTGATCAACCTGGCCTCCAACGAATATTTTGGCGCCATTGATCGCAGGCGTCTTGGCAGTGATGTCATCACGCCGGTGTTCAAGGATGCTAAAAACGGGCAGTACAAGGTCATCAGTTTTTATGCCAAGAAGGCGCGCGGCATGATGAGCGCCTGGATGGTGCAGCAAAGACTTGAAAAGCGTGATGATCTGAAAGCCTTTGACGGGGGCGGCTACCGGTTCAACGCGGAGCTTTCGGATCAGCGCAGCTGGGTATTTACCCGCGAGACGCCGCAAGCGTAATGATGGTCGGTTGACCACCACTCAATGATGCATTTATCGGGAGGATCTCTCATGCGTCATCTATTGATTACCCTGCTCATCGGTCTGATGAGCTTTGGCCTGGCGGTCGAGCACGCCGACGCCAAGCGTTTCGGCGGCGGCAAGAGCTTTGGCAGCTACTCGCGCTCGGCCAGCCCAAGCAGCAGTCAGGCCACGACACCGCCACGGCAGGCCCAGCAGGGCACTCGTGCCGCCGGTGGTGGCATGTCGCGCTTCATGGGCCCGCTGGCAGGCATCATGGCCGGCGGCCTTCTGGCCTCGCTGTTTTTCGGCGGCGCCTTCGACGGTATCCGCTTCATGGATATCCTGCTGATCGCGCTTTTGGGCTTTATTGCCTGGAAGGTGCTGGCCGCACGGCGTCGAGCCACCAATACCGGTGCCCACGACGCGCATCAACAGCCTCAGCAGCGTCAGGCGCACGATTTTGGTGGCACCTCCAGCGGCACGGCTGGTGCCATGGGCGGTGCGGCCATGGCCAGCGAGCCTGCCTGGTTTAGTCGCGAGCAGTTTCTGTCCGGTGCCAAGGAGCACTTCATGAACCTGCAACGCGCCTGGGACAACAACGACTTTGAAAAGATTCAGGAGTTTGTCACGCCTGAACTCTATAACCTGCTGCGCAAGGAGCGTGCCGAGCAGAGCGCCAATAACCAGACCGAGATCGTGCGTCTGTTTGCTGAGCTTGGCGATGTACGCGAATACGGTCAGCAGGCCGAGGCTACAGTGTTGTTCCACGGCATCATGAAAGAGGATGGCCAGGAAAACGAATTCAACGAAACCTGGCATTTGATTCGTGAAGTCCGCGACCAGGCGCCCTGGTATATTCAGGGCATCGAACAGAACAACGTCTGACCCGCCTTGCCGCCGCCCCATCCGGGGCGGCGGTTTCTTTTTTTCTCGCCATCAAGCCATGCTCATCCATCCCGGATGGTTGACCGAGCCTGCCTGTCAGAACACAAGCCTTTTGGTGGCCGTAATGGCCAATGACACCCTGGCTTTCGATCTGCTTATCTGCATCGACCATTCGATACTGTGCACTCCCATCGGATCCGCGTAACGTGATGTTTTGACACGACGCCACCGGAGAGAGCATGTGCCGCCTAAAAGCCATTGGCCCTAACGTGGCACAGCGTGGGCCCACCAATGACAGGTGATTCTCGCCAACGAAAGGTCAGATACCGTCGTGCGCTGATCATGGTGGCGTTTGGCATTGCCCTGGTCATTTTCATGTGGCAGGGCGCACGACTGGCCCGTGAGCAGGCACTGACGGAACTGCGTCATGCCGCTGGCAACGCCCTGCAGCTGTCTCGTGCCAACCTGACCGGCTACCTCACCCGTCACGACTATCTGCCCCACCTGCTCGCCACTCGCGAAAGCGTGCGCCGCTTTCTCGCCCAGGGAGAGGATGAGCTTGCCCCCCTGACGCTCAACCAGCTGCTGGATCGCTCACGCGCCTATGCCGACGTTTCGGACATTTATCTGCTTGATCATGACGGCACCACCATAGCCGCCAGCAACTGGCAGCGCTCCGACAGCTTTCTGGGAAAGAACTACGCCTTTCGCGGCTATTATCGTCAGGCGATCAACGGCCGCAGCGGTCGCTTCCACGCCCTTGGTACGCAGTCGGGCACACGCGGATACTATTTTTCGGCCCCCGTTTGGGCCAGTGGTCAGGCTTCGGATACGCCCCCGGATGGTGTGATGGTGGTCAAGGTAGGCCTCGAAGAGATCGAGCGTGAGTGGCAAAGCCTCGATGCCACACTGCTGGTGGCGGACATCAACGGTATTATCTTCATGTCCAGCGATCCCGACCTGCGCCTGACCGCACTACAGCCGCTCTCCGAGAGCGCCCGCAAGGGGCTGTTATCGACCCGGCGTTATGCTGATGAACCACTGCCAGAGGCAGGGATTGAGGTGCTTGAGCCCCTCCCCGGCGGCGCTCGACGGGTACGCCTTGGCCATCAGGACTATTTGAATCTTTCACAGCCGCTGGCGCGCTTTAACTGGAGCCTGAACATTCTGCAACCAATGAGCCCGGTCAAGCAGGCACAGTGGCTGGGCGCACTGGGGGCCGGCGGCGGCTGGATGCTGATTGCCCTGGGGAGCGCCATTGGCTGGCAGCGTCGGCGATTGCGTCGTGAACGTGAGCGCTTCGCCGAACGCGAGCGTCACACCCTGGCACATGCTCGCGATGAGCTGGAGCGCCACGTGGCAGCTCGTACCCGCGAGCTGGTCACCTCCAACCATCATCTCTCACAGGAAATAGAAGAACGAAAGCGTGCCGAGGAGAGCCTGCGTCAGACTCGCGACGAGCTGGTACAGGCGGCCCGGCTGGCCGTTCTGGGTCAGTTGGCCGCCAGCATCAATCACGAACTCAACCAGCCCCTTGGCGCGATTCGAGCCTATGCTGACAATGCCCGTATATTGCTGGCACGCGACCGCGTCGATGATGCCGACAGCAACCTGGCGCAGATTTCCGAACTGGTAGAACGCATGGCCGCCATCAGCGCTCAGCTCCGCCAGTTCTCTCGCAAGGGGGGCGAGATGCTGAGTGACGTCTCGGCTCAGGCGTGCTTTGACTATGCGCTGCGTCTTTTTCGCGCGCGTCTGGAAGAATCAGACATCACGGTCGTATCACAAATGAGTGAGACCACCTGCTGGGTGCGTGCCGACCCGGTACGACTTGAGCAGGTGCTGGTCAATCTGATCGGCAATGCTCAGCAGGCGATGAGCGAGAGCGTCGAACGCCGGTTAATACTGGTCGTCGAAAAAAACGATGATCAGGTGATCCTGAGCGTTGCCGACAGCGGCCCCGGACTCAGCGAGGAGGTACTTGATCATCTTTTCGAGCCCTTTTATACCACTCGCCCGGCCGGTAATGGCCTGGGTCTTGGGCTGTCGATCTCGCAGCGCATTATCAGCGATCTCGGTGGCCGCCTCGAAGCCCGTAACCGTCCCGAGGGAGGCGCCCTGTTCATGATCCAGCTACCCGCCGCTACCACGCCAGATTCACCACTATCAGAGAGCCCTGCTGATGCCTGACCGCCCGGCCACGCCCGTCATCATCGTTGATGATGAGCCCCATATGCGCTTTACCACCAGCCAGACCCTGGAGCTGGCCGGCTACCAGCCGCTGCCAATGGCCAGTGCAGAAAAGGCACTGGAGGCATTGGAGAAAGACTTTCCCGGTGTGCTGATCAGTGACATTCGCATGCCGGGCATGGATGGCATGGCACTGTTGCGTGAGGTAAACGCTCGCGACCCGGAGCTGCCGGTGATTCTAATTACCGGTCATGGCGACGTCTCCACCGCGGTCACCGCCATGCGTGACGGCGCCTGGGACTTCGTCGAGAAACCCTTTGCCGGCGATGAGCTGATAGAAGTAGTACGCCGCGCCGCCGAAACCCGGCGGCTGGCCCTGGAGAACCGCCATTTGCGGGCCGAACTGGAGGCTCAGCAGTCGGCACCGGGACCACGGCTGGTGGGCCGCACAGCAGCGATCGCCCAACTGGCCACCATGGTGTCACGCATCAGTCAGGTAGAGACAGATGTTTTGCTGTTCGGTGAAACCGGTGCCGGCAAGGATCTGGTCGCCCGAGCCATCCATGAGCGTAGTCGCCGCAGCGGGGCGCCTTTCGTCGCCATTAACTGCGGTGCCGTGCCGGAGAGCATTATCGAGTCGGAACTGTTCGGTCATGAAAAGGGAGCCTTCACCGGCGCGGTAGAGCGACGTATCGGAAAGTTTGAATACGCCCAGGGGGGCACCGTTTTTCTCGATGAGATTGAATCCATGCCACTGGCGCTGCAGGTACGGCTGTTGCGGGTACTCCAGGAGCGTGCCATCGAACGTCTTGGCGCCAATGACGCCGTCGAACTGGATATTCGCGTAATCGCCGCGACCAAGGTGGACCTGAAAGTGGCCGCCGAAAAGGGGCTCTTTCGTGAGGACCTTTACTATCGGCTCAACGTGGTCACCCTGCCGATTCCACCGCTTCGCGAGCGGCGCGAGGATATCCCGCTTTTGTTTCAGCATTTTGCCGTGGTCGCGGCGACCCGCAGCGGCCTTGAGGCGCCTCCACTCGACGGTGCCGGCGTATCTGCATTACTGACCCACGACTGGCCCGGCAATGTGCGCGAACTGCGCAACCTTGCCGAGCGCTATGTATTGATCGGCAGTGCTCACGATTACCGCCTGGACGTCCTGCTTGGCAGTGTTGAGGGCGATGGCGGTGAACTGTCACTGGCCCGCCAGGTCGAGATGTTCGAAAAAAGTCTGATCGATCAGGCGCTGGCCCGCTGTCGCGGCCGCATCAGTGAGGCCTGTGAGCATCTCGACATACCGAGAAAAACCCTCTATGACAAGCTGAAAAAGCATGACCTGCGTGCCGAAGCGTATCGCCGTGACGGCAGCGATGAAAACTAGGCACAGCCACTGACCGCTCAAGAGCGGCACTATCCCTGCTTCGACGCTGCCTTCACCGTTATACTTTAGCCTCAAATAGCGTCCATTCGGCGGCGTTGGCAGCCTCTCCCCCTTCCTGATCACATCATTGTGCGGATTTCCGCACACCTCTCATGTCCGAAAGTGCGGATATCCGCCACTAATCTGCCCTTCTCCACGCGACCAAAGTTGAAACAAAAAGTTTCAAGCCAATGAAATAGTTGAACAAAATGGCAAGTGGCGCATCGCTTGCCACTCCTGATATGTGACGTACAACGACGCCGTGGTCGGTGTCCTTCAAAAAAGTCCAATCATAACGGGAGCTTCATCATGCCTACCCTGTCACGCAATACCCTTGCCCTGACTGTCGCGGCGTCCATGACGACGGCGGCCTCGCTTGCGACCATCGGCGCAGCCCAGGCCGGCGATAGCGTTGACCGCAGTGACTGGCCAGGCAGTATCACCGTGGCCACCGCAAGCCAGGGCGGAACCTACTATGTCTATGGTTCTGGCTGGGCCAACCTGATCGCTGATGAACTGGGCATTTCCGGCGGCGGCGAAATCACCGGCGGCCCGACACAGAACATGGCACTGGTTCACAGCGGCGATGTTGCGCTGGGCCTGACCACCATGGGGCCCGCAGACCAGGCCCTCAAGGGCGAAAGTCCGCTGGCGCCGGGCATGAAGATGGATAACGTCTGTGCGCTGTTCCCGATGTATGAAACGCCCTTTTCGGTCGCCGCCCTTTCCAGCAGTGGTATCGACAGCATCGACGGCATCCCCGATGGCGCCCGTATCGGCTTCGGCCCGGCGGCTTCCACCTCCGACACCTACTTCCCGGCGATTCTTTCCGAACTGGGTGTGGATTATGAACGACGCAACGGCGGCTGGTCCGATCTCGGTAGCCAGCTACAGGATGGCCTGATCGACGTGGTCGCCTTCGCGGCCGGCATCCCCATCCCGGCCGTCAGCCAGCTGGAAGTACAGACCGGCGTCAATTTCATCGAGTTCACCGAAGCACAACAGGAAAAAATCGTCGACGACTTCCCGGTCGCGCCGTTCACCATTCCGGCCAGCACCTATAGCACGCTGGATCACGATCTACGCGCCGTATCGATGTGGAACTTCACCATCGCCAACTGCGATCTGCCTGAAGACTTCGTCTATCAGGTCGTCAAGCTGAGCATGGAAAACAACGACCGCATGCGCGACATCCACCGCAGCGCTGCCAACAGCGTCCCGGAGAACCTCAAGTACAACACTGTACTGCCCTACCACCCGGGTGCCGTGCGCTGGTACGAGGAGAACGGTTACAACATCGACCCCTCGCTGACCCGTCAGTAAGACTCGTCGCCGCCTCGTACGCGGGGCGGCGCCGTTTTTCGAATCACTCGGGGTGACCACCATGTCCAATCAGTACAAGAATCAGACGCCTGAAGATGACCGGATCATCGCCGACGGCGTTGACAGCGATGTCGTCGAGCCAGGCCGGCGTGTCTTTTCAGGCAGGCTCTGGTGGGTGTTCGCCGCCATGGCCGTGGCCTATACCAGCTTTCATCTAATTTCGCTCAATATCTATCCGATCGAAACCTGGACGTTTCGTATCCTTCACGTCTGCGGCGCGCTGATTCTCGGCTTCGGTCTCTATACCGGGGCGCGCTTCGCCGAGGAGGGTGGCAAAACCTCCCCTCGCTGGCTGGACGGTATCGCTGCCATTATGCTGCTGCCTGCCCTCTACGCGCTGGCACAGGTGTTCATGATGCACCAGGCCATGGCCGACGGTGCCATGCGTATTGATCCGGCCATCGAGACCTGGCACTTCGGCGCTCCGCTGATCGTCGCCACCGTAAGTGCCATCGTGCTTTCCTGGGTGATTCGCCGCCCGCGCGGTCATCTCCCCATCGCCGAACTGGTATTGATGGTCTGCGCTGCCACGGCCACCAGCTATCTGCTGCTCATGTTCAATTCACCGCTGCGCGCCGCAACCGGCACCGCTTTCGCACCCATCGGTATCTCGTGGGCAGCCATTGCCGGTTCAATGCTGATTCTGGAGCTGACCCGTCGGGTGGCCGGCATGGCACTGGTGATCATCGCTGCCATCTTCATCGCCTATGTCTTTGCAGGCCCCTTTTTACCTGGTTTTCTCGGCTATCCGGGACTGACGCTCAACCGCTTTTTCAGCCAGGTCTATACCGATGCCGGCGTTCTGGGGCCAACAACTGCAGTCTCTTCGACCTATATCATCCTGTTCATTATCTTTGCCGCCTTTCTGCAAGCGTCAAAGGTGGGGGATTATTTTGTCAATTTCGCCTTTGCCGCTGCCGGCCGCGCCCGAGGTGGCCCAGCCAAGGTCTCCATTTTCGCCTCCGGCCTGATGGGCATGATCAACGGCACCAGTGCCGGCAACGTCGTCTCGACCGGCTCGCTGACCATCCCGCTGATGAAAAAGGTGGGCTACCCGGGGCGCAGTGCTGGCGCCATTGAGGCTGCCGCCTCGACGGGGGGGCAGATCATGCCGCCGATCATGGGGGCAGGCGCCTTCATCATGGCCGAGATTACCGGCATTCCCTATACCGAAATCGCTATCGCAGCGGTCATTCCGGCCATTCTTTATTTCGCCTCGATCTATTTCATGGTCGACTTCGAGGCTGCTCGCAAGGGCATGCGTGGCATGACCCGCGACGAGATTCCGAAGTTCTCGAAGCTGGCCCGTCATGCCTATCTGTTCGCCCCCATCATCATTCTGGTGGCAGCGCTGTTCATGGGCTATTCGGTGATCCGCGCCGGCACCCTGGCCACTGCCTCGGCAGCCATTGTCAGCTGGATCTCACCCAACAAAATGGGACCGGCCGCCATTCTGCGCGCCCTGCAACTGGGGGGCACGATGTCGATCCAGATCATTGCGGTCTGTGCCTGCGCCGGTCTGATTGTCGGCGTCATCGGGCTTACAGGGGTGGGGGCGCGCTTCTCTTCGCTGCTGCTGGGCCTGGCAGGCGTCAGTCAGCTGCTGGCGCTGTTCTTCGCCATGCTGATCAGCATTTTGCTGGGAATGGGGATGCCTACCACCGCCGCCTATGCAGTGGCTGCCTCGGTCGTGGCGCCGGGACTGATTGGCATCGGCATTCAGCCGCTGGTGGCGCACTTCTTCGTTTTCTACTTCGCGGTGGTCTCGGCGATCACACCGCCGGTGGCGCTGGCCTCCTACGCCGCAGCAGGCATTTCAGGAGATAATGCCATGGGCACCTCGGTGGCCTCGTTCAAGATCGGGCTGGCCGCCTTCATTGTGCCCTTCATGTTCTTCTACAGCCCGGCAATGCTAATGGAGGGCAGCTGGCTGGAAATCGCTCGGGTTGGCGTGACCGCCACCATGGGTATCGTACTGCTCTCCGCCACCGTTCAGGCATGGTTTTTCGGCCCGGTAAAGGCCTGGCAACGTGCCGTGATGTTTATCGGAGCGCTGTGCATGATCTATGGCGGTATCTATACCGACCTGGCGGGGGTCGCCATTGCTGCCGGATTGATCGTCATGCAGCGTCGTCACCACAACGGCAGCAACACGCCGAAAATGGCAACGACCTGAAAGGAGAAAGTCGCCATGACAAGGGCCCCACAGTCGGGGCCCTTGTTGTTGAAGACGTTCAGGCATAGACCGGCGCGTAACCCTCAAGTGCCTTTTCAAGTGCGGCCACGCCTGCGGGCACATCAACCGGATACCCCAGCGTTCTGATGCTTGCACCCAGCGCGTGCACGGTTCGAAACAGGTGATGCGTCCGACACTGTTCGCCCATCTGCCCGATACGCACGATGTTGGCACCGAAGGCACCGGAAATTTCTACACCGTGATGGCGCGAGATATGCGCCATCAGATCGGCCTGCGCCAGGCCCTCGGGCAAATGAATGCCCACCACCGAACTCAGCCGCGAGGGCCCTTCGATATAAAGTTCAAGACCCAGCCCCTCTATACCCGCCTGCAGTGCTCTGGAGCAGCGCAGATGACGATCAAAGCGTTTCGGCAGGGTCTCCTGACACACCAGACGCAGCGCCTCGTGCAGCGCCAGAATGCCCGATACCGGCGCCGTATAGTGATAGGATTTTCGGTACCAGAACTGATGTGCCAGTCGAGCATCAAGACACCAGTGGGTCAGGGTGCGCTCACGCTGCTCAATGACCTCCCAGGCACGGTCGGAAAAGGCAATCAGCGACACACCGGGGATTGAACTCAATCCCTTCTGGCCGCCGGTAATCACCACATCAACGCCCCAGGCATCCATCTCCAGCGGCATCGTACTCAGCGTACAGACCGCGTCACAGATCACCAGACAGTTGGCCTCGGAAGCTGCGCGACAGATGGCCGGCAGGGTGTGGTTGAACACGGTGCTGGAGGTCTCCCCCTGCACGATGGTCAACACACGCGGACGATGCGTCCTGATGGCCTCGATAACGTCTGCCTCACTGGCGGCGCAGGCGACGCCGGCATCCAGCTCCACCACCTCTCCACCGGCGCGGCGGGCCATCTCTCCCAGGCGACTGCTGAAAAAGCCATTATTGACCGTCAGCACCCGCGTACCGGGGTCGACCAGGTTGATCACCGCCATTTCCATGGCGGCCGAACCCGGGCCGGCCACGCCCAGAATATGGCGTGATTCGGTCTGAAAGACGTAGCGCGACATCGCCTTCACCTGCTCGATGATGCGCGCCATGGTCTCACCCAGATGATTGATGACGATACCGTTGGCCGCCGCCACCCTGGCCGGAATGGGCACGGGGCCCGCGCCCATCATGAGCAGCGGCTCATCAGGCAAAATGGCTTCCAGGGGGTCGATATCAGGCACGGCATAAGGCATCACCATCTCCTTGAGATGACATCAAACAAAATTGCAGCGCCATGGCGCCGGCATGAACCTTCCAGTATGCCTACGCTCTGAAAACGTCGACAAGCGAAAGATCACCATGATCTGATCAAGGTAATACCTCAGGTCCGAGCGGACATTAGGGGACTCGCAGGTGAAAAAGCCGTTTGAACAACGAGGAAAAGGTGAGGGGCATAGCGGGTCTGCAGGCGCCGAGCGACCCCTGCAGACGTTGGAAAAACGTCAGACGTTGTCCCAGTGCATGGTGTTGTCAAACGCGCCGGGCAGCAGGGAGGTGACCGCATGCACCCGCGTCATGAGCGTGGCATAGTCATCGGCCACCACATTGATGTGGGCCAGCTTGCGCCCGGCGCGGGGCGATTTGCCGTAGCGGTGCAGATGCACCCCCTCAAGTGCGAGCAGCGCAGCGCTATCGCCCTCTTCGCTGATAACATTGACCATGCAGGTCAGACCGCGCGCACTTGTATCACCCAGCGGCAGTCCGGCAATGGCTCGCAGGTGGTTTTCAAACTGGCTGGTGACGGCACCATTCATGGTCCAGTGACCCGAGTTGTGCACTCGGGGCGCCATCTCGTTGGCCAGAAGCCTGCCGTCGCGTGTCTGAAAAAGCTCCAGCGACAGCACGCCGACATAGTCCAGCTCATCCAGCAGCACCTGGATGTAGCCATCCGCCGTGGCCTGCAGGGCCTGATCCACATCCGGCAGCGGCGCCACCGAATAACGCAGAATGCCCTCTTCGTGCTGGTTCTCCGTAATCGGGTACGAGCGCACCTCCCCATCGCGCCCGCGCACGGCAATCAGGGAGACCTCCCGCACGAAATCCACGAACGCCTCGACCACCAGCTGATCGTGGCCGATGCTCTGCCACGCCTCGCTGGCCTGTTCGGGCGTGCGCAGCACGGCCTGGCCCTTGCCGTCATAACCTTCGGTCGTGGACTTGGCCACCACCGGGCAGCCCAGCTCACGGGCGGCCGCTTCGAGGGCCTGCGCGCTGTCGACCAGTCGATACTCGGGCGTCGGGATACCCAGCTGCGAAAACAATGCCTTCTCTTTGGCGCGATGCTGGCACACCGCAATGGCACGGCTTGACGGGTAGACCGGTCGAACCTGCTCAATACGCTCCAAAAGCGTGACCGGCAGGTGTTCGAATTCATAGGTGACCACATCAGCGCGGTCGATGAACGCCTCAAGGGTGGCGTCATCACTACCGGTCAGGAGTTCACCGATGCCGGCACTGGGCGTGCCATTGGGGTCCAGAAGGGTAAATTGCTGACCCAGCGGCAGGCCCGCCAGCGCCATCATGCGTCCGAGCTGTCCTGCTCCCAGAATGCCGATCTGCATGGCCGTCTCTCGCTCATAAACAGGGGGTGAAGGAATCTGCGCCAGTACTTTCAGCAGTACTGTTTTTAGTCGTATTACTCTGCGTCAGGGTCGGGATTATCCAGTACGTTCCGGGTCTGTTCGGCGCGGAAGGCCTCAACGGCGCGACGCACCTCAGGGTCATGCGTGCCGATGATCTGAGCCGCCAGAAGCCCCGCATTGGTGGCGCCGGCCTTGCCGATCGCCAGCGTCCCCACGGCGATACCGCCAGGCATCTGAGCAATTGAAAGCAGCGAATCCATGCCCTTGAGCGCCTTGGACTCGACCGGTACACCCAGCACGGGCAGCGGCGTTTTCGAGGCCACCATACCGGGCAGATGTGCGGCACCACCGGCGCCGGCGATGATGACTTCAATGCCCCGCTCGGCGGCGGTGCTGGCATACTCGAACATCAGATCCGGCGTACGGTGCGCCGAGACAACACGAGTCTCGTAAGCCACTCCCAGACGCGTCAGCATGTTGACGGCATGTTCCATCACCGGCCAGTCCGACTTCGATCCCATGATCACTCCCACGCGCGGCTGCATCGGCACTCCCCTTTTCGGCAATGAACATTCGACAGGAAACAGCGCAGCGCCGGCGATGGCCGGGGCACTGCGTCATGTTGGAAAACCGTGCAGGATACCCGCTCGGGCCAGGGGGGGGAAGTCACCAGAGCCCGGGCAGTGCCGCCGGAGGCGCAACGACCATACCGGCGTAGGGCTTAGCCTGAGTGGCGAAAGCGCTCGGGGATGGTGCGCTCGAAGCTTTCACGCTGTTGAATGTTGTCCCACCAGCGCTGCACGCCCGGATAATCGGCCATGATGTCGCGGCCTTCCGGGGTCATCACCACGTAGGCCATGATCGGCGCCAGCAGAAAATCCACGTAGGAAATGGGGCCGGCCACCAGCCAGGTGCGGTTGCCCAGCGACTGCTCCAGCAGCGAAAACTGATGGCGTACTTTCGGCAGCGCCGCAGCAATGACCGTTTCATCCACCGGTCGTTGCAGCAGGGGATTGATCACGCGCTGCCAGACCAGCTCCATGATCATGGTCTGGTAATAGTAGTTGTTGATCACCGCCGCCCACTGGCGCATGTCGACCCGGTCATCCAGCTGCCGTGGCACCAGCGCCGGCGCCGGAAAATGCCCTTCCAGAAACTCGGCGATGGCGTCGGTCTCATACAGGATACGCCCACCGGTTTCCAGCGCCGGCACCTTGCCAAAGGGATGGCGGCGCAGATGTTCGGGCGAGTGGGTCTCCCCCTTGAGCACATCGACCGAAACCTGATCACAGGTCACGCCCTTTTCCATGAAGAGCATGCGCACCGTGCGCACGTAGGTGCTGCCATCAAAACCATAAAGAACAAAATCGCTCACGCGCTACTCCCTGAAGCGTCGGGCCTGCTGCGCGGTGCCTATCCATCGGCACAGCACATTGACAGGCGTTAACCCAACCGTAGACGTATCGGACCGCGATGCGCCATATCCGGTGACAGTCGCTGCCCTCGGGAAAGAATATCGAGGCGACCCTGACGGGCAAGCTCGAAGGCCACCCGGCGAACGTCATCC
Organism: Kushneria marisflavi; assembly: GCF_002157205.1. Taxonomy (NCBI): domain Bacteria; kingdom Pseudomonadati; phylum Pseudomonadota; class Gammaproteobacteria; order Oceanospirillales; family Halomonadaceae; genus Kushneria; species Kushneria marisflavi. The sequence continues at coordinate 2,608,275 of NZ_CP021358.1, read as the reverse complement.
ATGTGCTCGCGCCAGTGCGCCTCATCAAACAGCTCGCGCGCCACCTCCGAAGGACAAAGGCTTTTGTCATGTCCGCGCCGCCCGGCCAGCACCATCAGCGTTTCAGCAATGGCGGTATCATCCGGGTCACTCATGAAATGGCGCCATCGTGCTGTCATGGACAAAGCAGAGCTTGTTGCCTTCGATATCGCGGCAGTAGGCGGCATAAAAATCCGGTCCGTAACAGTCGCGCACGCCCGGTGGACCTTCGCTGGCCCCACCGCAGGCCATGACCCGACGCCAGACCTCGTCGACACTCTCTCGACAGGGCGACATGAAACTGACCTGAGTACCATTGCCCCAGGTCGCCGGCAGGCCATTGAAGGGATACTGAATGACAAACAGCGGCCACTGCCGGCCCGGATAGTGCCAGATGGCATCAGGTGGACCACCATCGCGCTCGCCTGGCAGACGAACCAGACCCAGCGGCGTCAGAACATGATCATAGAAGGCCGCAAGACGAGGCAGATCGCGCGCACCAAGCTGAATATGGGTAAACATGGATTATGCGTACCCCCTGTCGATGGTGGGGCTCATGATGTGCAACGGGGAAGGATATTCTGGGTGGGCAGGCCGACAGACGGTACTCATGCTGCAGAACTCCTCGAGGTTATTGTTGGGGAGTAAGCTTTTACAGCCGATGCCCTCATACCATAGCCAGCCTTCAGGACAGAAACACCACCCTTTTTGTGACGATGCGTATGCCACCAGAGCCTATCGGCAGAGTCCGTAACCACGCATGCCAAAATGAAAGTGATCACGATGGGCCGCGTTATATTCCGGGCCCAATGAATTGCCAAAGACATCGCAGCTGCCCTTGAAGGCCCGCTTCAGCAGCGCACCGCGTGGTCCCTCATCTTTCCAGTGTCCGACAACCGTTGCTCGGGTGCCATCCTTCAGGCGCAACCCGATCACATCGAAGGCCTCGGCCGTGGCATGTTCGCTGCGTCGGCCACTGGCACGGTGATAGACATTGCGACAGGCAAAGCTGCCGACGTGGTCTACACGAGCAATATCCTGGCCGAATATGTCACGCGCTGCCGGCTGCAGGCGCTGTCGCTCGAACACCACCCAGGACAGCGCAAGCGGACAACTGGCCAGAAAGCTGGTGCCAAATCGGACTGACGTCGAGCGTACCCGCACGGCGTGATCCAGCTGGCATGCACCAATCTCGGGGCTGCCCACTTCAATGTAATCGATGGCTCCCTGTTCACGCGCCCGAGCGAGCGCTGCCAGACAGCGTTGCGGATCCTGATCCAGCGCCTTGAGTTTGAAACGGGTAAGCGGATTAAGCGGATCATCCACATTGAAGGGTGCGAAGGGATTGTATCTTGAAGGTACACGCTCGCTGCCCGGCCACTGCTGCCAGAGCCCGACAGCGACCAGTACCGGAATCAATAAAACGATCAGTACGACGTAGCGCATCTCCCCTCCCGAGCGTTCGACAGGCAAAAAAAATCCCGCATGAAACACATGCAGGAAAGAAGGGGGTGTTGCATTGCATCATGGATGCAAAATGAAGCAGCTTCGAGTCTGGCGGCTCGAAACATGATCAAGGATAAGGATCGGGTGGTTAACGGGCTAATCATCATTGCGGATCATCGAAATAGTCAAAGATGATCGGATCGACCCAAAAAGCCAACCCGACACTATCAATGTGAACCGCCACCCCTTAATCCGACTCGATCTGCCCGGTTCCCCGATCCCGGTGGATTCGACGATTTTTTACCCCCGGTGAGCGGCGAATACGCTCGGCATGGGTATCGGACATCTCATCGGCTTCAAAGGCATCCGCTCCGACCGGTGTTTCATTGTGCTGACGATAGAGATTGAGCAGCATCTGTTTGCGATCGGCCCGCAGCTCCTTGAGCAGTACATAGACCATGCCGTAGATGATCAACGTAAACGGCAGTGCCGATACCACGGCCGCCGACTGCAGACCGCTGAGTCCGCTCTCCCCTCCGGCCGAAATCAGGATCAGACAGATGGCGGCAATCAACACGCCCCAGGTCACTCGCTTGTAGAGCGGCGGATTGAGCGAGCCCTTGTCCGTCATCTGCCCCACGATATAGGCCGCCGAATCGGCCGAAGTGACCAGAAAGATGAAGATCAGGATCATCGCCACGATCGACAGCGGGAAAGAAAACGGCATCTGATCAAACATCACGAACAGCGCCGAGGTGATGTTGTCACTGGTTGCCTGCGCCAGATCCGTCCCCTGAAAGATGTCCATATGGATGGCAGCCCCACCAAAGACGCCAATCCACAAACAGGCCAGCATGGGCGGCACAATCAGTACCCCGAAAACATATTGCTTGATGGTGCGGCCACGCGAGATACGCGCCACGAACGTACCCACAAACGGCGACCAGGCAATGACCCAGGCCCAGTAGAACACGGTCCAGCTGCTGGCCCAGTCGGTATCGGTATAGGGGCTCAGACGCAGACTCATGGTGAAGAAATTTTGCAGGTAGTCGCCAAGCCCTGTGGTGATGGTGCCCAGGATGGCCACGGTCGGCCCGGTAATCAGAATGTAGGCCATCAGGGCCAGACAAAGCCCCATATTGAGGTTGGACAGGCGCTTGATGCCCTTGTCGAGCCCGGAGACCGTTGAAAGCATGTAGCAGATGAACATCGCAAACAGGATGATGCCCTGCCACATCAGTCCTTCGGTGACATCAAAGACGGCATGCAGCCCGCCGTTGATCTGCAAAACCGCAAGGCCGATGGAGGTCGCCACGCCCATGACGGTGGCGACCACCGCAAAGGTATTGAGTATCCCCCCGGCCAGCACACGCCCGCGGCCAAGCTTCGCCGTCAACGGTGCCATGACCGTTGAGACCAGCCCGGTCTGTCCCTTGCGAAACTGGGTATAGGCGATGATCAGCCCTACGACGGAAAAGGCCGCCCACTGATGAACGCCCCAGTTAAAAAACGCATATTGAATGGCCAGCCGGGCGGCCTCGGGCGTTTCTCCCTCGACATCGCCAAAAGGCGGGCTGGAAAAGTGCGTCATTGGCTCGGCCATGCCGTAAAACACCAGCCCTACCCCGAAGCCGGCGGCCAACAGCATGCTGACCCAGGAAAAGAAGTCGTAGGTCGGCTTGCTTTCCTGGGGGCCGAGACGAATCTTGCCGTATTTGCTGAAGGCCAGAATCAGCAGGAAGATGACAAAGCCGAAGACCGAGAACAGATAAAACCACCCAAAGAGATGGGTCACACCGCTGAGTGCGGCGCTGGCCCCGGCACTGAACTGGTCAGGAAAGATGGCACCCATGGCCACAAGAACCACGATAATCATCGTGGAAGCGACAAAGACACGCTGTCTGGGAGCAATAACCATAAGAGCGTCGATCCCCTGTCATTGTTGGATTGTCGTTAAAGACTAGTTCAAAACATCAAGATCAATGCATGAAGGGCGTCGGCGCTTATTGCCGACTGCAGGACAGGGCTGGCCGAAAACGCCCGGGGACTGATCGTTGATGTGCTGGCAGCGCGCATCCGGTACTCAAGAGCACGCCCGGCGCTCACAAAAAAGGGGACACATTTGTGTCCCCCTGTCTTTCTTCACGCCTAAGGACCATTACATCCTGGCATCAATAACGACCACTATCCATAACGTCCCGTTATGTAATCCTCGGTCTGCTTCTTGCCTGGATCGGTGAATATCTGATCGGTCTGACCGCACTCGATCAGCTCGCCCAGATACATGAACGCCGTAATGTCGGACACGCGCGCCGCCTGCTGCATGTTGTGCGTCACGATCACGATCGTATAGTCGGTCTTCAATTCGTGAATCAAATCCTCGATATAGCCGGTCGAGATCGGATCCAGCGCCGAAGTCGGTTCATCAAGCAGAATCACTTCCGGCTTGACCGCGATGGTGCGCGCGATACACAGACGCTGCTGCTGACCACCGGAAAGGGCCTGCCCATTGGTCTTGAGCTTGTCCTTGACCTCATTCCACAGCGCGGCCTTTTTCAGCGCCCACTCCACGCGCTCATCCATGTCACGGCGCGACAGCCGCTCATAGAGCTTCACCCCGAAGGCGATATTGTCATAGACCGACATCGGGAATGGGGTCGGTTTTTGAAACACCATGCCGATCCGGGCACGCAGCAGGTTGATGTCGACACCGGAAGCATGGATGTCCTGGCCATCAAGCAGGATGCCACCTTCGGTCTTCAACCCGGGGTAGAGATCGTGCATGCGGTTGAAGCAGCGCAAAAGCGTTGACTTGCCACAGCCCGAGGGCCCGATATAAGCGGTCACCTGATTGGCCGGAATATCCATCGAGACCTTCTTGATGGCTTGGAAATTACCGTAGTAGAAATCCAGCTCCTGGACCGACAGCTTGGCAGGAGCTGCCGCATGGGGAGTTCCGGAAGCGTTCCTGGAGGTCTGCCTGGGCGCCATGGTGAAATTCTCTGATCGCATGTTCATGAAATGAAAGCCCCTTGATGCCTACTTCTGTGACCGCGCCGCACTGACGCGCGCCAGAATATTGAGCATCAGCACCGCCACCGTCAGTATCAGTGCCCCTGCCCACGCAAGCGACACCTGGGCGGGAATAAACGAATTGATGGTCATGTTCTGGTAAAGCACCATCGGCAGGTTGGGCATTTCGCTGCCCATGTTGAAAAAGTTCCACTGATTGGTATTGAGCGCCGTGAACAACAGCGGTGCCGTCTCGCCACTGATACGGGCACACCCCAGCAGCACACCAGTGGTAATCCCGGCACGAGCGCCGCTGTAGCAGACCCTGAGCACGATCAACCAGCGATGTGCGCCCAGCGCTGCGGCCGCCTCACGCAGTGAATTGGGCACCAGCAGCAGCATGTCCTCGGTCGAGCGAATCACGACCGGAATAATGATCACCATCAGCGCGGCCACCCCGGCCCAGCCCGAAAAGTGTCCCATCGGCAGCACCACCACGGCATAGATATACAGACCGATGATGATCGAGGGCGCCGAAAGCAGCACATCGTTAATAAAGCGAATGGTATTGGCCAGTCGAGAACGACCGCCATATTCGGCAAGCCAGGTCCCGGCGGCAATACCGATGATGGTCCCCCCCACGGTCGCCAGTGCCGTCATGATCAGCGACCCCAGAATGGCATTACCCAGCCCGCCACCGGACATGCGGGTACGCTCGGTAAACACGTCAAGCGACAGCGCCGGCACGCCCTTGGTGACCAGGGTCAGGAGAATCAGAAACAGCCAGATGACCCCAAAGGCCGAGGCCAGCAGTGATGCCGTCATGATGATGCGATTCACCATGCGACGCCGACGATAAACGGGATTCATGACAGCCTCCTTCATGACGGTGCACGCTGGTTCATGCGGTTGAGCATGAAGCGGGCAAGTGCCAGCACGGCAAAGGTAATCAGAAACAGAACCAGACCCAGTAACAGCAGCGCCGAGCGCTGCAGCCCGTCAGCCTCGGAAAACTGATTGGCGATCAGGGCGGCAATCGAGGTGCCCTGCCCGGTGAGCGTGGCGCTCAAAAACAGGTTGTTACCGATTACGAAGGTCACCGCCATGGTTTCTCCCAGTGCTCGTCCCAGCCCGAGGATGACGCCTCCCAGCATGCCGGCCTTTACGGACGGAAAGATCACATGACGCACCACCTCCCAGGTCGTGCAGCCCAGCCCGTAGGCCGATTCACGCATGATGGGTGGCACGGTATGCATCACATCGCGGGTGACGGCAGTGATAAACGGGATGATCATGATGGCCAGAATCAGTCCGGCCGTCGTCAGCCCGGTCCCGGCCGGAAATATCGACGGGAAATGAGACTGCAGAAACGGCGCGAGCACTTCCATGCCCCACATGCCGTAAATGATCGATGGGACGCCCGCCAGCAGTTCAACCATGGTCCCGATGGTGCGGCGCAGCTTCGGCGGACAGATTTCGGTCAGAAAGATCGCGATGCCCAGCGACACCGGAATGGCAATGGCAATCGCAATCAGGGAGGTCACCAGCGTGCCGTAAATGGCCGGCAACGCCCCGAAACGGTTGATGTTGGCCGCCCAGCGGTCATCGGTAAAAAAGGACAGTCCCAGCTCTGACAGAGCCGGCCACCCGGCCAGTATCAGGGAACCGGTAATGGTGCCCAGAAGCAAAAGCACCATCAGTGCCGAGCCTCTGGTCGTGATTTCAAATACCCGATCCACGAGGCCGTTGCGCCTGAGCGCGCTCCGCTCGTGGGCACTTGCCGACAGCTTCTGCATCCGATCGCCCTCTGCGGCCTGTGGTGTGACGCTGCTGCCGGTCGTCATGGCTCATACCTGTGCATAAACGTAGGAGTTGTCAGGTGGACAAAGGCCAGGGCACATGGCCCCGGCCCGAGACATCGAATCAACCGGGATTACTGCTGCCAGATGGCCTTGCCGCTGCTGTCCTTGATCTGCGACCAGACATCCTTTTTGACCATGCTGACCACACTGTCCGGCATCGGGATGTAATTCAGCTCGGTGGCCATGTCGCCGCCGTTTTCAAACGACCAGTCGAAGAAGGCAAGCGCATCACTCGCGGCTTTGGCGTCATCAACCTCGGTGTGCATGAGAATGAAAGAAGCCCCTACGATCGGCCAGCTCTTGTCACCCGGCTGGTTGGTCAGCACCAGGTACATGCCTTCGGCATTTTGCCAGTCGGCATTGGCAGCTGCGGCCTGGAAGGTATCGCTATCGGCGGTCACAAAGTTGCCGGCCTGATTTTTCAGCTGAGCCACGTTCAGATCGTTTTGCTCGGCATAGGCTGATTCGACATAGCCGATCGCACCGTTGATGCCACTGACCTGGCTGGCCACACCACCATTGGCCTTGGCCCCGACACCGGCCGGCCAGGCCACTGACTTGCCTTCACCGATCTCGTTTTTGAACGACTCGCTGACCTGGGCCAGATAGTGCGTAAAGAGGAAGTTGGTGCCGGAGCCTTCTGCGCGATAGACCGGAGTAATCTTGGTATCGGGCAGCGTCAGATCGGGGTTGAGCTGTGAAATGGCATCATCGTTCCAGGTGGTGATTTTGCCCTGATAGATATCGGCCAGTGTCTGACCATCCAGACGCAGTGCACCGTCGTCGACACCTTCCACGTGCACGACCGGCACCACACCCCCCATGATCTGCGGCCACTGGACCAGATTGTTCTTCTTGAGCTCCTCCGGCGTCATCGGCGCATCGCTGGCCCCGAAGGTGACCGTACCGGCCGTAATCTGCTGGATGCCGCCACCGGAACCAATGGCCTGATAGTTGAGGCCGTTGCCGGTCTCGTCCTGATAGCCATCGGCCCACTGCGAATAGACCGGATAGGGGAAGGTCGCACCGGCACCGGTGATGGTAGCGGCCGAAGCGGTGGCCGCCAGCGAGGTAGCGATGAAGGCTGCAGCGACTTGCTTGATCATCAGATTGCTCCGTTACCCTGCGCCAGGACGTTGAGTCGCCCTGCTGATTATCTTGCCGGCCTGTCGAAAAAGGCGCGGCGGCTTCAATACGACGCCAGGTTAGCAACCAAATATGTCAGTTTTATTGCAGCACTGTCATAAACCTCTCTTCCTCATTAGCGCAGCCACTGCCGCACAAGAGCCACACAGGCCATTCCAAGCGCCGTCATCAGCAGCGAACCGGCAAGATGGGCGCCAATGCCGGCCAATGCATTCAGATAGCGACCTTCCTGCAGTTGCCCGGTCATTTCCAGCGAAAAGGTCGAAAAGGTCGTCAGCGCGCCCAGAAAACCGGTCACGACGAAGAGTTTCCAGTGCGGACTCAACTCCGGCAGCAGATTAAACAGCGCAAAGGCGATGCCGATCAGCCAGGCGCCCAGCAGATTGGCCACCAGCGTGCCGGGCGGCAGGGGCGGAAACAGCGCATTGAGCATCAGCGACAGGGCCCACCGCAGATTGGCGCCCAGCGCCGCGCCAAGCCCGATGGAAAGAATGGACAACCACATGCAGCACTCCTCGAATCTCTCAATAATGTCGAGGCCACGGGCGGCAACATCGTGTGATCACGAACCTGCGCCCGTCCCCCGGGGCGTTGCAGGCATCATCAATCACGACGTGTCAGAACGCGATGGTTCGAAGCACATGCTTCGGGAGGCATGCCATCTCCTTTGGAAAATCATTGCACTGCCATGGGGTCGTGACAAGCCATGCCCATGAAGGGTCTTCCCCTGCCCGCCATCGTCGCGTTTGCGTTAACATGGCATTTTTATTCTGTTCACGGGGCGTGACCATGCCGGCAATGGGCCGTTTCAATACGCTTGAAATCCTCAGGACGTCCTCCATCGGGCTTTTCCTCGATGGCGGCACGCTGGGCGATATTCTTCTGCCGACGCGCCAGATACCGCGAGGTCTATCCGCGGAGCCGGGCGATTCGCTACGGGTCTTTTTGTATCTCGATAGCGAAGACCGCCCGATCGCGACGACCGAGCGACCCAAAATTCAGGTCGGCGAGTTTGCCGCGCTCGAAGTGGTCGAGCGCACCCCGGTAGGTATCTTTCTGGACTGGGGGCTGCCCAAGGACCTGCTGCTGCCGCATTTTGAAGAGCGTACCCACCGCCCCCTGCGCCAGGGTGATCGCTGTGTGGTGGTTGCCTATCTGGATGATCGCACCCGGCGCATTACGGCCTCCATGCGACTGGACCGCTACCTGAGCCAGGAGCCGGCCAATTACGCGCGTGATGAGGAAGTCGATCTGCTCATTACCGGCCCGACCGACCTGGGTTTCAACGCCATCATCAACCATCGCCACTGGGGGCTTTTGCACAAGAGCGAAGCGATTCGTCCTCTGCGCATGGGCACCCGGACCAAAGGCTACATTTACCGGATACGCGATGACGGCAAGGTGGATCTGAGTTTGCAGCCCCGCCGTGAAATACTGGCCGAACCGCTTGCCGAGCAGATTCTCGAACGCCTGCAAAAGGCCGGAGGGATGCTTGCCATCAGCGACAAGAGTGACCCTGCCCTGATTCAGCGCACCTTCGGTGTCAGCAAGGGCAACTTCAAAAAGGCCATTGGCGGTCTCTATAAACAGGGGCTGATCACCATCGATGCCGATGGCATACGACAGGTCGACAGACCATGACCAGCGCCAGGCGCTGAGACATCCATATTCCTCATTAACGTTCAGGGATCTTCATGGGCAAGACAACGGGCATTATCGGTACTGCAGCAGTCATCATCGTGGTCGCAGGCGCTGCAGCGCCCTGGTACACCGGCAAGCAGATCGAACAGGAATTCCGCCATGGCGTGGCACAGATCTCCGACAGCGCCCCGACCCGGGTCATCGAGTATGACCGCGGCTGGCGCACTTCCGATGCCGTGACCCGTACCGTGATCGATACTAGGGAAGGCCCCTGGCAGATCGATGTCCATCACCATATCACTCATGGCCCCTGGGGATTTGGCTGGGCACGCATCGATAGCGTCCCCGACTTTGGTGACCAGCAGACCACCGTCGCGCACTATTTCGGCGACCGGCCGGCGCTTGAGGCTACCACCACCGTAGGCTTTGGCAATGATGTCAACGTTGACTGGCAGTCGCCGGCCTTTGACGATACCGAAATTCCCGAAAGCCCCGGCGCGCGACTGGTTTGGGGCGGCATGAAAGGCCATTATCAACTTGACGGCGACCGTACCACTTCCAGTGTCTCGATCCCCTCTCTGGACTTTCAAAGCGACGATGCCACGCTGACGCTCAATGCCCTGAAAATGGACAGCAGCGGTGCCGGCGGCCCCGACTGGCCCAACATGGATAACTTCTGGGACGCTCGTTTCAGGACGACACTGAATCAGCTCAATCTTCAGGATAAGGCAGAGAGCGTGACCCTGAAGCTGGGTCTGGACGGTCAGGGCCAGCTGCGCGACAACGGCGACGACGGCCTATCGATGAACGCCTCCTGGCAGATCAGCAATCTGCTGATGAAGGATCCGACGCTTGCCGAGCCGCTGATCGTTAATAGCGCCACCCAGACTCTGGCACTCAAGCACCTCCCCCGCGATGCCACGCGCCGTCTGTTGACAGAGCTTTCGGATGTGGATGATTCGCTGGACGAAGACCAGGTCTCGGGCCAGGTACAGAATATAATGACACGGTATCTGCTGGAGGCCCTGAAGGGGACGCCCTCGGCCGAAATCACGGTCGCAGGCCTCAATACCCCTCAGGGATCTCTCGAAGGCAAGCTGGCGCTGAACTTCCGTTCGATGAATACCGAGGGCGAGCCGCTCGCCACAGCGCTTGAGCGCGGAAACCTGACGCTGGACATGGCCTCGGACCGTACGCTGCTCACGCACCTGATGACGCTCACAGACCCCAACGCCCGTCCAGAACAGACGCTGGCAGGACTCGAGCAGGAAGGGCTTTTGGCGCGTGATGGCGATCGATTCCGCATGGATATCGAGATGAACAGCCAGGACCTTCGCGTCAATGGTGAATCGCATCCCGAGCTTTACATGATGCTGCCACTACTGCTGATGTCCCTCAACGGCTGATCCATTCGGCCTGGCGTGCACGCCAGGCCATGGTCGCGCTGTGTTGCGTCCCGAGAGATGGCTATAGTGGGAGCGCCGTCAGCGATAAACGACCCAACCGTTACCCTGACGCATCACGTATGACCGGGGTATTTCTTCATTTTTTGTCTACAGCGAGTCATGACGATGTCCCAGAATCCTTCTCGCCCGCTCTATATCGTACATTCAGGGCCCACCCTTCTTGAAACGCCGCTGCTCAACAAGGACAGTGCCTTTTCGCTCGAGGAGCGCGTTCAGTTCAACCTGATGGGCCTTTTGCCGCAAAACATCGAAACGATCGAAGAGCAGGCCGAGCGCGCCTACCAGCAATATGACCAGCAGGGCAGCGATCTGGATCGTCATATCTATCTGCGCTCGATTCAGGACAGTAACGAGACCCTGTTCTTCCGCCTGCTGGAAGATCATCTCGAAGAGATGCTGCCCATCATCTATACGCCTACCGTCGGCGAGGCGTGCCAGTCCTTCTCCCAGATCTATCGCTCTCACCGCGGCATTTTCATCTCCTATGATCACCGCGATTACATTACCGATATCCTGCACAGTGCCACCAAGGACAACGTCAAGGTCGTCGTCATCACCGACAGTGAGCGTATCCTCGGTCTGGGCGATCAGGGCATCGGCGGCATGGGCATTCCGATCGGCAAACTCTCGCTCTACACCGCCTGCGGCGGTATCAGCCCGGCCTACACCATGCCCATCGTGCTGGACGTCGGCACCAACAACCAGGACCTCCTGGATGACCCGATGTATATGGGCTGGCGTCACGAGCGCATCACCGGCGAGGCCTATTACGAGTTCGTCGACCAGTGCATTCAGGGCATCAAGCGTCGCTGGCCCAACGCTATCATCCAGTTCGAGGACTTTGCCCAGGCCAACGCCATGCCGCTGCTGGAGCGCTATCGCGACGAGATCTGCTGCTTCAACGATGACATTCAGGGCACCGCCTCTGTCGCACTGGGCACTTTGTTCTCGGCCTGCAAGGCCAAGAATGAAAAACTCTCCGAGCAGCGTGTCGCCTTTGTCGGTGCAGGCTCCGCCGGCTGCGGCATCGCCGAACAGATCGTACTGGCAATGCAGGAAGAGGGCATCAGCGAAGCCGAGGCCCGCAAGCGCATTTTCATGATCGACCGCTACGGCCTGCTGACCGATGACATGAGCAACCTGGTCAACTTCCAGCGGCGACTGGTGCAAAAGCGTGCCGACATCAGCGATTGGGACACCGGCGGCGGTGACCTGGCCCTGATCGACGTGGTACGCAATGCCAAACCGACCATTCTGATTGGCGTCTCGGGTCAGCGCGGGCTCTTCACCGAAGAAGTCATCAAGACCATGCACCAGCACTGCAGTGAACCGCTGGTGATGCCGCTGTCCAACCCGACCTCACGCATCGAGGCCACCCCGCGCGAAATCCTGGAGTGGACCAACGGTGAGGCACTGGTGTCGACCGGCAGTCCCTTCAAGCCGGTGACCATTGGCGATCGCAAGATCCCCATTGCCCAGTGCAATAACTCCTACATCTTCCCGGGTGTGGGCCTAGGTGCCATTACCGCGAAGGCCTCGCGCATCACCGATGGCATGCTGATGGCAGCCTCCAGAGCGCTGGCCGACTGCTCGCCGGTCGCCCTTGAAGGCAAGGGCGCCGTTTTGCCGCCGCTGTCAGACATTCAGGACGTCAGCCGAAAGATCGCCATCGCCGTAGCCAGGCGCGCCCAGGAAGATGGCGTGGCCCTTGAAACCGATGACGACACCATTCGTCAGGCCATCGATGCCAACTTCTGGCGACCGCGCTACCGTCAGTATCGTCGCGCCTCCTACTAGGCCGAACCATATTGACCACAAAAAGGGCGCCCGACGGCGCCCTTTTCATGTCCAACGATCAACAACTCCTTTCAACGTGCCAGCATGGTTTCGATGACGCAGGCGTGCTGAAGAAGCTGCTCGTCCTGTCCCTGAGGCCGTGACACCATCAGGCCGATAGGCAGCGTCTCGTCCGGCATAAAAAAAGGCAGAGAAATCGAGGCCGCGTCGAGATAGTTGAAGACGCTGGTATTACGCAGTGCCAACCGATTGGCTCGCTGGAACGCCACGGCGTCTTTTTCAATGGCAGCGCGCTTCGGTGGCAACGTTGCCACGGTAGGCAGCACTACCGCATCAAAACCGGCCATCTCGTGTTCGAAACGCTGCTGCCAGCCAGTACGCGGCCAGAGGCGCTGGAGATAGTCGGCCGCGCTGATGTCACGCCCCCCCCTGAGTCGCTCGGCGATTAATGGATCGTAGTCGGCCTCGGCACGCTCGAGCTGTTCACGATGCAGCGCCGCGGCCTCCGGCACGACGAGACCGCCCTGGCGATTGATTGAAAGCGCCTCATCAACCGCCTCAAGTGACAGGCGCTCAACGTGGCAGCCCGCAGCCTCCAGCCGGGCGAGGGCCACCTCGAAACCATCGCGCACGCCGTCATCCAGCTCTTCAAGCAGACCGCCTACGGGCACCACCAGCCGCAGCGGTCGCGGCGTCGGATCAAGCGTGGGCATCGGACTGGCCGCGAGCACCGACCAGAGCTGCGCGCAACACTCGACGCTGGGCGCAATGGGACCGACACAGTCCAGGCTCGGAGACAGCGGGTAGGCGCCCTCCCCGGGAACGCTCCGCTGACTCGGCTTGAAGCCCGTCAGGCCACAGAAGGCGGCTGGAATTCGCAGTGAACCGCCGGTATCGCTGCCAAGCGTTGCCGCAGCCAGACCGAACGCTACCGACGCTGCCCCGCCCGACGTTGAACCACCGGTGATGCGCTCGGCGTCGAAGGGGTTGGGCGGCGTACCGCAGTAATCATTGAGGCCGAGTCCGGAGAAGGCGAACTCGCTCATGGTGGTGCGCCCGGTCAGTACGCTCCCGGCTCGGCGCAGTCGAGCAATGGCCGGCGCATCCTGTGTCGCCGCGTGTGACTCGGCAAGGACTCTTGAGGCGGCGCCGGTCACTTCACCATGCACGTCAAAGAGATCCTTGATGCTGATTGGAAGCCCCGCAAGCGATGCGTTCTGTTCGAGCCGTGACCATTGGTTGCGCAGCCTGTCGGCATCGAAATCGACAAAAGTGGTGGCGGCAACCTCGGGCTGTGCCTCGACTCGCTCAATGAGTGCCTCGAGTGCATCCAAAGCGTTGAAGGCCCCGGACGCCAGCGCCGCCTGCCAATCTACCAGCCGGCGCTGCCTCACGGGGTGAGCCCAGAAGGCCCGCGCGGCCTTAATGCCGCTCACTGGGCGACCTCAAGCTCGATGACGTGGTAGCGGTGACTCAGACGACGGTTCAGGACCGGGTCGTGGAGCGTCATCGAAAAGCATGCGCCGGGCCGAATGCCACCGATGGCAGGTACGGTACCGCACAGCAGCAGAGTATTGGGGGCAAGCGACGCCCCCTGCCTGAGGTTCTCGGGCAGTTTGGCCAGCAGCGTGTCCACGTCCAGCAGCTCCTTGAGTGTCCCCTGCTGATAGGTGACGGAATGACCGCCCTCCTCGATCTCGCTGCCGAGCTCCAGTGCATCCCAGTGCTTGATAATTTCATCCAGTGCCCAGGCCTGTGTGGCGATCGGCTTGGCGCAGAGCTGCTTGGATTCGGCCACCCCCACGGCTTCCAGCTTGCGGTCAGTATGGTCAGATGCAAGCGATACCCAGAGCCGCCCGTCTGCATCGCTCACAAGGCATACCTCTGCTTCGCCCGAGCCTTCACCACCGAGCATCTCGACATTCTCGGCCTGTGTCAGCAGCTGAGCGCTGGCGCGGTAGAACAGCGGTACGCTTGAGGGCGGCTTGACGCCAAGCTCGGCCAGTTCCTCGATGTGATGCTGAACACCGGCCTGATCACGGCCAGCCCAGCCCGCGATGGCCAGTCGTTGCGGAGTAACGGTAACAGGGCCCTGAGGGGTATCAAAAGTCAGCATGATTGGTTTCCGAAGTCATAGGATGAAACTCACAGCGAGTCGGGCAGCCACAGCGCAATTTCCGGGAAGATCACCAGCAAAACAGCCATCAACAGCATGGCAGCGATAAAGGGCAGCGTGCCGACGATGACGTCCGAGAACGGCTTGCCACGTCGCGAGGCCTGAACGATATAGAGGTTGAGCCCCACCGGGGGCGTGATCAGTGCCATCTCCACGAACAGGATCATGACAACGCCAAACCACACCTTGTCGAAGCCGGCGGCGACAATCAGCGGTGTGACGATGGGAATGGTGATGACCATCAGCGACAGTGTCTCGATGAAAAAACCGAGCACGATGAACAGCGCAATCACTGCCAGCAGCAGCGCATAGGGCGAGAGCTCCCAGGCGTTGAGCAATTGGTTCAGCTGCTGAACCAGTCCCGAGGAAGTGAGTGCGAAGTTGAGAAATGATGCCGCCAGGATAATAAACAGCAGCATTGAGGTGGTCTTGACCGTGCCATCGAGGGCGGCCATCAGCATTTTTCGGTCCAGTCGTCGATTGGCAGCCGCCAGCACCAGCGAGACGATGACACCAATCGCAGCGGCTTCGGTGGGCGTGGCCCAGCCGAGATAAATCGAACCGACAATCACCGTAAACAGGATCAAGAGTGGCGTCAGAAACGCCAGACTCCGCAGGCGTGCGCTCCAGCTGGCGACACTGCGCGGCCCGCCAAGCGCCGGCTTCCACAAACAGAGCACCAGCGCCGTCGCCATGAACAGCAGTGAGAGCGTAAGCCCCGGGATCAGGCCGGCCATGAAAAGCCTTGGAATCGAGGTCTCGGTGAGAAACCCGTAGACGATCAGGTTGATCGACGGCGGAATCAGAATGCCCAGCGTGCCACCGGCCGCGATACTGCCGCAGAAAAGTCGTGGATCATAATTGAGCTTTTCGCCCTGCGGCAGTGCCACCGTGGAGATCGTCGCGGCAGTAGCGACGGAAGAGCCCGAGGTGGCCGAAAACAGTGCTGCGGTGGTGATGTTGGCGTGGATCAGCCCACCGGGAAGCCATGAGAGCCAGTGATCCATGGCGCGATATGCCTTTTCGGCAATGCCCGCACGCACAATGACTTCGCCCATCAGCACGAACAGCGGAATGGCAATCAGCAGAAATGAATCCGCCGCCGACCACAGGTTTTGACCCAGCGCACGGGTCAATGGGAAGAACGAGAAAAACTGGTCAATGCCGAAGGCAAGCAGAAAAAGCGTCACTGCTACAGGAATGCCAGCGAGAAGCAGTACCAGAATGCCTATTGAGAGAAACCCAAGCATCAGCGTATCTCCTCGGTGGGCGGCATTTCGGCGAGTTCGCCGTTATCCATTCCAGTCAGCGCATCGAGCGTCGGCACGTCGCGCTGAAACAGTGCCACCAACACCCGAAGCCCCATGATACTGGTAGTGAAAGCAAACCAGCCATAGCCGGCTGCCCACAGAAGCTGGGGAATCCACAGCGGTGTGGCCAACGGCGTGTTGGCGGTGGACCCGTTGGCCAGTGACTTTGCGAGTACAGGCCAGGCGTTGAGAGCAATCACCCAGGCGACAAGATTGAGCGCCAACAGTGATACGACGTTCAGCGTATGCTGCGACAGCGCCGGCAGTCGGCCGTGGACGACATCGATACGGATATGCGCTCTCTCAAGCAGCGTATGCGAGATTCCCCACGCTGAGAGTATTGCCAGCACGTAGCCCGAGTATTCATGAACGCCGGAAAGCGAATGCCCCGCCAGCTTGCGCATCACAATCTCGGCGCCGATGAAAATCACGACGGCCAGCAGCGCCAGACCTATCACGCGTGCAGCAAACCGGGACAGGCCGCGCGTGAAGCACACCAGCCCGTCGAGTCCCTTGATAAAGGTAGACATGAAGCGTTTCTGCCTGTCGAAGGTGGCGATGTCGAGTTGCCGCCCCAGGGGCGGCATCTCGACGCGCGAGGGTCAGGGCGCGTCGGCCTTGAGATCGACGACCTGGCCGACACTCTCGTTCCACTGCCTGATCGTATCCGCATCGACACGTTTAGCCCATGCGGGCAGTACCACATCCTTCAAGGCCTGACGAGCACGTTCGGTATCGGCCTCGGTCGGCTCGACCAGGGTCATGCCAGCGGCCTCACCGGCAGGGCACTCGCCCTGTCCCGTGAGGCAGGCGATGCCGCGCTGGGTTTCGCTTTTCGCATTGGCCCAGACCGGCATCGTGAACTGCTCGTCGATCTGCTTCTGGATCAATTCCTGTTCGTCGGCATCCAGGCTCTGCCACTTGTCCTGATTGATGGCAGTAATGACGTAGTCCCAGCCACCGATGGGTAGCGGTAGTACGTGACTCGATACGTCATACCAGCCGGCGCTGTAACCGGACATCGATCCGGTCACGGCGCAGTCAATCACGCCGCGCTCAAGTGACCCGGGCACTTCATTGAAAGCAATGTTGAGACTCTGGGCGCCAAGCGCCTCGAGAAATTCCCCGGTAGAACGACCGCTACCGCGTACTTTCTTGCCTTCGAGATCGGCCAGACCCGAGATCGGCGTGTTGCAGAACAGCACCTGCGCGGGATAGGGCACGATGGCAAGCACGTGGCTGTTGAAGCGTTGGTTGAGCGCGTTTTCGGCAATGGGACGAAAGGCTTCTGCCACTGCCCGGGCATCTTCACTTTCGGTCGTCATCATGGGCAGATCGAGGCCCTCGAGCTCGGGGGCATCGCTGACGGTGTAGTCTCCTACCGTCATACCTACGTCGAACAGGCCGTCGCCGAGATAGCGAAAGACGTCGCCACTGGCGATCCCCATCTGATCGAAACTGGTGACCTGAGTGGTTATCTCACCGTTGCTTGCCTTTGGCAGCGTTTCACTCCAGAACGGCTGTTCGAACTTCTGATGAAGCTCCAGGCTTCCCCAGCTGCCAACGACGTTGAGCGAGGTATCTGCCGAGGCCGTGGTGGTGACACCGGCACCTATCGTGGTGGCCAGCAGTACAGCAGATAGATGAGAACGAGTACGTGGTTGTCTGGACTGGATCATGGTGATGGGCCTCGCTATTGATATTTGTTGTTGGTGTTGTTTCAAGCCATGACGTAGTGATGAGCTTTTGGATATTACCCGGGTGCAGGCGCGAGTGTCGAAGATGACAGTTTGACTGGAGCGGTGGGACATGAAGGCCCTGTCCTCGCCCGACTCGTGCCGATCTGACAGATCACGGGCATTGGATGCCTCGTGTTGTCATTGTTTCTCGACAATAAAAAGGCAGGAGCGATAAGGCAAATCGATTTTTCTGATCCTTAATGATCGGAAAAACCTTTCATATTCGCATTATGGGGCACATGACAGCGTTTTATGCGTGGCATGAGATGACAGAAAGTTGTGCCAGCGAGGCATTAAAGGGAGTACTGGGGATAGCGCGCCTGGTCTTCACGGGCAATTTCAATGGCCAGTTCAGCAACGCCATCGGCCAGCGACGTATCCAGATGTCGCGGCCAGGACGCTGTAAACTCAAGTTCGGGCAGCTCGATGGGCAGCTCGATCAGCCTCGACTGAACGAGCTCATCATGTACCAGCCTCGGAGGAATGGCCCCGATACCGATACCATCGAGCGTCATGCGAACGATCGTCCATACCGACCCCGAACAGTGGAGCTTGAGATGTGTTAGATGCTGATGGTGAAGCAGATTGCCCAGCTCGCGGTAGGGACGACTGTCTCTTGCAAAGGTGATCAGGGCCAGCTCTGACACCTGCTGAAGTGAAAAATCGACAGGATCAATGCCCAGGTCCGGACTGGCGATCAGTCCCATCTTGTAGTGACACAAAAACCGGTTGAGCACCTCCGGCGTATTGACCGGTCCCATCAAAAAGGCCATATCCAGGTCACGATCATGCAGCTTTTTGGCAAGCCCTGGTGAGCTATCGACTTCAAGCTCCAGCGTCATCTCTGGAAAGCGACGCGCCAGTTCGGCAAGAAATCGTGGCAGCCAGCTATGCGCGATCGACTCAACGACGCCCAGACGTAATGTTCCCTGAAAAGGCGTGGCCAGCGCCAGCATCGCCATGGCTTCCTGGCGCGCCTCCATCAGGACGAGCGCATGCCGGTGAAACTGACGTCCTCTGGGCGTTGGCTTGATAGGACGCTGCGTGCGGTCGAGCAAGGGCTCGCCCACCAGTGACTCCAAACGAGCGATACGATCCGAGACCGAAGGTTGGGTCAGATGAAGGTGACGAGCGGCCAGGCGGAAGGATCCCAGCCGCACGATCCAGACAAAGGCTTCGATTTCCTTGAAGTCGAACATGATTCCCTATCGGTCACGGATAATCCCGGCGAGCATACCTTAATCGCAAGGCCTGGCGCGCATGGAAGTGTCCCCTGCCGATGTCGAAAAACGCTACCCCATAAAAAATGAAGCCCTTTTGCTTCCTATATGCGAGACGCACTGCCCTTCGCGGCCTTTTTGCGTTTGGCCGGGAAGAAGGTGCCGTTACGTAGATCTGCTTCGATTTCCTCGAGCGAGCGTCCCTTGGTTTCAGGCACATAGCGCACGATAAACACCAGGGCGACGATGGTAATCAGCGCATAGAGCCAGAAGGTCCCCGAGGTGCCCAGCGCCCCGATCAGCGACAGCGTGGTCAGGGTCATCAGCAGATTGAAGATCCAGTGACTGAAGGCCCCAACACTGGCCCCTTTGCCGCGTACGAACAGCGGATAGACTTCGGCATTGATCAGCCACAGGCAGACGCCAAAGCTTGAGTTGAGTGCCATGTAGATGGCCAGACACGCCACCAGCGTCCACTGCGCGGCAGGGTTGTCAGGGGAGCCGCCGATAAATAGCGCGCCCATGATGATCAGCGCCACAGCCGAGCCCGGCACCATCCAGAGCAAAAAGCGCTTGCGCCCGATCCGGTCGACCAGAAAGATGCCCAGCACAGTGGCCAGATTGATCAAAACGGCACCGCCCACGGCGGCCAGCACCGAGGCGCTGTCGCCGAAACCGGCATCACTCAGAATGGTGGGCGCATAGTAGATCAGCGCATTGTTGCCGGTAATCTGGGAGAACATCGCAATGCCAAAGCCCGCAATCAGGGCCGGCCGCACCCATGAGCTGAACAGATCCTTCCACTGCCCTTCCGGCTGCGCGGCAATCTCCTTGATCTCGTCGAGTTCCTGCTGCGCGCCCTCTCGATTGCCTCTTACGCGCTCCAGAATGCCCAGCGCCTGAGCTTCACGATGTTTACCCAGCAACCAGCGCGGGCTTTCGGGCAACAACAGCATGCCGATCATTAAAATGACCGAAGGGATAATGCCGAGCGCAAACATCCAGCGCCACTGATGCCCCAGCGCATAGCCGGTGAGATAGGCGACCAGGATGCCAAAGACCACCATGAACTGGAACATCACCACCAGCTTGCCGCGATGCGCCGGTGGCGTGACCTCGGCGATATAGACCGGAATGATCTGTGTGGCACTACCCGCCGATAGCCCCAGAATAAAGCGGGCCAGAATCAGTACGCCCACGCTGGGTGCTGCGGCTGACAGAATCGAGCCAATGGTAAAAACCAGACCGACCAGAGCAATCGACCAGCGCCGCCCGATTCGATCGGAAATGGGGCCGGTGCCCAGGCACCCGACCAGCGCCCCGAGAATAATGGCCCCGGTCACAATCTGCTTGAGCGTGTCATTGAGTGCGAAATCGCGCGCCAGCCCCAGAAGGGCCACACCGATGATGCCGGTATCATAACCAAACAGCAGCCCACCCAGCGCCGCAATGATCGACACCACAACGACCAGGGCTCTCCCGCGAAGCCCCTTCTGTGCGTGCCCTGCATGATGATCCATGAAAACTCCTGAAGCTGGCTGAATCGTGTCAGCGTGACTCTCAAAAAAATGCTCTGATGCAAACATCAGAGCCTGACCGGGATTGTAACCTGAAGCCACACTGATACGATCATTCATTGGCCGCAAGTGAGCCCCTAAATAGTGACATCGTGTTAAAAAATGTCGCTCTATTTATAGAAAGCGAATACAGGCCCCATCCCAGCCGATGCGCCGGTCAGCGCGCACGCGGGTTGCCTCGATGCGCTCGGCATTGGGTCGATCGGTACTGGCCACCCACGCTTTCGCGTCAGCCTCGCTACGCCCAAAGCGCATATGCCGCTCGACCAGCCACTGCTCGCGCAGCTCGGTGTCAACCTCGACATACCAGACCTCATCAAGCAGCGGCCTGACGCGACCCCAAGGCGTTTCCTCCATCAGAAGATAATTGCCCTCGGTGACCACCAGTGGCGTCTGCGGTAATACCGCAATACTGGCCGCGATGGGCTCCTCGATCTGGCGATAAAACCCGGGGGCGTAAACGGTTTCATCCGCTTCTGGCGTGCGAAGCCGCTCCAATAACGACACGTAACCGGCACTGTCGAACGTATCCGGCGCCCCCTTGCGCTCGGCGCGCCCAAGGCGGGCCAGTTCACGATTGGAGAGGTGATAGCCATCCATCGGTACCACCTGCATCTCCTCACCCAGCCGGCTCAGCAAGGCTTCGCTGACGCTGGACTTGCCAGCGCCCGGCGCGCCGACCAGCCCCAGCAGTGCCCGGGGGCGCCCCTTGATCAGTGCTCGGGCAGCGTTGACCACGGCCTCATCGATCATGAGACCTGCAGTATCGTTTTCAGACGTCGTCATCTTCTCTCAAACATCCTTTCTCGCGCTTTTGACATGATATGACCACACAAAAAGGGCCGGCTCCAGAGGAGCCGGCCCTTGAGTCTCAAGCGCGGTATTTACAGGCGCTTTTCGATCATGCCTTCAAGCTTTTCCTGGTCTTCGGCAAACTTGCGGATCCCTTCGGCCAGCTTGTCGTTGGCCATGGCATCCTGGTTGTGCTCCCAGCGGAACTGCCTTTCGGTCATGGGCTCGATTTTCTTGTCACCGGCGCCGGTGTCAGTCACCTTGCGCTCAACCTCACCTTCGGTATTGGCGAGCTTTTCCAGCAGGTCCGGAGAGATGGTCAGACGGTTGCAGCCGGCCAGTGCCAGAATCTGATCAGTGTTGCGGAAGCTGGCGCCCATGACCACGGTGTCGTAGCCATAGTTGCTGGCGTAATCGCATACGCTGCGGACGAACTTCACACCCGGATCTTCCTCGGGGCTGTAGTTTTCGACGCCGTCACGCTGCTTGTACCAGTCAGTGACACGGCCCACGAAGGGTGAGATCAGAAACACGCCGGCCTCAAAGCAGGCACGTGCCTGTGCGTCGCTGAACAGCAGCGTCAGATTGCACTGAATGCCTTCCTTTTCCAGCACTTCAGCGGCGCGAATGCCTTCCCAGGTCGACGCCAGCTTGATCAGCACCTTGTCACGACCGATGCCGGCATCGTCATACAGGTCAATCAGTTTGCGTGCCTTGTCGATACTGCCCTGCTGATCGAAGGAAAGCTTTGCGGCCACTTCAGTGGAGATGCGTCCAGGCACGATATTGGCAATTTCGGTACCAATGACCACGGAAAGGCGATCCACGGCGTGCTCAAGCTGCGCCTCGCGCTCCATACCGCTGGCTTCCTTCTTCACATCGGCCAGCGTCTTGTCGATCAGCTCCTGATAGCCGTCCAGATCGAAGGCCTTGAGCAGCAGCGACGGATTGGTGGTGGAGTCATGCGGCTGATATTTCTTGATCGCTTCCAGATCACCGGTATCAGCGACGACCTTGGAAAGCGCCTTGAGAGACTCGAGCTGAGTTGCCATGTATCACTCCATCGTAACGATTGGGATCAGCCGACGAGCCAACATCGGCTGACCGCGATATTCATGCACGAGCGGTACGCGACCGCCTGCAACGTAAATCCTACCGTGTCAGAGCTTCAGGATAGCGGTCTTTAAGCGTTTGGGCATAGTCTGCATAGACATCTGCATAGCGCGAGACGTTATCCCTGTCAGGGGATGTGAGGGTGGATCGGTCAATATCAACCGCATGGCGGCAGATATCGCCCAGCGCCGTCTTGCGACCCTGCATGTATTCATCGCACCACTGCGCCTGCAGCGCGCCTCCCAGTGCGGCGGCCTCGCGAATCACCGGGCAGACCAGCTCGACATTCATGATGTCGGCAATCATCTGTCGCCAGACTGAACTGTTGGCACCGCCGCCGACCAGACGCAGCTGATCGGGACGAATATCAAACGCTGACAGCAGATCCAGACCGTAGCGCAGCCCAAAGCTTGTGCCCTCCATGACCGCGCGACAGAGGTTGTCTGCCGAGAAGTTATGCGCCGAAAGCCCCAGAAAACTGCCGGTGGCGTCCGGCAGCATCGGCACGCGTTCGCCGTTGAAAAACGGCAGTACTCTGACGCCTTCGGCGCCAATGGGCGCACGTGCCACGGCTGCATTAAAGGCCTTCACATCATGACCCAGCACCTGACTTAACTGACTGGTCGCCGAGGTCACATTCATCGTACAGATCAGGGGCAGCCAGCCACCGTGGCTTGAGCAGAAGTTCGCCACCAGACCGTTGTCGGTAATGGCCGGCTGGCTGGCACTGGCATAGATGGTGCCTGAAGTGCCAAGGCTCATGGTTACGGCGCCGGGCTGAATATTGCCGGTGCCGATGGCACCCATCATATTGTCGCCGCCACCTGCCGAAACGATCACGCTATCCCCCAGCCCCAGACGTCGAGCTACCTTATGGCGCACGGTTCCGGCCGGCTGATGCGGCTCAACCAGCCGCGGCAGCACCCGCTGTGGATCCAGCTCGGGCGCCACCTTCGAAAACGCATCACGATGCCAGCAGCGCTTGCGGGTGTCGAACCACCCCGTGCCCGAAGCATCGCCATATTCGGCAGTATATTCACCGGTCAGATAGAAGTTGAGATAGTCATGCGGCAGCAGGATGTGAGCGATACGGTCATAGGCGTCGCGATGGTGCCGACGCAGCCACATCACCTTGGAAGCGGTGTACCCGGTCTGGGGAATCACCCCCAGCATATTCAGACAGCCCTTCTCGCCACCGAGTGCTTCAACGTACTCTGCATTTTCCTTCGAGGACTCGGTATCGTTCCAGAGCTTGCCCGGATAGACCGGCACCCCCTGATCATCAAGGGCCACCATGCCGTGCTGCTGGCCGGAAACACCGATGCCGCGAATGGCGCCGGCATCGATCCCCGCCGCCTCGATGGCCTGATGGAAGGCGGCCTCGAACGCTTTGACCCACCATTCGGGGTCCTGCTCGCGACGCCCGCTCTCGCGGCTGATCAGCTCGTGGGCCTGCTGCCCTTCACCGATGATGACGCCGTTTTGAGTATCCAGCACCACCACCTTGGTACTCTGCGTTCCGCAATCCACGCCGATATACATGAGCTTGTCCTGTCCGAAAATACTGTCGTGGCAATGGCCTAGCGTACCGATTCCACCGTGGCCCGTGCACCCTGCTGATGCAGACGGGAAAGCGCCTGGGTATAGGCTTCCACAAAGCGTTCGTTATCGACCAGATCACCGAACACTTCCCGGTTTTCGATAAAGGCCAGCGGGTTGGCGCGATTGTGCTGTGCAATCCCGTGAAGTTCATCTCGCATGCGATCGACGATCTCGATCGGTTCATTCTGCTCATCGATGCCTTCAGCATAGCGGGCCCAGCTGGCCACGACCGCCGCAGAGCGCTTGATCTCGCCATCACGCTCGAGCTGCTCGCGGATCACCGGCAAAAGCCACTTCGGGATGCGATCGGAACTCTCGGCGCACAACCTTGCCAGAGTGTCGCGAATCTCGGGGTTGGCAAAGCGTTCGATCAGGGTGCGGCGATAGTCATCGAGATCAACCCCCGGTACGGGCGAGAGCGTCGGCGTGCCCTCCTCGACCATGTAGTTGAGCAGAAAATCAGCGTAGAGCTCGTCCTGACAGACCTCGTGGGCATAGCGATAGCCGTCGAGATAGCCAAAATAGGTCAGGGCCTGGTGACTGGCGTTCAAAAGGCGCAGCTTCATCAGCTCATAGGGCATGACGTCATCGACGACCTGAACACCGACCTCCTCATAGGCGGGGCGCCCCTGATTGAAATGATCCTCGAGCACCCACTGGGTGAAGGGTTCACACACTACCGGCCAGCCGTCCTCGATGCCAAAGCGCTGCTTGATCTGCTCACGATCCTCATCGGTCGTCACCGGCGTGATGCGATCCACCATCGAGTTGGGAAAGTTCACTTCCCTTTCGATCCAGTCGCCCAGCGCCGGATCACGGCGGCGCGCAAAGGCCACAAAGGATTCCTTTGCCACATCCCCGTTGCCCTGGATGTTGTCACACGACATGATCGTAAACGGTGCCATGCCCTTCTCGCGACGGCGCGCGAGTGCTTCGACAATCAGTCCGAAGAAGGTTTTCGGCGCCTTGCCGGCATCCAAGTCATGTCGTACCTCCGGGTGGTCAAAGTTGAACTCGCCGGTGACGTGATGGAAGTTGTAGCCCCCCTCGGTGACGGTCAGCGAGACGATGCGGGTCGTCTCACTGACCATGCGATCAATGACCGCTTCAGGGTCGTCCGGGGCATAGAGGTAGTCAACGATCGAACCGATCACCTGCGCCTCCCAGCGCCCGTCAGGATGCTTCAGCACCAGGGTATAAAGCCCGTCCTGCGCCTTGAGTACCTCCTGCATGCGCCGGTCTCCCGGCATGACGCCGACACCACAGATGCCGAAGTCCATCGCCTTGTCCTCATTCATCAGCGCATCGAGATACATGGCCTGGTGGGCACGGTGAAAGCCCCCGACACCGAAGTGAAGGATGCCAACACTGACATCATCACGGTGGTAGCGAGGCAGTGTGACATCACCGCCCAACTGATCAAGATTGCCTGCCTTCAGCGCTGTCATGAAGTCACTCCCTGTGTTGTCGGACGCCCGTTGTCGAATGTCGGAGCCGCCCGGGATCTGATTACGCGGTGGCCTGTACCGAGGATGCTGCCGGGTCTGTCTCAAGCCCCAGCGCCTTGTCACTGTCGGCATCAAAAAGATGGACATGATCCGGGTCAAAGGCCAGTGCCAGGGTATCACCAATCTGTACATCCAGATGCGCCGCCAGCTGCGCCGTCACGAGCGTTTCTCCCACACGCACCTGCGCCATGGTCACCGGCCCGAGAGGTTCGACAACTTCGACGCTTCCCTCAAGCCGCCCACTGCCACTGACCTCATCGGCTCGATGCAGATGCTCGGGACGAATACCCAGCCAGCACTGCGAACGCTGGGCACTGTCACCCAGCGCCGACTGCTGATGCGGGTTCAAGGTGCAGGAGAAGCCCTCACCCTTGAGGGTGCCGCCCTGATGATCGGCCTTGAGGAAGTTCATTGACGGCGTGCCGATAAAGCCGGCCACAAAGCGGTTAACCGGGCGCTCGTAGAGATTGTAGGGCGTATCGATCTGCTGAATGCGACCGTCGCGCATGACCACAATACGCTGACCCATGGTCATGGCCTCGGTCTGGTCATGGGTAACGTAAAAGGTCGTCACGCCCAGCCGCCGATGAAGCCGCGTAATTTCGGCGCGCATTTCGACACGCAGACGGGCATCCAGATTGGACAGCGGCTCATCCATCAAAAAGACCTGAGGCTGGCGCACCAGTGCCCGCCCGAGTGCCACGCGCTGGCGCTGCCCCCCGGAAAGCGCCCGCGGCTTGCGATCCAGCAGGTGCTCGATATCGAGAATTTTGGCCGCCTCATGAACGCGCCTTTTTACTTCATCCTTGGGCGTTTTCTTGAGCTCGAGTGCGAAGGCCATGTTGTGATAGACGCTCATGTGCGGATAAAGCGCGTAGCTCTGAAAGACCATGGCGATGTCACGATCACGAGGCTCGACATTGCTGACGTCCTGACCGTTGATGCGGATCTCGCCGGCCGTGTTGTGCTCAAGACCTGCGATCATGCGCATGGTGGTAGATTTACCGCAGCCGGAGGGTCCGACAAGTACCACGAACTCGCCATCCTTCGTGATCAGATTGAAATCCTCGACCGCATTGGCGTGCTCGCCGTCCTTCTTGCCCGGCATGCTGTCGTAGCGCTTGGCCACATCTTTAAGTTCTACAATCGCCATTGAAGTGCTTCCTTTTCCAGGCACAGCCCTGCGGCTGCGCAGATCCATTCGATGCGCCTACTTGACGGCGCCAAAGGTCAGTCCGCGAACCATCTGACGCTGAGCAAACCAGCCCAGCACCACGATGGGCGCAATGGTCATTACCGAGGCGGCCGATAGTCGCGCCCAGAAAAGCCCTTCACCACTCTTGAACGAGGCCGTGTACACGGCAAGCGTTGCCGCGTGATAGTCGGTCATGGTCAGGCTCCAGAACGACTCGTTCCAGGCCAGAATCAGGGCCAGCAGTCCGGTCGAAGCAAGCCCCGGCAGCGCCAGCGGCAAAATCACGCGAAACATGGTCTGGGTCGTGCTGGCACCGTCAATGCTGGCGGCCTCAACGATATCTACCGGGATGTCGCGAAAATAGGAGTACACCATCCATACCATGATGGGCAGGTTCATGGAGGTGAACAGCATCGTCAGCCCAAGACGCGTGTCCAGAAGCCCCAGCGAGCGGTAGACCAGAAAGACCGGGATCAGCACGCCCACGGCCGGAATGAATTTGGTCGACACCATCCAGACCAGCGTAAAGTCGGTGCGCTTTGAGGGATAAAACGCCATGGCATAGGCTGCCGGTATCGCCAGCGCCAGACCCACCAGCGTTGACCCCAGCGCCGTGATGACCGAGTTGATGGCGTAGTGCCAGTAACCACTGCCCTGGGCCAGCGCGCTTTTGAAGCTGTCGAGCGTCGGCGAGAAAATGAAACTCGGCGTCATGCTGAATGCCGTCTGCTCGGTCTTGAGCGCCGTCAGCACTACCCAGAGAATCGGAAAGAACATGGTGATGCCGATCAGCCAGGCCAGTAGCGTCAGCAACGTGCCACCAAAGCCCTTTTGGCGCCCGGGGGTTTGATCAACGGTAGATGAAGTCATCGCTGGCTCCCTGCGTTGAGGTTACCGGCCACAAACCGGATCAGGAATATGGCGCAGATGTTGGCAAGCACGACAGCGCCGATGGCCGCCGCCGAAGAAAGCCCGATGTCATACTGGAAAAACGCACCCAGATAGATGTAATACGGCAGATTGGTGGTCGCCGTCCCCGGGCCACCACTGGTGGTGGCGTAGATCTCGGCAAAGGAGGTCAAAAAGAAGATGCTCTCGAGCATGATGACGACATAGAGCACCTGCCCCAGATGCGGCAGTACGATATGGCGAAATTCCTGCCAGCGATTGGCCCCATCCAGACGTACTGCCTCGAGCTGATCCTCGGGCAGCGACTGAAGCCCGGTGAGCAGGATCAACAACGCAAAGGGCGTCCACTCCCAGCTGATCATCATGACCACCGACAGCAGCGGATAGCTGGAAAGCCACTGAACAGGCTCAAATCCCATCGAGCGCATGACCCATGAAAACAGCCCGTAAACAGGGTCCAGCAGCATGTACTTCCAGATCAGGCCGGTGACGACCGGCATGACAAAAAACGGCGAAATGGCCAGCGTTCTGGCAATGCCTCGTCCTACAAAGGTGCGATTGAACAAAAGCGCCAGCGCCAGCCCTGCCACGACCGTGACCAGAAGGCAGGTCGCGACCAGAAGCAGCGTGTTGAGCAGTGCATCCCAGAACACGGGATCGGTAAAGAGCAGCTCATAGCTCAAAAACCCGGCGAAGCCGCGCATATCCGGCATCATCAGGTTGTAGTCCTGCAGCGAGTAGTACAGCGTCATCGCCAGAGGAACGATCATCCAGACCAGCAGAAACAGCACTGATGGAGCCATCAGTCTTTTGGTAGGCGCACGCCGTTTGGGTGACGCATTGGAGGGAGGAGCACTCATGTCGCGGGCCTCGAATGGCGGAAGTCATCAACGGAGGAAACCACGCGGGAAGGCGCCCGCGTGGTCGAACGTATTACCGACGATCAGTCACCGGTGATGGCTCGATTATTTGGCGACATCGGCACGACGCATCAGTCGCTCGGTAAAGGCCTGCGCCTGGTCAAGGCCCTGATCCACGCTGGTCTGACCGCTCAGGATGCCGGCCATGATCTGACCCACTCGCGTACCGATGGCCTGGAACTGCGGAATGCTGATGAACTGAATGCCGGTATAGGGCACGGGATCAGCCGTCGGGTGCTCCGGGTCGGCACTTTGAATGGCTTTTTCGACCAGACCGGCAAAGGGGGCGACGTCCTGGTACCCTTGGCTCTCATAGGTCGATTCACGCGTACCCGGCGGCACCGACAGCCAGCCGTACTGGTCAGCCACGCTCTGGATGTAATCAGCCGAGGTTGCCCAGTCAACAAAGGTCTGTGCCGCTTCCGGGTGATCTGCCGATTCAGGCACTGCCAGGGCCCACGCATACAGCCAGCTTGAGCCGGCCTCGGTTTTCTCGTGTGGCGCACGAGCAAAGCCCACCTGATCGGAGACCTTTGAGTTGTCCGGGTTGGAGAGATAACCGGCCGCTACCGTCGAGTCCACCCACATGCCGCACTGGCCGTTGGCAAAGAGCGTCTCGGACTCGGTGAAACCATTGGAAGTCGAGCCCGGCGGTCCGTACTGCGTCAGCATCGTCTTGTAGGCGTTGGCGGCGTTTTTCCACTCCTGAGACGTCAGCTGGGGTTCCCACTGCTCGTTGAACCAGCGCCCCCCAAAGCTGTTGACCATGGTGCTGAACAGCGCCATGTTTTCGCCCCAGCCCGGCAAACCGCGCAGGCAGATGCCATAGACGCCATTTTTGGGGTCGTGCACTTTCTGGGCAAATTCTTCTATCTGGCTCCAGGTGGGCTGGTCAGGCATCTCGATGCCGGCCTTTTCAAACAGATCCTTGCGGTAGTAGGTCATCGAGGACTCTGCATAAAACGGCAGGGCATAGGGCTTGCCTTCATAAGAAAGGCCCTGACGAACACTGGGAATCAGATCGTCGACCCGGTAGCTTTCCGGCAGATGATCCATCGCCTTGAGCCAGCCATTTTTGGCCCAGATGGGCGTTTCATAGTTGCTGACCGTAATGACGTCATATTGGCCACCCCCGCTTGAAATATCGGTCGTGATCTTTTGACGCAATTCGTTCTCGGCCAGGGTCACATAGTTGACCTTGATATCCGGATGCGCCTCGTTGAAGGCCTTGGTCATCTTCTGCATGGTGACCATATCTGGATTATTGACGGTGGCCACCGTAATGGTGGTCTGTGCCTGCGCAAGGCCTGCGCACCCAAGTCCCGCCAGCAGCATGATCCATGGTGTTTTCATTGTAGAGATTACCCCGGGTGTTGGTGGGCCCCTGTGGCAAGAGGCACAGAAATGATTGATATGTTTTTGTCATTTTTTAACATTTGCCATCATGCGCCTATCGTTCAACAGGACAGGCGTTAAGGCAACCTTGCCTGCCTGTAAAAAATACAATAATATCATTAACTTAATTTTTATTAGACCAATTGACGTGTCCATGTAGAAAAGCAACAAGTCTGTATACCGACGAATGGCGTAGCTTCCAGAAGCACTTTGAAGGCGCCGATGATGACAAAAAATGATAGATACTGATGAACGCATCATGACACGACCAATGCCGTTCTTGTCGCCACCACAGATCAGGACACCTCATGGAGCCGCCATCACCTTCCACAAGAGTTCGTCTCAAGGATGTTGCCCGCGCCGCAGGGGTCAGCACGATCACTGTCTCCCGCGCTTTCAGCGCCCCTGAACAGTTGCATCCCCAGACTCGTCAGCGTGTACTCGACGCGGCACAGGCAATGGGGTACGTGGCAAGACAGCGTCCGACCGGCGAGGAAAACCGACGCCCGGTGATAGGCGTTATTAACCCTCAGCTGGACAATCCCTTTTTTCATGACCTGGCCTGTGCTTTCAGCCAACAGGGAGAAGCGCGCCGCATGGACGTGCTGATCATGGATTCCCATGATTCAGCCGCTCAGGAAGAAGCTGCCGTGGATCGCCTGATCGCCTGCGGTGTGGACGGCATCATCCTGACCGTCATCTCCGCTGATCGACGTTATCGCCCTCCCTATTTCGAGCGTCTGGAAAAGGCAGGCATTGCCGTTATTCTGGTGGACCGTGAGGTCACGGCCCCCCACTATGGCGGTGTCTACATCGACAACCTGGACTGCGGCTATCAGGCGGGAATGTGGATGAGAGAACAGCCGGTCGAGCGACTGCTGATTCTCTCCGGACCACCGGACTCGCTGGTGACCATCGGGCGGGTATCAGGGATACGCGAGGCCATGGCAGGCAGTCGCATCACGCTTGAGGTGAACTATGGGGATTTTTCCATGACGCCTGCCGAGCAGTTTCTGGAGAAGAGACTCGATCAGCCCCCGCTGCCTGATGCCCTGATTGGCATCAACAACCAGATCACGCTGGGCATTCTGGCGGCCTATCGACGGGCCGGCCTCCCCCTGCCCGGGCAGCCCGGCGGCCCCCGTCTTTTCTGCATCGACGGGATCGCCTGCGCCGAACTGCTGGGTATGGATATGCCCTCCATTCGTCATGATCTAAAGACCATGGCCACCCAGGCCATGGATCTTGTCGAGGATGCCCTGCGCTCCGGCAGCCGACGCGGGTCTCGCCAGGTCGTGCGAGGCCATCTTCATTTGCCGGGAGAGACGGCCTGACTGACGGTTCAGGGACGCGCAGCCCCACCGCCCGGCGCATCACCATTCGGTGCGCCGCCGGTATCCGATCCTTCGTCATGTGAGTCGGGAGGCGCGACCATAACGTCCTGACCCTCCCGTCGCACTTCGCCCGAGCGCGCCCCTTGCAGATGCTCCAGCAGGCCATCAAGGTTTTCCAGATGGACACTGGTGCGCGGTACGGCCAGGTCGAAGCCTTCTTCATCCATACGACGCTTGAGGCGCAAATTGAATTCTCGCGTCACCTCCCACTGCATGACCGGAGCAGTCCGAAAACGGGCCCGTACGATGGCCGAGCCCTCGGTAAAGCTTTCCACTCCCTGCATTTCGAGCGCCGACCAGATCTTGAAGCGAAACAGCGGATCGTTGCGCATACCGCCGGCCGTCTCCTCGATCATCTCGATGGCCCGATCGATGGTCATGCGCTGCGGAACGCGTACGCGGAACATGGCGTAGCCAAACTCTCGCGAATAGTTCTGCACTGCCTTGATCTGACTGAAAGGTACCGAATGCACGATGCCATCCAGATCACGCAGCCGGATGGTGCGCAGGCTGAGCTTTTCGACCGTGCCCAGATTGCCGCCCACATCCACAAAGTCATCGATGGCCAGCGTGTCCTCTACCAGAATGAAAATGCCGGTAATCAGATCCTGCACCAGTGTCTGGGCACCAAAGCCGACGGCCAGACCGATGACCCCGGCACCGGCCAGAAGCGGCGTCACGTTAACGCCCAGGTTGGCCAGTGCCACGATCGTGCCGATCACCAGGATGGTGACAAACACCACATTGCGCATCAGCGGTGTGATGGTTTCGGCCCGCGCCCGACGTGCGCGCCCGCGCTGGGAACGCGAGGTGGAAGTCATGGCACGATGAATGGCCGTATCGGTCAGAATCCAGATCAGCCAGCAGATCAGCACCGTCAGACCGATACTGATCAGCGGCTGGGCAATACGCTCGCCCACTCCACCGGTTCGTCCGAAATTGAGCAGCGAAAAGCCCCAGGCCTGAGCGGCACACTCGGCAAAGACGACCCAGCAGGCCAGATGGCACAGCACATAACCAAATCGGGTCAGACGTCGAATATAGAGTGAGCGGCGCGGCCGCTGGCGCACCTGCTGACTGTTGCGACGCAAAAGGCCTGTCACGATCAGGGTCACGATCATGAGGCCGGCCGTTAAAAGCGCGCGCGCGAAGACCGAGCGTACATCACCGCTGTAGGTCAGGATGGCCAGCAGCGAGGCGGCCACGATCAGCAGCGCCGGAATGTGCCAGACCTTGCCCAGCACTTGAATCAGGTCACTGATGGCCCCGCCCTGGCGACGCTGGCTTAACGGTCGGTTTCGAATCAGATGACGAATCGGACGACGAAAGCGCACCACGAAAAAGCCGGTCAGCACGACCGCCGTGATGTTGATCACTTCCGCACTGAAGCCAGCCAGCTGGCTGCCGAGTGCCTCATTAAGCAGTGAAGCGTTAAGGGCATCTCCCAGCGCGGCCACACTGCCGATATAGAAAAGAGGCCAGGCCGCCTGCTGACGCAGCAGCCGCAGCGCCGTACGTCGATGCCCCCAGGAAAACAGCGAAAAGACCACCTCACAGACAGAGGCAAAGACCATGCCGCATAGCGCCGCCCACCCAAGCGTAGTGGCCAGGATCATGCCGGGTGAGGGACCCATTCGAAAAATCATCACCAGGGTGACGGCAAAGGCCACCCCCATGGGCAGCAGTCGACGCAAACAGTAGCGTATCAGCGTGACGGCGGTCGGCTGCTCGGGCAGTCGCTGCACGACACCATAATGCTTGCCCACCAGCCTGATCAGCGCGTAAAGCAGCAGTCCGATCACCATCTGTACTGCCAGCGTCATCAGAAAGTCACGAATTAATGACCAGCGACTGTCGTGACTGCCAAATCGTTCGGACATATCCTCCAGCGCGCTGTTGCCTCGGCGCTGCCAGCTCTCGACCAGGCTGCGACCCTCTCCGTTCTGACCGGTTACCTCCTCAAAGGTGGTGGCCAATGCGCCCAGCAATCCGCGCCCGGACGTCCCCTCGGCATTGTCGCCGTCGATACGCGCCTGACTGGCCTCGCGAAGTTCGCGCAGCCCCTTTAGCAGCGAATCGCGCTGCTGGCTGTTTTCAAGCGTCGAGATCAGCTGATCCAGCGAGTCGCGCATCTGCTGGGGAGAGACCTGCTCACTGCCGCTGGCGCCGTCCTTGTTACCCGCTCCTAGCCCGGCAAGTTCGGCAGCCGAAGCGTTCGCCTTCGGCACCCCTGCCAGTACGATCACCACCAGCATGACGATTGCGCCCAGCCGGCGCATGGCTGTCAGCGCCCAAAGCCCTGTTGTCGCCTGCATCCCCTGATATTCCTTTACTGTCCAACCGGCAGGCAGCGTGACCTGGTCAAGCCTGGTCGACAAGTCATTAAGCCCCTTTGCGGACAAAACGCTGCTTATCCTTGTGGGTGGGATCATTTTTCACGATCATAACGGCTGAAAACCGCCCATATGGGTCGAGCCTGACCGGAAAACGGTTGAAAAAATCTTGACGCTGGCCCATCATACCCGGCCATTAAATTTGGCTGACCAACATCTTTCCGGAGCGCGCCATGAAAGCAGGCATCCATCCCCAGTACCGCACGGTGATCTTCCACGACACCAATGCCGATACACACTTCAAGATTCGTTCGACGGTAAGCACCAGCGAAACCATCGAGTTTGAAGGCGAGACCTATCCGCTGGTACGTCTGGATATTTCTTCTGCATCGCATCCCTTCTATACCGGCCAGCAGCGTCAGGCCAGTTCCGAAGGTCGTGCAGCACAGTTCCGTCGTCGCTTCGGCAACTTCGGTACGCGCAACAACGCGCAGTAAGACTCCGGGCGCGCTTCGCCCGCGTCATACGGCCTTGTTCGGGCCGATATTCCGAACATTGCAGCGCTCCTGTATGCCCGAAAGGCTTTCTTTCGGGCGTCAGGGCTGCCCCGCCCTACCCCGCAAGATACGCAATCCCCCCTCGAAATATCCCCTGACATAAAACTGAATCACGCAATTGGGCATGAACCTGCCACACGCGCTATTGTCTTATTATCAGCCATTTTGATTCAGCCACTACCCGTGAGGAGTGTTTACATGGCAGATCAGAGTTATAACGCCGCCTGGCGCATGGCCGAAGAGATGAAGACACGCGCCCGGGCCGCGCAACCCTCTCGCCAGCCCGGTGCCCTGAAAATGCTGGGCGCCTGGATGGTATTTGGTCTTCTCCTGATGCTCGGCAGCGTACTGGCCCTGTTTTTCGTTCTGCTGGGCTGGGCCATGATGCCCCTGGTGCGCCACCGCATGAAAAAGCATGCCGAGCGTCAGGGACAAACATGGCAGGGGCAGACAGCTGCCGGTGGCGGCCACGCCACGCTTGAAGGTGAATACGAGATTCGCCGTGACCCACATGCACAGCATCACTGATCTAAATACCCTGATCCGTTGCTGAAAAAAGCCGGCACTGCCGGCTTTTTTTGTGACCGATCACACGCTCCTGCCTTCCTCCCCATTGAATTACCGATAGCATGCCCCGACGTCACACATGATAAGCCTGCTAATGATATGCTGGCGGCAGCGCTACTTCGCAATCAACAGAGGCCACCATGTCCCTACTTGCCAATACTCGCCTGTCCGTACTGGATCTGGCCCCCGTGCGTCAGGGCGGCACCATCAGTGAGACGTTCGACAATACGGTGACTCTGGCGCGTCATGCCGAGGCGCTGGGCTATCATCGTTTCTGGCTGGCCGAGCACCATAACGCCGCCGGCATCGCAAGCGCCGCCACCTCGGTGTTGATCGGCCATGTGGCCGGCGCGACTTCGACCATCCGGGTCGGTTCCGGTGGCGTCATGCTGCCCAACCATCCCCCGCTGGTGGTGGCCGAGCAGTTCGGCACGCTGGCCACGCTCTATCCGGACCGCATCGATCTGGGGCTGGGGCGCGCCCCGGGCACCGATGGCGCCACCATCGCCGCGCTGGGTCGCAATCCTCAAAGCGGCGTGCATGACTTTCCTCAGCAGGTTGCAGAACTTGCTCGCTACCTTGGTGATGAGCAGCCAGGACAGCGCGTCAGCGCCTGGCCGGGACAGGGCACTCATGTGCCGCTCTGGTTGCTGGGCTCCAGCGGCTACAGCGCTCAGCTCGCCGCACACCTGGGGCTGCCGTTCGCCTTCGCCGGCCAGTTTGCGCCTGGCTACATGATGGAAGCGCTACGACTGTATCGGACCCAGTTTCAGCCTTCAGAGGTACTCAGCGAGCCCTACGCCATGGCCGGCATTCCACTGATCGCCGCTGACACCGATGAAGAAGCGCAGTATCAGGCCACCACCCAGCAGCAGAAATTCCTGTCACTCATCCGCGGGCGTCGTATTCAGCTGGCGCCACCAGTACGGGAGATGGACTGGAGCCCGCACGAGCAGGCCGCCATTTCCAACAATCTGGGCGCCTCCATCGTGGGCGGACCGGACACCGTTCGACGGGAACTCGAAGCCTTTATCGAGCGTACGGGGGTCAATGAAGTGATGATCAACTCGGATTTCTTCGAACATGCCGACCGGCTGCACAGCTATGAAATCCTCGCCGAACTCCGGTCGGGACGCCGTTAAATGCCCCGACCGGCAGGCGTCAGGCAGGACTGCCTGACGCCCCCACCCTATCCTTTGCGGCCAGTGCCCGGTTGGTGACAAACACAACCACTGCGATTGCCGCGCCGGCAATATCGGTCCAGATACCCGGGAAGATCAGCATCAGCGCGCCCACCAGTGACAGCAACCGCATGATCATGTTGACCTTCGTCCACAGATACCCCTCGGCGGCCACCGCCAGCAGGGTGACCCCGGCCACGCTGGTCACCAGTACCATCGCGATATTGGCGATCGTTGAGTCAATCATCAGCATTTCGTGGGCGAACACGAACATGAAGGGCACCACGAATCCGGCAATGGCCAGCTTCATGGCCTGAAAGCCCGTGGCATTGGGCGAGCCCCCACTGATGCCGGCACCGGCATAGGCGGCCAGCGCCACCGGCGGGGTCAGGTTGGCAAAGATGCCGAAGTAGAAGACAAACATGTGCGCCACGAACACGGCCGTGTCATTGCTGCCGGAGAGCTCGCGAAACAGCGGGAGGTTCAAAAGGATCGGCGCTGCCATGGTGCTGGTAATGATGTAGGTCGGGATACTCGGCAGCCCCATGCCCAGCACGATGGATGCCAGCATGGTCAGAAGCAGCGTGACCATCAGCTGGATCATTGGGCTGGGAATCTGCGAACCCAGCGCCACAACGGCATCAGCTGCTTCCAGCGCGATACCGGTGAGCGTGGCAACCCCCACGATGATGCCCACCGCCCCACAGGCGACGGCCACCGGAATGGCGTTGCGAATGCCCCCTTCCATGGCATCGACACAGTCACGCGCGGTCATGGTTTCGGCAACGATGCCCTTTCTGGCTCGCAGCGCGTTGACCATCACCGGCACCGCGATCACCGCCAGCAGCCACAGTCGATCAATGCCGACATCGGGAATGCCGCGACCCACGATCAGACCCTCCAGCTGCGGCTGAAAGATCAGCGCCAGCAAAATCAGCGACAACCCGATCACCACACGGCGCGTACCGCAGATTAACACCGTGGCACCGATCGACCAGAAGGCGGCAAAAAACGGTGCGCGACCATCGGCCAGTAGCCAGATCAGCACCGCCATGGGAATCAGAAGATGGCCGCGCTCGACCATAACGGCCCGCACCGGCGAAAGCTGGTCCCGCGGAATGCCCTTGAGACCGTTGCGCAGCGCGCGCAGATGGACCTGGATCAAAACACCGAGATAGAAGAGCAGTGCCGGAATGATGCCGGCCAGCATGACCTGGGTATAGGGCACCGACAGCACCTCGGCCATGATGAAGGCAGCTGCCCCCATGATGGGCGGCAGGATCTGACCACCCACGCTGGCCGCGGCTTCCACGGCGCCGGCAAAGTTCGGCTTGTAGCCGGTCTTTTTCATCAGCGGAATGGTGAAGGCACCGGTCGTAACCACATTGGCAATCGCTGACCCGTTGATCGAGCCCAGAAAACCACTGGCGATGACCGCCACCTTGGCCGGCCCGCCCCGGGAATGCCCGGCGACCGCCAGCGCCAGATCATTGAAAAGCTGACCAAGCCCTGACTTGCCCAGAAAGGCGCCAAAGAGAATGAACAGGATGATGTAGCTGGCCGATACGGCAATGGCCGAGCCCAGCAGGCCTTCAGTGATGTAGACCAGATGCGACATCAGCTGACGACCGATCGCCATCAGGATGTTCGGATTAAGCTCGGGGTAGAACGACAGCCGGGCGTAGATGCCATAGGCCAGAAAGGCCGTGGCCAGCAGTGTCAGTCCCCAGCCGGTCACACGACGGGTGGCATCCAGTACCAGCAGGATGGCCACGATACCGATCACCATGTCCAGATCCGTAATACGCCCGGCAGCCAGAATGATGCGCTGGGTGGAAAGGATCATGTACACGCCGATACCAAGCGCCACTACCGCCAGAATCACATCGCGTATCGGTACCCGGTCCCGCGCCCCCTTACGAGTAAAGGGATAGAGCACAAAGGCCAGTGCCAGCAGCGTATAGAGGTGAATGCTGCGCTGCTGAATATCGATCAGCGGTCCGGCCGTTGACGTATAAAGATGGAACAGTGCCAGCAGCACGCCAATGACGGTGACCACACGGGCAAACAGTGGCGGAAGGCTGTGGCGAATGGCGCTTTCGCGGTCATATTTCTCGAGCAGAGCCGGGTCCAGTGCTGCCGTATCCTGCGTCCCGGCCAGACCGCCGGGCAGCTCGGCGCCATCATGCTTGTCATCCGGGGTATTGCGGCTATCCACCCGTGTGTTCATGTTGTTCTCTCCGTACCGACCCGGGATTTTGATGTTCACGGGTCATTCGGTGCCACCAGGGGCGCCACAGGGCAGCCATGACCATGATCGGCGGCAACCGTTGTTGTTGGAAGTGCAGAATCGGCGCCGGTCCGAGCGCAGCGAGGTCGAACCAGTAGCCACCATATTCAAGGCGATAGTGTTCGCGCTCGGCGGCCTGTACCAGCAAGGGATCTACCGACCGATGGAGGCCCTCGAGCACGACCCAGCCGTGCTCGAGACGGCTGGGTCGGCCGGTGTCCGGCACACCGGCGCCAAAGGTCTTGAAGCGACTGCGCACCACATCGACGCCGCCCTGGGTCAGCTCGAAGGTTTCAGTCCAGTCCTCCCGCTCGACCGAATGCTGCCAGCGCAGCGAAAACCGCGTGCCATCATCGCCGGAGAACGCGTAGCGCCGCTCATCAGCGCTCCCGGCATGAAGCTCGCTGACCACCAGCCACGGCCGGGGCCAGCAAAGCACCAGCAGCAACATCAGGGCATACAACAAAAGCCAGCCGCGACGATGCGACACGCGCTGGCTCAGGTAGCGTCGTTGCTGTTGGCGTTGTTATCGGCCGCATCGCTGCCACCGGCGTCAAATCCGGCATCACTGCCCTGAGCGCTCTCCTGGCGGCTGTCGTAATAACGCTTTGCCCCGGGGTGCACCGGCAGAACCAGATCCTTGTCCAGCGTGTCGGAACCCACTTCCTTCAGGGCACCCACCGCGACCTGCCCGGAGCCCAGATATTCATCAAAGCGGCGAGCCAGATCCTCGGCCACATCATCACGCATGCTGGCCGGCGCGATCAGAAGATTACGGATGGAGACGGTGTTGACGGGCTCGGAGAGATCGTAACGTTCGGCTGCGCCGGCAGGAATGGTGTAGCTCTGGTAATAGGGGTAGTCAGCCATCAGTTTTTTGGCGGTATCGCCATCGATGTTGACGAACTTGATGTCCCGGCTTTGCATCAGGCCGGTAATGTTGCTGTTGGGCACGCCCGAGGTGAAAAACGCAGCATCGAGATTACCGTTGCTCATTTCGGTCACGCTGTCGGCATAGCCGGTATGACTAACGCGCGCCAGATCATCGTAATCAATTCCGGCGGCGGACAGAGCGATCTTGGCACTGGCTTCCACGCCCGAACCTACCTGACCGACACCGATGCGCTTGCCGGCCATATCCGCGATGCTGTTGATACCGCTGTTATCCAGCGCCACGACCTGCACCACGTTGGGATACAGCCCGGCAATCGCCGTGATATCGGCAGGGTTGTTCTCGAACTGGTTCTTGCCGTTGACGGCGTCATAGGCCACATCGCTCATGACGATGGCCAGCTGATTCAGGCCGTCCTGAATATTCTGAATGTTTTGTACCGATGCACCGGTCGAGACGACCTGGACGTTGCTGATCACCGGGCTGGCTTCCAGCACGGACTTCAATGCGCCGCCCAGCGCGTAATAGGCGCCGGAGGTGCCACCGGTCCCAAAGACCAGCTGAACCGGCTCTGCCGCAGCCTCGCTATTGCCGTCCTGCGTTTCGGCACTATCCGGTTGGGCGCTTGCAGCGCTGTCGGCCTTCTGGCTGTCGCTATCATCGCTGCAGCCACCCAGCATCAGCAGTGCCAGTGAGGCCGCGATCAGTCCGCTCTTGTAATCCATGGTGCCATCCCCTGATTCATTGGAATTCGCACGCCCTTGAGTCATCAGGCGCTGTCATGCGGGATCAATGTATACAGGGGCCATGTCGTAACACAATGTACCTGACGCTCTCCGAGCGCCAGGCATGGCATCCATTGGTCGTATTGAAAATATCAGACTGCTCTGATTCAAGCATTTCAGGGCAAGCGAAAGCGACCGGCGAAATCATCGATCAGCCCGGCCAGCGCTTTTGGCATTTCCATCGGCAGCAGATGGCCGTGATCGGGAATGACTTCAAGACGCGGCGAAGCGAACTGACCCAGCACCAGAGCTTCCTGCGTCTTCGGAGGTAGTGAAGGGTCCTGATCACCCACGACAATCAATGTGGGATAGTCCAGCACACCGACAATGTCGGAAAAATCCTCCCGACTGCCGTGACGCGGCCAAGCCTGCCAGGCCGCAGGTGAGGCCCGCATGGCATCTTCCACGGCATCCTGATAGCGCGCAGGAGAAATGCCCTGGGCAATCGCACCATCGATAAAGGCTTCGGCCTGCTCACGACTGTGATCAAAGGCCTGCTGAAACTCGCGCTCTTCATCGCTGACCGGCTGCGGACCGGCCGGAGCCGGGGCCACCAGCACCATCGAGATGAGCCATTCGGGCCGCCGAGCGGCAAGCACCATGGCGACCTTGCCGGAAAAGGAATGACCGACCAGCACCACGCGCTCAAGGCTCAGCGCATTGATAGTCTGCTCGACCTGATCCGCCATGGCACGAGTATCAAAGCCCTCGATATCGGCAGCGTCACCAAATCCCGGCAGATCGAGTGCAATACATCGATGCTCAGGCCCCAGATGCTCGATGACCTCGAGCCATTCCCGATGTGAATTGCCGAAAAAATGCAGCATGACCAGCGCGGTATCGCTCTGGCCCCGATCGATCAATGGCAGCATGTTCTCTCCCTGACGCATGCGTTGAACAAACGTATTGAGCATAGCTGTCGTCACTGCATGTGACAGTGAGGGATTGTCGGGGATAGCGCAGGCATGTCTATACTGATGCCCATACTCCGGTAATGCCGGCCCCTCGAACGATGACAGAGGATGCATGCCCATGAATGCCAGCGGTTATATTGTGGCCAGTGACAGCGCCATCATTGGCATTGGAGAGACCATCAGGGAGGCTGCCACGCAGGCACTTAAATGGAGCGATGATTATGACGGCATCGATGCGCTGATCTCGGATATGGAAAGCGATCTGGAAAAGGCGCACGAAGAGGATGGCAAGCCCTACCTGAGGCGTGCCACCGCCGCCCTTATGGATGCCGTGGAAAAGGGGGGCACGCCGGAACAATGGACCATCATCGATAACATTGCCTGTACGGCCGAAGAGGCCATCGAGCACAACAGCTAGCGCCCCACCCTTTCCTGTCACGACGCTGCTTCAGAGCAGCCGTCGAATCCCAGGCAGACTCCCCAGCCACTTCTGAGCCCGGACCAGCAGATTGCCGGGCTCTTTCGTCAGCCTCTGGGCCTGATTATCCTCATCCACCGTGACCCACGACAGTTGCCCCTGGTCATCCAGCTCGACCCTGAAGCTGCTGTCCGGGCGAAGGGCACGCTCGATCACCTCATCAAGTTCTGACGCCAACCCTTCATGATCGACGTTCAGCCCCATTTCGTTGTTCCACCAGGTCGAGCGTGGATCAATATTGAAGGAACCGATAAAGAGTCTCCTGTCGTCCATGACCATGGCCTTGCCATGCAGGCTGGACGCCATGATGCCGAAATGATGCCTGCGACGACGGTGGCGTGGCTTGTGGCCGTGTCGCAGCTCATGCATATGCGCTCCCTTCTCGAGAAAGCGTCGCCGCCAGGGCGAATAGCTGCCATTGACGATCGGCGTATCACTGGCCTGCAGGGAGTTGGTCAGCACGGTCACATCCACGCCTCTTTCCAGCAAGGCTTCGATGTCGATCACATCACGCTCACTGGGAATGAAATAGGCCGAGACAATTTTGATCCGGGTTTGGGTGTCAGCCACCATCGCCCCGATGGCCGGCCCCATGATCAGATCACGGGAGGGATAACCCGGCTGGCATGGCTTGTCCGGATGGTCCCAATACAGCTCACCGTGGGCCTGAACCAGCTCGCCCAGGCCCTCTTCAAGCGCGCGCTGCTCGCCATGGTGGATGGACAAAAAAGCCGAATCCGCCAGCTCTTCACCGGATAACTGCTGCCGAAGCTCTTCACGCAGGTCCTGCCAGTCATGATCTGGCGTTTCCGAGATCAGGGAGGTCAGCGTGCTGACACAATGCCCATGCCAGTACTGGCTGAAGCATTCACGCATCTGCGCGGCCACCGGACCGTCGGCCACAAGCATATCCAGATCAGCAAAATTGTATTCACTATTGGTGATGAAATAGTCATCACCGAGATTGCGGCCGCCGGCAATTCCGACCACGCCATCCACCAGCCAGAGCTTGTTGTGCATGCGTCGGTGCGAGCGCCGAATGGTCAGAGCCATGGCCAGTCGATGGCTCCAGGTATAGCGCCGCCAGAAGGTCACCGGATTAAACAGGCGCACCTC
Organism: Kushneria marisflavi; assembly: GCF_002157205.1. Taxonomy (NCBI): domain Bacteria; kingdom Pseudomonadati; phylum Pseudomonadota; class Gammaproteobacteria; order Oceanospirillales; family Halomonadaceae; genus Kushneria; species Kushneria marisflavi. Next base: position 2,565,924 of record NZ_CP021358.1, on the reverse strand, counting down.
GATATTGGGATGGGTCTGCATGGCGCGCAGCATGCCCTGCACACCGATTGCGCTCATGTCATCCACCAGCATCCTGATTTTGACGCCGCGCTCGGCCGCAAGCAGCAGCTCGGCCATCAACACTCGGGTGGTAACGCCGTCCTCAAGGAGATAGCTCAGGCTGTCGATGCTGTCCTGAGCGTAGCGTGCCAGATGAGCACGCACTTCAAAGGCGTCAAGGCCATCAGAGAGCAGCCGCATGCCGCTGGTGCTGTCTGACGCCTGCCCATGCTGTTCCGCCCAGCGTTTCAGGGCATCGGCATTGATATCATTGGTCATGGAAGGACTCATGGTCGCGATGCTTCAGCGACCGATTGCGGTAATAGCGACGCAGCAGAGCAGCGTAAAGCGCTGCCACGAGCATGGCGGCCAGGACGAGACCCTGGGACGGACGTTTCAGATGCTCAGGCAGCAGGGTCTCAAAGAGCACGATCAGAATAAAGCCGATGGCCTGAGCGGAGATGGCAATAATTCTTGGCGTATCGCGACGCCGGGAGCGTCTGGCGCGGAAGTCGGGCATGAAAATCACCGGCAAACATGGATCAGCAAGCATGACCGGACACGCCGGCCTGTCCAATTCTAACGCATGATGGAAAAAACGAATGGATCTTCCCGAGCGTATCCTGCTCTCTCCGATACCGCTGGCCGTAGCCTGCGCCACTGCCACCCTGTTGACGGCACACCTCATCAGCCCTTCGACACGGGCCACCACAACGCGCTGGGCACTGGGCGCGCTGGTGTTCTGGGCGGTCGGCGCAGCGCTTCTGCCATGGTTTGGCGGTCCCGGCGCCTTCAGAGTGCCATGGCCCGCGCGGCTCGGATACCTCGAACTGGCGCCCGCCGGCGGATTGATCGCTCTGCTGGCGTGGACGCTGTGGTACTGCCGCCAGCGCTCCGGGCTACGCAGACGCCTCTGCCTCGTGATCATGGTATCCAGCGGCCTCTGGTGGGGACTGGAGCAGTGGCGCACGACGCTGGCACCGCCGCTGCCCGACACCCTGCCCACGCTCAGCCTTGAGTCTCTTGAGGGCCGCTCGGTCACACCAGCCAATGAAACATCAAACCGTTATCTCCTTTTATGGCGCAGCGACTGCAGCACCTGCCGACAATGGCTTCAACGGCTGGCCGAACAGCCCATCGGACAACAGGGAGAGCTGATACTGGTCAACCAGGGCGAATCGCTTCTCAGCGCGATCCGCTATCTGGACCAACATCCTGACCAGCGTCTCGAGCTCGAGGATACCGCGCTACTGATGGACCCACGCCAGCACCTGCTGGCCCTGACCGGGCAGCGCCACCTGCCGGTACTGCTGCACGTGGCGCCGGATAACACCCTGACGCGCATCTCCAATCTGTCGACCATCATGGGGGATAGATCACAGCGGCAGTAACCTCTGCTCACATCAGTGCCCCGCCGCCCCTCTCTTTTGGTTAAGATAGGCACCCTTTTCGAAGGTCACCGCCCCAGGGCCATGCTGCATGGCAGGCCATGGTAGTGACCCACGGCAGTTCATCCCCCGTCGATGACCGATTCACATCTGTACCCGCGCGCCCGAGAGGCGACATTTTCGAGGCATCATGAGCAATTTTACTCCCGGTCAACGCTTCATCAGTGACGGCGAAACCGAGCTGGGCCTTGGCACCATACTGAACTGCGACGCGCGTAGCGTGACCGTCCTGTTTGCCGCCAGCGATGAAACCCGAACCTACAGCGTGCGCGAAGCGCCCCTGACCCGCGTGGTCTTCGGTCGCGGTGACCGTATCGATACCGATGACGGCCAGGTGCTGCTGGTCAGCGAGCTGCGCGATGAGGGTGGTCGAATCATCTACATCGGCCAGGACAGCAACGGCGAGCGTGAGCTGCCGGAATCGCGCATCAGCGACCGCATGCAGTTTCATCAGGCTCGTGACCGACTGCTGACCGGCCAGATCGACCGCAATGATGCCTTCAATCTGCGCTATCGCAGTCTTCAGCATCTGGCACGCGTCGAGCGCCATCCCGGCTTCGGCCTGTCCGGCCCGCGCATCGACCTGATTCCGCACCAGCTGCATATCGCCGATGATATCGCCAGTCGCCGTCTGCCCCGCGTACTGCTGGCCGACGAGGTCGGCCTTGGCAAGACCATTGAGGCAGGCCTGGTGCTGCATCGCATGCTGCTGACCGGTCGCGTCGAGCGCGCCCTGATTCTGGTGCCGGACAGCCTGGCGCATCAGTGGCTGGTCGAGCTGCTGCGCCGCTTCTCCATCGAAGTCACCCTGCTCGATGAGCAACAGAGCAAGGCCCGCGGCAACGATGGCAATCCATTTGAGTCGGCACAGCTGGTACTGGCCAGCCAGCAGTGGCTATTTGCCAACCCCGAGCGCCAGAGTCAGGCCCAGGCCTGCAACTGGGACCTGCTGATCGTGGACGAAGCCCAGCACCTTGAATGGGATCCGGAAAACGGCGGCGATACCGGTTACCAGTGCGTGGAAGCGCTGGCCACCCAGCACACCGGGCTGCTGCTACTGAGTGCCACGCCGGAGCAGATGGGCGACGTCAGCCACTTTGCCCGCCTGCGCCTGCTGGACCCCGAGCGCTATCACGACATTGATGCCTTCAGGGCCGAACAGCGCGGCCACGCAACGCTTGCCGAGGCCATCGAGGCGCTGGAACACCTGCCGGAACAGCCAGAGCATCGCGATGTCCTGCATCCCATCGTCGCAGACGATCCACAGGCGCTCGCCCTGCTCGAGCAGCTGATGGGAGCCGGAGAGGATAAACAGCCCTCGCTTCGTGAGTCGCTGCGGCGCGTGCTGCTTGACCGCTATGGCATCGGCCGGGTCATGTTCCGCAACAGCCGTCGCCATGTCAGCGGCTTCCCGGTACGTCACCTGCACGTCAGCGAGCTGGAAAACCCGGGCGCCTATCGCCGCATCGAGCAGCGCATCAGCCGCGACGAAGACTATCTGGACAGCCTTCTGATCGAAACCGGTCTGGATTACCCGGAAATTCTGCTCTACCCCGAAGCGACCTTCGAGGCGCGCCGGCAGGATACCCAGGACGATGAGCGCTGGTGGCGGCTCGATCCGCGCATGGCCTGGCTGCGTGAATGGCTCAAGAGCCACCCGGGCGAGAAGGCACTATTGATCTGCCATTACGGCGAAACTGCCCGCGAACTGGCTGCCGGCCTGCAGGTGCTGACCGGTCTACATGTGCCGGTCTTTCACGAAGACATGACGCTGATCGAGCGCGACCGCGCGGCGGCCGCCTTTGCCGAGGCCGAGGATGGCAGCCCGCTGTTGATCTGTTCGGAAATCGGCTCGGAAGGACGCAACTTCCAGTTCTGCCATCATTTGATCCTGTTTGATCTGCCGCCGCACCCTGACCAGCTGGAACAGCGTATCGGGCGCCTGGATCGAATCGGCCAGCAGCACGACGTCGAGATTCATCTGCCGATCATGACCGGCAGCCCGACCGGCGCGCTACTGCGCTGGTATCAGGAAGCACTGGCGGCCTTCGAGGCGCCCAGCGGCCTGGGCAGCGTGGTCAGCGATGCCCACGGCGATGCACTGTTCGATGCGCTGCTGGACCAGGAGGCACTGGACGAGGTCATCGAAGAATCCCGAACGCTGGCCGTGCAGACGCGCCAGGAGCGGGAAGCCGGTCGTGATCGCCTGCTCGCATGGAGTTCATTTGACGCCGGTCACGCCGATGAGATGATCGAGGCCGTACAGGCACTCGATGATGATGCAATGCTTGATCGTTACCTCGATCAGGCACTGGACGTCTTTGGCATTGACACCCGGGAAACGGATGAAGGACTCACCTATCTGCACCCCGGGTCTCACATGGTCGATGGCATGCCCGGCCTGATCCGTGGCGAGGAAGGTTTTACCGCTACCCGTTCACGTCAGCGCGCACTGGCCCGCGACGATCTTCAGCGCCTGTCCTGGGAACACCCGCTGGTACGTGAAATGCTCTCCCGAGCGACCAACGAGAGCATGGGTAATACGGCACTGGCACTGCTGGCCCATCCTTCCATTCCGGGCGGCCGATTCATGCTGGAGGCCATCTTTCGAACACGCACCAGTGCGCCGAAGGCGCTTCACGTCAATCGCTTTTTCCCGCCCGCCACCGTGCGTGTGCTGCTCGATGAATCAGGCCAGGTGCTTTCCGACAAGGTGTCCTTTGGCGGACTGGCCAGGAACCTGCGTCACGTCAAGAAAGGGGTCGCCCGGAATCTGGTACGCGAGCGCCAGCAGCAGCTGCGCGAGCTGTTTGATCAGGCCGAGCAGCAGGCCGAAGCAGAACTACCCGCGCTGGTAGAAGACGCCCGCGCACAGATGGCTGCCCAGCTGGAGGGCGAGATCGATCGACTGACGGCACTGGCACAGCGCAACCCGGACGTGCGCGCTGAAGAAATTGACATGCTGCGTCACGAACGCGCCGCGCTGGATGAGGCCATCGCCGGCACCCGTCTGCAGCTCGATGCCGTGCGTGTCATTGTGACCGTCGACCCGCAGTAAGCGGGCCGCCGGTCAAATGGGCATGTCGCGCCGCTCAGGCGGCGCGACGCTCGATGGCGGTCAGTGCCTTTTCAAGCGTAGGGTATTCAAACCGGAATCCGGCGGCTTCAAGCCTTGCCGGCACCATTCGGGCACCGGTCAACAGCAGCTGCGACATTTCCCCTAGCGCCAGTGATACTACGCTTCCCGGCATCACAAAGGGTGCCGGCCGATTCAGGCTGGCCGCCAGCGTGCGCGTAAATTTCGCATTGGTTACTGGCGCAGGAGCGCCGGCATTCCAGGCCCCCGAGATGTCGTCGCGCTGAAGCAAAAAGTCGATGATGCGCACCAGGTCATGACGATGAACCCAGGGCATGTACTGACGCCCCTTGCCCAGTCGCCCACCGAGCCCCAGTCGGAACATGGGGCGCATGGGCTTGAGCATTCCGCCATCCCGGTCCAGTACCAGTCCGATCCGAAGACAGGCCACTTGCATCTGATCCGTGGCCAATTGCTGCGCAGCCTCCTCCCACTCTCGACAGAGTCTGTGGGCGAACTCCTTGTGCGGCGAGGTCTGCTCGGTCACTTCCCGACTGCCCTGATCACCGTAGTATCCCATCGCCGAGCCCGAAATCAGGCGAGCCGGCGGTGTTGCCAGACGCTGGCAAAGCTCGCCGACATCATGTGTGGCCTTGAGACGCGAATCGATCAGCTTCTTTTTTTGCGCCTCGCTCCAGCGCCGATTAAAGATGGGCTCCCCGGCAAGATTGACGATCGCCCCCACGGACTGGTCGGCAAAATCGATCGCCGAAGAGCGTGCCATCACGGGCACCCTGATGGTGGCCTGAGCCTTGTCCGACTGGCGAGACACCACCATCAGCGTATGTCCCTGCTCATGCCAGTACCGGCACAGCGCCTGACCGACAAAGCCGGTGGCTCCGGTGATCACTATATTCACGTCGCTCTCCCCCGATCCAACGCATGGCAATCGCAAGGATTCGCCATGACTGTTGATCATTGCGTGGAAACTTTTATCGAACCGTTTTTAACGTCAACGCCGTTCTGGTACATATAACGTACAAGATTTATCCGGGTTTCGCCCGATACCTGCGGCGCAGCCATGACCGTTTCCCTTCAGACAATTTGAGGCCTTCGTGGACTTCTTGCACAATATAGCCGTCATTGGCGCCGGCATGGCCGGGCTGTCTGCCGCGCGGGCGCTACAGCAGGCGGGAAGGAATGTACAAATTTTTGACAAGGGTCGACGCCCGGGTGGACGAATGTCCTCCAGGCACAATGACCATGGTCTGTTCGATCTTGGCGCCCAGTATTTCACTGTTCGCGACCCCGAGTTTGCACAATTCATCACGGCTTTCGAACAACAGGGCAGCGTCGCGCGCTGGCCCGGTATCATGGCGCGCCAGATCGACGGGCAATGGCAGGCGCAACCTCCCGAACATCCCAGATATTCGGGCATGCCCTCGATGGCGGCGCTGACCGATGCGCTGTCCGAACCCATGAAGGTTCATCAGCAGGTGCGTATCACCTCAATGACACGTACCGGCTCGACCTGGACACTCGAGGATCAAAAGGAGCAGCAATGGTCGGGATTCGATCATGTCATCGTGGCCATACCGGCACCGCAGGCAGCGTTGTTGCTAAAGGGGATCAGCACATCGCTTCGACCGCAGACCAACATGTCCCCCTGCTGGAGCACGTGGGTGCGATTCAGGGGCGCTCTGGACATGCCCTCGGGCATTGAAAACTGGCATGGGGCCCTGCTGGAGTCGTCACCGGTGCTGCGCTGGGCAGGGCGCAATCAGACACGGCCCGGGCAGCATGAAGGTGAGCGACTCACGCTTCTGGCCAATGACGACTGGTCTGACAAACACCTGGAAGACGCCGCCGACCAGGTGGCCGACAGGATGATCAAAGCCTTTCAGGACTGTTATCCCGCGCCGCTTCCAGCCATTGATGCCTGCGGCGCGCACCGATGGCGATATGCCCAGCCCTGCCAGACGCCAGAGAACACCCCAGGCTATCTCATTGAAAAGCCGACGCAGCTATCCCTTTGTGGCGACTGGTGTATCGATGGTCGCGTCGAGGCCGCCTGGCTATCGGGCAGCCGGCTGGCACAGGCCCTATGTGGCCAATGACAACATTTACCCATGCACATGAACGGCCAACCCAATACTTTGCTGACTCAGGAATGATACCGATATGACAACTGCACTGATCGTACTGGCCCACGGCTCCACGGACAGCCGCTGGCAGGCACCGTTTGAAACGCTGGAACAACGTCTCAAGGCGCGCATGACCACACCGGTACGACTGGCCTATATGGAGCTTTGTGACCCACTGCTCGAAAACGTGGTCGCCGAACTGCATGCCGATGGGTTCAATGACATCGATATCCTGCCGCTTTTTTTTGCGGCGGGTCGCCATCTGCGTGAAGACGTGCCGGGACAGCTGGATGCCCTGCGTCAAACGCATCCCGAGCTTTCCTTGACCCTGCTCGACCCGGTAGGACAGCACCCATCATTTGCTGATGTCGTGGTCTCGATCGTGGCCGAAAACCAGCGTGACAGCACTTGTACAGAATAAAGTTTGGCGTACAACATCTGTGCAAATACTGCTACACTATAGACATACACAGGTTAAATTTATTTGTTCGACCATGATGGCTAACGCAATCATGCATGCAGGTCGAATTGCTCATTTTCGCAACGTGGCGTACCAATCGGTATTCACGTTCCTGCCAGCAGGAACTGCGAAGGAGGCTCTCGTTTATTATGACTGAGAAAGTGGCAAGTGCTGTCGGCGGACCGCTCTATCCCATCAGGGAAGTTTCGCGTCTGACCGGCGTCAATTCGGTAACGCTGCGTGCGTGGGAGCGCCGTTACGGGCTGATTCAGCCAAGACGTACCCCAAAGGGACATCGTCTTTATGCTCGCGAAGACATCGAGCGGGTTGAACGTATCCTGCAATGGCTCAACCGGGGGGTTCCGGTCAGCCAGGTGGGGGAACTGCTCGATCAGGCTTCGACCGAGACTTCAGCTCAGGAAGATGGCGGTCAGGCACCGACTTCCGATGAATTCGCGCCGGATCATGACTGGCAGGGTCAGCGTCAAGAGGTTATCGATGCCGTGTCCGAATTCGATACCAACAGGCTCGAAAATCTGTTTACTCGAAGCATGGGGCTGTATCCGGTCAACACGGCCATTGCCCGCCTATGGCAACCAGTTGTCGAGCATCTTGAAAAGACCTGGGCGGAGCATTCTACCCCCATGGCCCAGCGCTGCTTTCTGGAATCCTTTCTGAGAACCCGCCTCGGCCTGCGGCTGTACCATGGTAACCATGAAAATACCGAGCCGCGCATCCTGATGAGCTATCTGCCCGGGGGCTGTAGTGCACTCTGGCAATTGCTGTTCGCCTTTACGGCCAGCAGCGCCGGCTTCTACATTACGCTGTTTGATGGATCGGTGCCTCTCAGCGAGCTGATTGAGGCCGCCCGGTGCAAAAACGCCAGAACCATCGTTCTCTCCGGTGCCATGGAAGCCGATATTAACGGACTGCGCCAGCAGCTTTCAGAAGCGTCCTATCAGGGGATTTTGCCCATCCGCGTGGCAGGTTCCATTACGCGACAGCTGCGTGACACGGATGAGGATAACCTGAGTGCATTGGCCAGCGACCCCGCGCGAGCCATCGCGCAATTGAGACTGGCCACTGCCCGTCATGGCTGATGCCGACAATGTCATGGATCGACTGCAACCCGCCTTATGGCGGGTTGCTTGCGAAAGGAGCCTATGAATGGGTAGCAAGCGACAGCTGGTCTGGTTCAGGACCGATTTAAGGTGTGAAGATAACACGGCCCTTCATCATGCAGCGCAATGCGGCCCCGTCATCGGTGTGGTCTGCTGGACCCCGCAACAATGGCGGGAGCATGGGCATGGCGATAACAAGCTCGACTTCTGGCGCCGCGGTATAGAGGCGCTGTCGAATCATCTTGACCGTCTCAATATTCCTCTCAGGATCATTGACGCCGAACATTTCGGAGCATTGCCTGACCGGCTTCTTGAGCTTGCAGAGACGCTCGAATGCGAGGCCATACACTTCAACGATGAGTATGGGCTTAATGAGCGATGTCGTGACCGACAGGTCAGCGAAGGCTTTCATCAGCGCGAACTGGCCGTGCACCGCTATACCGATCAGATTGCCTTCACACCCGGCGAACTTCTGACCGGAGACGGCCGCTATTACAGCGTCTTTACACCTTTCTATAAAAGCTGGCTCAAAAATATTGGCGCCAACCAGCTGCAGCAGTTTGATGCTCCAGAAGCACAGGCTGCCTTGAGCGATGTTGTTAGCGATGAGCTTCCCGAACTCAAGGCCAGTCATGCGGTGATCAATAGTGACGACTGGCCTGCCGGTGAAGAGGCAGCGCAGGATCGTCTGGCCCGCTTCCTGCAAAAAAGAGCGCATCAATACGACAGCGGACGCGACTTTCCTGCCATGAAGGCGACCAGCGGGCTCTCGGCCTGGCTGGCGCTGGGCATGATGTCATGGCGTCAGTGCATCAACGCCGCTGCAGCCAGAAATGGCGGACATCTTGGTGACGGAGACAGCAATCTAAAAAGCTGGATCAGCGAGATCATCTGGCGCGAATTCTATCAGCACGTTCTGGTCGGTTTTCCCCGCGTCAACCGCCATCAGCCCTTTCAGGAGCATACGAAGGCACTGGCCTGGCGAGACAGCGACGAGGACTTTCAACGCTGGTGCGAGGGCAATACCGGCTATCCGCTGGTCGATGCGGCCATGCGCCAGCTGACTACGACCGGATGGATGCATAACCGCTTAAGAATGGTCACCGCCATGTTTCTCAGCAAGCATCTGCTGATAGACTGGCGGCGCGGCGAGGCCTTTTTTTTGCAGCATCTGGTTGACGGTGAACTGGGTGCCAATAACGGAGGATGGCAGTGGGCAGCCTCCACGGGAACGGATGCGGCGCCCTATTTCCGCATCTTCAACCCGACCACCCAGTCCAGACGTTTTGACCCGGAAGGCATGTTTATTGCAGAGTTTGTGCCCGAACTGGCAAACGTTGAGGCTAAAAAGCGTCATGCGCCCGATGCCGCCACCTGCAAACACATCGGTTATCCGTTGCCCATGGTGGATCATCGCGCTGCGCGTCAACGAGCGCTGGACGCCTTCAAGGCATTAAGTTAAACGTAGCTGAAGAGCGATGCCGAGGCTGCAGGCCCGCCCACTGGCGCTGGCGTGCATTTCGCCACCTCTATCAGTACACTAAGCGCGCTCCGTCAGGAGTACCTATTCCTTTGATTTCCGGAACATCTCAGTGACCACGCAACACTCCTTTAACCGTGATCAGCTGCTCGCGTGCAGTCAGGGCGAACTTTTCGGCCCTGGGAATGCACAGCTGCCAGCACCGAACATGCTGATGCTGGATCGCATCACCAACATTCAGGAAGCGGGTGGCAAATACGGCAAGGGCGAGCTGATCGCTGAGCTGGATATTAACCCTGACCTCTGGTTTTTCCAGTGCCACTTCCCGGGCGACCCCGTCATGCCGGGCTGCCTGGGCCTTGATGCCATGTGGCAGCTGCTGGGTTTCCACCTGGGCTGGCTGGGCAACCCCGGCCGCGGCCGCGCGCTGGGATGTGGTGAGGTCAAGTTCTCCGGACAGATCCTTCCGGATGCCGAGAAGGTCACTTATCATATTCATATCAAGCGGGTGATCACGCGCCGCCTGATCCTTGGCATCGCCGATGGCGTTCTGTCCGTGGATGGCCGCGATATCTACGAAGCCAACGACCTGCGCGTTGGCCTGTTCACCTCCACTGCGAATTTCTGATGGGGAGGCTCCCATGCGACGAGTGGTAGTCACTGGCCTGGGCATTGTCTCCTGCCTGGGCAACGATCAGCATCAGGTCCTTCAGTCCCTGAAGGAAGGCCGTTCGGGTATTCGCTTTCGCGATGAGTATGTCGAACGCGGAATGCGAAGCCATGTTGCAGGCGTTGTGGACATCGACCTGGACGCTCTGGTCGACCGCAAACAGCGCCGTTTCATGGGAGATGCGGCCGCCTACGCCTATGTTTCCATGCAGCAGGCCATAGAGGACTCCGGTCTTTCGCCTGATCAGGTGTCCAACGTGCGCACCGGTCTGATTGCAGGCTCGGGCGGCGCGTCATCTGCCAACCAGGTAGAAGCCGCTGATATTCTGCGCGACAAGGGGCTACGCCGAGTTGGCCCCTATCGCGTGACCCGAACCATGGGTAGCACCGTATCTGCCTGTCTGGCCACACCCTTCGCAATCAAGGGGATCAATTACTCCATCTCCTCGGCCTGTGCGACCTCGGCTCACTGTATCGGCAGCGCTGTCGAGCAGATTCAGCTGGGCAAGCAGGATGTCGTCTTTGCCGGCGGCGGTGAAGAAGAGCACTGGACCCTGTCGTGTCTGTTTGATGCCATGGGCGCACTGTCCACCAGCTACAACGACTGCCCCGAGAAGGCATCTCGCGCCTATGACACGGCACGCGACGGCTTTGTCATCGCAGGCGGTGGTGCCATGCTGGTGCTCGAAGAGCTTGAGCATGCCAGGGCACGTGGCGCCAAAATCTACGCCGAGGTGGTGGGCTACGGTGCCAACTCCGATGGCCATGACATGGTGGCCCCTTCTGGTGAAGGTGGCGCTCGCTGCATGCAGCAGGCAATGTCGACCGTCAAGGGCGACATCGACTACATCAATACGCATGGCACTTCGACACCGGTTGGCGATATGTGCGAGATCAAGGCCCTGCGTGATGTCTTCGGTGACAGGGTTCCGGCACTTTCCTCGACCAAGTCGTTGACCGGACATTCTCTGGGTGCCACCGGCGCACAGGAAGCGATTTACTCGCTTCTCATGATGCAACACGATTTCATCTGCGCATCCGCCAATATTGATGAAATCGACCCGGAAGCCAGCGATCTGGATATCGTGACAAAGCGTCGCGACGGTGTACGCCTCGAGCGTGTCCTGTCCAACAGCTTTGGGTTTGGCGGCACCAATGCCTGCCTGATCTTTCAGCGCATGGCCGACCAGCCGTCCTGACCGCCAGCATCGCAATGCCAGGCAGTACTAGGTAAAAGCAGTACTCAGGCAAAAAAGGGCGCCCCAACGGGCGCCCTTTTTCATGCCATCCAGCGCCTTGTTTTTCGGCACCTGTCACGATCGACCTGATTCTATAGTGCGCTGGCAGAAGCTTCTTCCAGTGCCGGCCTGGACACCTTCGAAATACGTGCCAGCTCCTGCTCGATCCACTGCTCGACTTCCCGCGTCACCTCATCCGGCTTGCGATCCCGAGTGACAATGGGCTGCCCAATGACGACATTGATTTGCCCGGGCGTTTTGATAAACCCCTTGCCAGGCCAGTGCTCACCGGCATTGTGGGCGACCGGCAGTATCGGCACCCCGGCCCTGCAGGCCATGTGTATACCACTCTTGTTGAAGCGGCGACGCTCACCGGGCGGCACGCGGGTACCTTCAGGAAACAGCAGGACGGAAAGCCCGGAAGCCAGACGGGCCGCACCTTCAGTCAACACCAGCCTGAGTGCCCTCGAGGGTTTTGATCGGTCCAGCGGAATCGGTCTGAGCATTCTCAGCGCCCAGCCAAAAACCGGAATCTTCAGCAACTCCTGCTTGAGCACCGTACACATGGGCGATTTGATGGTCTGAAGAAACAGGGTTTCCCACTCGCTTTGGTGGTTGGACAGCAGCACGCAGGCCCCATCAGGGATATGCTCACGACCTTCCACACGATAACGTACGCCGCAGCAGAGGCCGAACCAGAACACGATGAAGTGGTTGTAAAGGTTCAGGACCCTAAAGCGTCCGTTGAGCGGCAGAAAAAAGGCCAGCGGCACGAGAGTGACGGCACTGACAATAATGGCCATTAGATAGCCGGTATAAAACAATAGACTGCGTAGCGCCTTCACGGCCCCTTCTCCTCGTCAAAGCGTGCCTGACACCACTGCTCAAGCATGGCATCCAGCGCCAGCCGCCAGGGCTTTTGATGAACGCCAAAGGTCTCAAGCATCTGACGACAGTTGAGGACGCGTCTTAGCGGCTGATCATGATGGTGGTGCAGCGGCGTGATCTCGCCAAGGGTCAGATCAATGTTTCTTCTGGCGAGCTGAATCTCCAGCTGATGGCGCACAACGCCATGAAAGGTATAAAGACTGACCGGTTCCACGCCGGCGAGATGATAGGCCCCCCAGGCGTTGGCACCCGAAAACTGCTGCGACAGCATACCGATCACGGCACGGGCCACGGCCTGAGCGGGCGTTGGACAGACAATTTCATCTTCTGCAGCACGCTGGCACTTGCCGTCCACCAGCTCATCCAGCATGCGCGCCAGCCAGGCATTGCGACCTTCCAGCGCCATCAGCGGCCCGGTCCGTACGATAAAGTGCTCGGCCAGCCCTGAACGAATCCGGTTGCCCGTCTCCAGCAGACGCTGCAGCCCCTCATCCCGGGGCGAGGGCAGTACGCTTTCTTCGATGGGCATGTCCGACCCGGCATCAAAGATCTGATCGCTGACGAACCAGACCAGCGGCACGCCATGTTCGCGACAGGCCGTCATGACAGCTTCTACCTGTTCGACATGCTCGATTATCTCGGCGTAGTCGACACCGGCCGGACACAATAATGGTGGAAAAATGACAGCGTCCGGCGCCCATGCCTTCAACTGCGGCAGCGGGCATTGACGGGAACGCTCGATGATCAGCTCGACATCGCTTCGCGAGTCGCTTTCATTGATGAGCGCCCGACCAAGGCAGTGATCGGCATCAAGCAGTAATAGTTTCATTGAGTTTGCGGCCCGACAGAAAATGACGTCACTCTTGGCGGGCAGTGACGCGGCAGGCCCGACACTTTACAAAAAAAACCCATGGGTTGCACTGTCCGGAGGCTGCGTCATGCCAAAGGCCATACGGCGGCAAGCCCTTGATCATCGTCTATGATCAGTCAAGGACTCACGAGACGTTCACCAGACAAGAAGCCTGCCTGAATGACAAAAGAAGCCACCATCGTAACGCGCCATCGCAGCGGCAAGGGGTTTACATATCGCGACGCTGCGGGGAAAACTCTGAAGGACCAGCAATGGCGGGAATGGATCAAGGGCCTTGCCGTTCCGCCAGCATGGCGCGACGTGACCATCACGCTCGATCCCGAGGCGCGCATTCATGCCACGGGAAGAGACAGTGCCGGGCGCAAGCAGTATGTCTACAACAGCCAGTGGCGTGAGCAGCGGGAGAAGATGAAATTCGATCGCATCGTCGATTTTGCCCAGCGGCTATCGACCATGCGACGCATTACCGGTCAGCACATGGCCCGCGATGGCATGCCACGAGAGAAGGTACTGGCCTGCATGGTCAGACTGCTGGATACGGCCTATTTTCGCCCCGGTAACGACAGCTATAGCGAGCAGAACGATTCCTATGGGCTGACCACCATGCGCTCACGCCATCTGACCATCAACGGCGACGAGCTGATTTTCGACTACCAGGGCAAAAGTGGCCAGCAGCAGCACAAGGTGGTTGAAGATGAAAAACTGGCGCAGATTGTTGGGGAGCTTGACGACATCCCGGGCTATGAAATCTTCAAGTACTTTGATGATGATGGACGCAAGGTACGTGTCGATAGCCAGGACCTTAACGACTATATCCATGAGGTCATGGGGGAGCGCTTTAGTGCCAAGGACTTTCGGACCTGGGCCGGCACCTCCATTGCAGCGCTCGCCCTCGATGAACTGGGCATCGGCGATGATGACGATGCCAGCCAGTCGTATATTCGTGAAGCGGTAGAGCGCGTCGCTGCTCGACTGGGTAATACGCCCAGCATTGCACGAGCAAGCTATATCGACCCGCGCGTCATCGAAAACTATCTTGACGGTCGCTTGCTAAGACATTTTCTGGAGCAGATCGAGGATGCCCTTGATCAGGATGATCTGACAGGCCCTGAAGAGCGGGCCATCCTGAAGCTTCTTCAGGCCCGTCTGAAAAGAAAACGCTGACCTCATGAAAAGACCCGCCGAGGGCGGGTCTTAGCAACGCTTGGCAACAGCTGATAACTAGAACGGAATTTCGTCGTCGAAATCATCGAAGCTGCCAGGGTTGGGGGCGCCACTACCCTGACCCTGCTGGTTGCCCGGGCCACCACCCTGCTGGTTACCCTGACTGCCCTGCTGAGGACCTTGACCATAGTTGTTCTGGCCCTGCCCGTAGCCACCCTGATTCTGACCACCCGCGGGGCTGTTCTGGCGGGCGCCGCCGCCCTGCTGGTCGTAACCGCCCTGCTGGCCATAGCCACCGCCACCCTGACCACCGAAGTCACCGCCCTGAGCACCGCTGCGGCTATCCAGCATCTGCATGTCGTTGGCCACGATCTCGGTTGAATAACGATCCTGACCATCCTGGCCCTGCCACTTGCGGGTCTGAAGACGCCCTTCGATGTAAAGCCGCGACCCCTTTTTGACATACTGCTGCGCAATTTCGGCCAGCTTGTTGAACATCACAACGCTGTGCCACTCGGTGCGCTCCTGACGCTGACCGCTCTGGCGATCGGTCCAGGTATCGGTGGTTGCCAGACGCAGATTGCAGACAGGACTGCCGGAGGGCAGAAAACGTACTTCCGGGTCCTGACCCAGATTACCGATCAGTATGACCTTGTTCACCCCACGGGCCATGTTTCTCTCCAGTGCCGGCTGGCATGTTTAAACGAATGAACTGACAAGGCCATTGCCTTGACATGATCGTCTATAATAACTGTATGGATATTCACTGCAATGCAGGCCTTGCCACGCATATCCCCGAACGGACAAAAGCGCCACTTTGCGCGGCGACTTTTCATGTGCCCTGACAGGCACCTGCCCTTTGTGGCGTGCAGCCCCTATTTTACCGGGCTGGGCACCACATGGAAAACGCTGTGCACTGCATTTTGCGCCTCGCTTTCAACTCCTTCTATAGTGTCTTTCCGACGCCGGCGATGAGGTAGGTATGGATCGTATTTCGGTGAGTGGGGCCCGCACCCACAACCTGAAGAACATTGATGTCGAGCTGCCCCGTGACAAACTGATTGTCATTACCGGGCTCTCCGGATCAGGCAAGTCTTCTCTGGCCTTTGACACCCTGTATGCAGAAGGGCAGCGTCGCTATGTCGAATCGCTGTCGACCTATGCACGCCAGTTCCTCTCGATGATGGAAAAGCCCGATGTTGACCACATCGAGGGGCTGTCACCGGCCATTTCCATCGAACAGAAATCCACATCGCACAATCCGCGCTCGACCGTTGGTACCATCACCGAAATATACGACTACCTGCGCCTGCTCTATGCCCGGGCAGGGACGCCGCGCTGCCCCGATCATGAACTCGATCTCGAGGCGCAGACCGTCTCACAGATGGTCGATCAGACGCTGGCGCTGGAAGAAGGCACCCGTGTCATGCTGCTGGCCCCCATTATCAAGGGCCGCAAGGGCGAGCATCAGCAGGCGTTAACCGAACTGCGTACCCAGGGTTTCGTGCGTGTCCAGATCGATGGTCAGACGTATGAATTCGATGAGCTGCCGACGCTGGACAAGAACAAGAAGCACGACATCAGTGTCGTGGTGGACCGCCTGAAGATCCGCGAGGACATCGAACAACGTCTGGCAGAGTCCTTCGAAACCGCGCTGGGGCTTGCCGATGGTGCCGCTGTGCTGCATTTCATGGACGACGACCGCGAAGACATGATTTTTTCATCGCGCTTTGCCTGTCCCATCTGTGGCTACTCGATCGCCGAACTCGAGCCGCGCATGTTCTCTTTCAACAATCCTGCTGGCGCCTGCCCGAGCTGCGACGGGCTGGGGGTGCATCGGTTCTTCGATCCCGACAAGCTTATCCGTCAGGACGAACTCTCCCTGTCTGAAGGCGTCATCAAGGGATGGGACAGACGCAGCATCTACTATTTCAACCAGCTGGAAGCCGTGGCGGCGCACTACAGGTTCGAGCTGGAAACGCCCTGGAAGCAGTTGCCGCAGCGCGTTCGCGATGTCGTTCTGCATGGAAGCGGTCGCGAATCCATTTCGTTTTCCTACGTCAATGACCGTGGCAAGAAGGTCTCACGCGAGCATGCCTTTGAAGGCGTGCTGCCCAATATGGAACGCCGATATCGGGAAACCGATTCAAGCATGGTCCGTGATGATCTATCGCGCCATCTGGCCGTACGCCCCTGCCCGACCTGTCATGGCAGCCGCTTACGCCGCGAAGCGCGTCATGTTTTTGTCGATGACCACTCACTACCGTCGGTCGTGACCAAACCGATCGGAGAGGCTCGAACCTTTTTTGGCACCATGGACCTTCCCGGTCGCCGCGGAGAAATTGCCTCACGAATTCTGTACGAGATCACCAGCCGTCTCGAATTTCTGGTCAACGTCGGTCTCGACTATCTGACGCTGGAGCGCAGCGCCGATACCCTGTCGGGCGGTGAGGCTCAGCGCATTCGACTGGCCAGTCAGATCGGAGCCGGACTGGTAGGGGTCATGTACATTCTTGACGAACCCTCCATTGGCCTTCACCAGCGGGATAACGATCGTCTCCTGCAGACCCTGACCCGTCTTCGCGACCTGGGCAATACGGTCATCGTGGTTGAACACGATGAAGATGCCATCCGCTCTGCCGACCATGTACTCGATATTGGCCCTGGCGCCGGGGTCCACGGCGGCCAGATTATCGCTCAGGGCACGCCGGATGAAATCGAGGCCAGTCAGCACTCGCTGACCGGCCAGTATCTGTCAGGCACTCGGCGCATCGAAATCCCCTCGCCGCGCACGCCGATCAATCCGGAGAAGATGCTGCACCTGACCGGAGCCTGCGGCAATAATCTGGACGATGTGGATCTGGCACTGCCGCTGGGGCTTTTTGTCTGCGTAACGGGTGTGTCGGGCTCCGGCAAGTCCACCCTGATCAATGCCACCCTGATGCCAGTGGCTGCCCGGGAGCTCAACAAGGCCACAACACTGACGCCCTCTGCGCACAAGGCCATCGAGGGTCTTGATCAGCTCGACAAGGTCATCGATATCGATCAGAGCCCCATTGGACGAACACCTCGCTCCAATCCTGCTACCTATACCGGGATCTTTACGCCCATCCGCGAATTGTTTGCCGGCACGCCCGAGGCCCGCTCGCGCGGGTACAAGCCGGGGCGTTTCTCGTTCAACGTCAAGGGCGGGCGCTGTGAAGCGTGCCAGGGTGAAGGCATGATCAAGGTGGAGATGCACTTCCTGCCGGACATTTATGTACCCTGTGACGTCTGTGGCGGCCGCCGATATAACCGGGAAACCCTGGACGTGCTCTACAAGGGTCAAAGCATCCACGATGTGCTGGAGATGACGATCGAGGAGGCCGTGGAATTTTTCTCTCCGGTGCCCGCCATCGCCCGTCGCCTGCAGACCCTGATGGATGTCGGACTGTCCTATATCAAGCTTGGGCAAAGTGCGATTACGCTCTCGGGCGGGGAGGCGCAGCGCGTCAAGCTGGCACGCGAGCTGGCCAAGCGTGATACCGGCAAGACGCTTTATATACTCGATGAGCCTACTACGGGACTTCATTTCGAGGACATCAGACAGCTGCTGGGCGTTCTTCACCGACTGCGCGACCAGGGTAATTCGGTCGTGGTCATTGAACACAATCTTGATGTCATCAAAACAGCCGACTGGGTCGTTGATCTGGGCCCCGAGGGCGGTTCCGGAGGCGGACACATCATCGCCGAAGGCACTCCCGAAGAGATCAGCGAGCAGGACGTTTCGCATACAGGACGCTTTTTGAAACCGCTGCTGGCGCGCGGCTACTAACTCTTGAGAAGTAGCTCTCTACAAGCCGGGGAGGACACGGCCGGAAGCCATCGTGCTTCCGGCCCTTTTATGCGGCAGTGACAGCGCTGAGACAATCCGGATCAATGTCGGGCAGGGCCTGAAAGGCGGGCCTTGCATAGTAATAGCCCTGATGACGCGTGATACCCTTCTGGTAGAGCCAGCGCGCCTCTTCCAGCGTTTCGACGCCTTCAGCCACCAGCCCTATCCCGAGAGTCTGTGCCATCGAACAGATATGGCCCATCAGGTTTTGACGCCGCACATCCTGGCCAATATTGCTGATCAAAATCCGATCGAGCTTCAGATGACTCGGGGATAAAACCGTCAGAAGATCGAGATTGGCATGGCCGGTCCCAAAGTCATCCAGCGCCACGCTAAATCCCATCTCGTGATATTCCTCAACGATGTGACGCAGATGATCCCGGTCGGTCACATGCTCGTTTTCGGTTATCTCGAAAATCAGGTTATTGAGGGACCACCCTACCCGCTCGGCCACTTTCAGAGTCGCACGTATGCAGGCGCGCGGCTCGTAAACGGCATTAGGCAGAAAATTGATTGACAGCCTTGTGGTCATGCCAAGCTGGCTGGCCATCTCGATCGCCCGCACCCGACAGGCCTGATCAAAGGCATAAAGATCCTTGGGGGTGACCTGTGACAAAACCGACCAGGCAGACTCTCCATTGACACCACGCACTAAAGCTTCATGCGCAAAAATGCCGCCGTTTTCCAGATCCACGATAGGCTGAAAAGCCATGGTGAAAGAGAAAGGCAGATCGCTTTGGCAGTTCTCACATTCCCCGTTGATGAAATGACATCCCACGACAGGTACTCAAAAGGCTGATTGAACCGTCAGTATGGGTGAGAAAACCTTTTTTCAGAGACAAAAAAAGCCGACCCGGAGGTCGGCTTTTCTGACGATAGCAGGAAGAGCGGTTTATTCTTCGCCGCTGGCTTCTGCTGCTACCGGGCGATCAACCAGCTCGACATACGCCATGGGCGCATTGTCGCCAGCACGGAAACCGCACTTGAGAACGCGAACATAACCACCCGGACGGGCGTTGTAGCGCGGACCCAGCTCGTTAAAGAGCTTGCCAACCGTATCCTTGGAGCGGGTACGGCTGAACGCCAGGCGGCGATTGGCCACACTGTCATTTTTCGACAGAGTGATCAGCGGCTCAATATAACGACGCAGCTCCTTGGCCTTGGGCAGCGTGGTTTTGATCATTTCATGCTCGACCAGCGAGATGCACATGTTCTGGAACATGGCATTACGATGCGAGCTGTTACGGCTTAGATGACGACCGGTTTTACGATGACGCATGGATAAGATTCCTTACCAATCTGGGGCGCGAGTCACCCGTTCAGGCAGAGGCCTTGTCGTCTTTCAAACTCGCCGGCGGCCAATTATCCAGCCGCATGCCAAGTGAAAGATTACGGGCCTCGAGAACGTCCTTGATTTCATTCAACGACTTCTTGCCGAGATTGGGTGTTTTAAGAAGCTCTACTTCGGTGCGCTGAATCAGGTCACCGATATAGTAGATATTCTCGGCCTTGAGGCAGTTGGCACTTCGGACAGTCAATTCGAGATCGTCAACAGGACGCAGTAGAATCGGATCAATTTGATCTTCCTCTTCCTCTACTTCCTGTTCTTTCTCGGCTTCAAGATCGACGAAGGCAGCCAGCTGCTCCTGCAGAATGGTTGCAGAGCGGCGGATGGCCTCTTCGGGATCCAGCGTGCCATCTGTTTCCAGATCAATGACCAGCTTGTCGAGGTCGGTGCGCTGTTCAACACGCGCCGCTTCAACAGCATAGGAAACACGGCGAACCGGCGTATACGTGGCGTCAAGCTGCAGACGTCCGATAGCGCGTGACTCGTCATCACGCTCGGCACGAACATCTGCAGGCTCGTAACCACGGCCGCGCATAACGCGCAGCTGCATTTTCAGTTCACAGCCATCATTGATATGAGCAATGACGTGATCCGGATTGACAATCTCGATGTCATGATCGGCGGCGATGTCGCCGGCGGTCATGATGCCCGGGCCCTGCTTGTTTAGCGTTAATACAACGTCATCGCGGCCATGCATCTTGATGGACACGCCCTTCAGATTCAGGAGGATTTCAATAACATCTTCCTGAACACCTTCGATTGCGCTGTACTCATGCAGAACGCCTTCGATCTCTGCTTCTGTAATCGCACACCCGGGCATGGATGACAGCAGAATACGACGCAGGGCGTTCCCGAGAGTATGACCAAAGCCGCGCTCGAAAGGCTCGAGCACGATCTTTGCATGATTCGCGCTGACTTCTTCGACCTTGATGTCGCGAGGTCTTAGAAACTCTGTCACTGAACGCTGCATATGAACACCTATCAGGCTGCCAAACGGTTAATCCAAAAAAGCTCAATGCTTATTTGGAGTACAGCTCGACAATCAGGTTTTCGTTGATGTCGGCAGACAGGTCGCCGCGCTCAGGCAGAGCCTTGAAAGTGCCTTCCATCTTCTTCGAGTCAACGTCGACCCAGCTTACATCGCCACGGTTGCCAGCAAGCTCGAGGGACTGCTGAATACGCGACTGATTCTTGGCCTTTTCACGAACGCTGACCACATCACCGGGACGGACCTTGTAGGACGCCACGTTGACGGTACGACCGTTGACGGCGATGGCCTTGTGGCTGACCAGCTGGCGAGATTCGCTGCGAGTCGAGCCAAAGCCCATGCGATAAACGACGTTGTCGAGGCGAGTCTCGAGGAGCTGGAGCAGAACTTCACCAGTGGCTCCCTTCTGACGCGCGGCTTCCTTGTAGTAATTGCGGAATTGCTTTTCCAGTACGCCGTAGTAACGACGGACCTTCTGCTTTTCACGCAGCTGCGAGCCGTATTCGGAAAGACGCTGACGGCGCTGACCGTGTTGACCCGGGGGAGTCTCTGACTTGCATTTCTTCTCGAACGCCGTAACACCGCTCTTCAAAAAGAGGTCGGTGCCTTCGCGACGAGAGAGCTTGCACTTCGGACCAGTATAACGTGCCATGAGTGTGTCTCCTTAAACGCGACGCTTTTTCGGCGGGCGGCACCCGTTGTGCGGGATGGGTGTCGCGTCGGTAATGCTCTGCACGCGAAAACCGGCGGCATTCAATGCGCGCACGGCGGACTCACGGCCGGGCCCCGGGCCCTTGACCAGTACGTCGACGTTTTTCACACCATACTCGGCTGCAGCGGTAGCTGCACGTTCACTTGCCACTTGGGCAGCGAACGGGGTGCTCTTGCGAGAACCACGAAAACCCGAACCACCGGCAGTGGCCCATGAAAGAGCGTTGCCCTGGCGGTCTGTGATCGTCACGATCGTATTGTTAAAAGAGGCATGGATGTGGGCAACCGCATCCACTACCTGCTTTTTAACCTTTTTACGGTTACTGCGCGGGTTAGCCATGTTTGATGTTCCTGAATTCTAAACGCCGGACATGCGTTTATTTGCGAATCGGTTTACGCGGTCCCTTGCGGGTACGCGCATTCGTCTTCGTGCGCTGCCCGCGCATCGGAAGACTGCGACGATGGCGCAGACCACGGTAGCAACCCAGATCCATGAGACGCTTGATATTCAGCGTAATCTCACGGCGAAGGTCACCTTCCACGGCATATTGGCCAACTGCAGTACGCACTTCGTCGAGTTTCTCGGCGGAGATATCTCCAACCTTGACGTCGGGTGCGATACCCACCTGCGCACAGATTTCCTTAGCGCGGGTGCGACCAATACCGTAGATGTAGGTCAGCGAGATCGCCGCATGCTTGTTGTCCGGGATATTGACGCCTGCAATACGGGCCATCAGCTTTCTCCGAATTTGAGCGGCTTGCTCGGTTAATCGTCTGTAAAAGGCGCAATAGCATATCTCCCCTGATAACTCTTGGCAAGGGGTATGCATTACAACCTGTCTCTTTGGCAGTGAAGCTCAAGCTTCCCGCCCTTACCGCAATCACAGTGAAACTGTATGACGGCATGATCAGACCGTGCGGCCTGAGTGGCAAATGGCAGGCCTGAACAACGACCTGCCATCACCGGGAGATGTCAGCGCATTACACCGCCGCTGCCATACCCCTTGAGGTTTGACTTCTTCATTACGGACTCATACTGACTGGACATCAGATGAGACTGAACCTGCGCCATGAAATCCATGACCACCACCACCACGATCAGCAGCGAAGTGCCGCCAAAGTAGAAGGGCACCTGCCATGCCACCATGAGGAACTGGGGCATGAGGGAAACCAGGGTAATGTAGAGAGCGCCAAACAACGTAAGACGCGTCATGACCTTGTCGATATAACGCGAAGTCTGCTCGCCGGGGCGAATGCCCGGCAGGAATGCTCCCGATTTCTTCAGATTATCTGCTACATCCTTCGGGTTGAAAACCAGAGCGGTGTAGAAAAAACAGAAGAAAACAACGGCAGTGGCAAACAGCAGAATATACAACGGCTGACCCGGCCCGAGAGCCTGGGAAATGGTCGTCAGCCACCCCATGTTTTCGCCCTGACCAAACCACTGTCCCAGCGATGCCGGGAAAAGCAGAATGCTCGAAGCAAAAATGGGCGGAATAACGCCGGCCATGTTGACCTTCATCGGCAGATAACTGCTCTGGCCGGCATACATCTTGTTGCCGACCTGTCGACGCGGATAGTTGACCGTAATACGGCGCTGTCCACGCTCGATGAAAACCACAAAGGCGACCGTTGCAATACCCAGTACACCGAGTGCCAGCAGCGGCAGTACATTCCAGGCACCATCATTGCGCGCCAGTTCGAATGACTGCCCGAGCGCACCGGGCAAACCGGCAACAATACCGGCAAAGATGATCAGCGAAATACCATTGCCGATCCCTTTCTCGGTAATCTGCTCACCCAGCCACATCAGGAATACGGCACCAGCCACAAACGTGGTGACTGCCGTAAAGTAGAAGCTGAAATCGGCGCTGTAAGCGACCCCGTTACTGACAAGCCCTACTGACATGCCGATCGCCTGGATCAATGCCAGCAACACCGTGCCGTAGCGAGTGTACTGGCTGATCTTTCGACGGCCGGCCTCGCCTTCCTTCTTCAGCTGTTCAAGCTGCGGCGAAACCACGGTCAGAAGCTGCATGATAATTGATGCAGAAATATAGGGCATGATGCCCAGTGCAAAAATACTCATGCGCTGCAGGGCACCACCCGAGAACATGTTGAACATGCTCAGAATGGTGCCCTGATTTTCTCTGAACAAGGCAGTGAGCTGGTCAGGATCGATACCGGGGACTGGAATGTGGGCACCGATGCGATACACCACGATTGCGATAAAAACGAACCGTAGGCGAGCCCATAGCTCGCCCAGACCGCTTTGCATGTTAGCCGGTACTTTTCCTGACTTTGCCATTTAGTCCTCTACCTTGCCACCGGCGGCTTCAATGGCAGCCCGTGCACCCTTGGTGACTTTCAGACCACGTACGGTAATGGCGCGATCGAGGGTGCCAGACAGCACAACCTTGGCAAAACGCGTGGCATTTTTCAGTACGTTGGCCTTTTTCAGGCTTGCCAGATCCGCAACGTCGCCTTCGACATTGGCCAGGTCGTTAAGACGAACTTCTTCGCTGACCAGTGACTTGGCGGACGTAAAGCCGAATTTGGGCAGACGACGCTGAAGCGGCATCTGACCACCTTCGAAACCCGGCTTGATGGAGCCGCCGCTACGAGAGGTCTGACCCTTGTGACCGCGACCAGCGGTCTTGCCCAGGCCGGAACCGATACCGCGACCAACACGCTTTTCAGCGTGCTTGGCACCCGGTGCCGGGCTCAGGCTATTCAGTTTCATGGTCATTACTGAGCTCCTTCAACGCGAACGAGGTAGTTGACCTTGTTGATCATGCCACGAACGGCAGGTGTGTCTTCAAGTTCAACCGTATGGTTGATACGACGAAGACCCAGCCCGCGCATGGTGGCCTTGTGCTTTTCAAGTACGCCGATCGTGCTGCGTACCTGAGTAACCCTGATTGTGGCTGACATGGCGCTTACCCCGTAATCGCTTCGACGGACAGGCCACGCTTTGCCGCAACGTCCTCGGGAGAACGCATGGAAGCGAGGCCCTTGACGGTTGCGCGCACGACGTTGACCGGATTGGTCGAGCCATAGCACTTGGCCAGAACGTCATGTACACCGGCCAGTTCCAGTACCGAACGCATCGCACCACCTGCGATGATACCGGTACCTTCAGAAGCAGGCTGCATGAAGACCTTGGAAGCGCCATGGTTGGCACGTACCGGATACTGCAGCGTGTTACCGCGCAGCTCGACCTTGATCATGTTGCGATGAGCCTGATCCATCGCCTTCTGGATCGCGACCGGCACTTCACGCGCCTTGCCACGGCCAAAACCGATACGACCATTGCCATCGCCTACGACGGTCAGAGCGGTGAAACCGAAAATACGGCCACCCTTGACCACTTTGGCAACACGGTTGATCTGAACAAGCTTTTCCTGCAGATCGCCGTTGCCCCTCTGTTCGTTATTCGCCATCGTTGAACCCTTTAGAATTGCAGGCCGCCTTCGCGCGCGGCATCAGCGAGGGCCTTGACCCGACCATGGTACCTGAACCCGGAACGGTCAAAGGCAACTTCAGTAATTCCCGCTTCCTTTGCGCGCTCGGCCAGCAGAGTACCAACGCGAGCAGCGGCGTCGGCATTGCCGGTCGCATCTTCACGCAGCGACTTGTCGAGCGTGGAGGCGCTGACCAGTACCTGGCCACCGTCTGCGGAAATAATCTGAGCGTACATGTGACGCGGTGTGCGATTGACACTCAGACGATTGATACCAAGTTCGCGGATCTTGGCGCGCGTGCGGCGGGCACGACGGAGACGAGCTTCTTTCTTCGCGTTCATAACCCTGCCCTATTTCTTCTTGGCTTCTTTACGAAGGATGCGTTCATCGCTGTAACGAACACCCTTGCCCTTGTAGGGCTCCGGCGGACGGAACGAACGAATCTCGGCAGCCACCTGACCAAGACGCTGCTTGTCAGCGCTCTTGAGAACGATCGTGGTGTTTTTGGGCGTTTCAACAACCACGCCTTCAGGCACCTTGTAATCGATCGGGTGAGAGAAACCAAGTGTCAGGTTGAGTGTCTGACCGTTGGCCTGAGCACGATAACCTACGCCGGTAATTTCCAGCGAACGGGTAAAGCCTTCAGTAACACCAACGACCATATTGTTGACCAGAGCGCGGGTAGTACCGGCCATGGCCCAATTCTTGGCTGAAGCGCTGGGTTCGAACGTCAGCTGGTCTTCCTGCTGACCAATCACAACATCGTTGTGAACGTTCATTTCCAGCTGCCCCTGACCGCCCCGGACGGTCAGCCTGCCTTCCTCGAGCGTGACTTCCACACCGCTGGGCAGCTTAACCGGGTATTTTGCAATCCTGGACATCATAGACTCCTAGAATACGGTGCAGATGACTTCACCGCCGACGCCTGCCTGGCGCGCCGCACGATCGGTCATGACACCTCTGGAGGTGGACACAATGGCCACTCCCAGACCGTCTGCTACGCGCGGCAGCTCATCCTTGCCCTTGTAGCTGCGAAGGGAAGGCTTCGATACACGCTGAATGTGCTCGATGACCGGCTTGCCTTCGAAGTACTTGAGGACAATCGTCAGGTCAACCTTGACGTCGCCTTCAACGGAGAAGTCGGCAATGTAACCTTCTTCTTTCAAAACACGCGCGACTTCGACCTTGATCTTGGAAGACGGCATGGTCACCGTCTCCTTGGTCGCCATCTGCGCATTACGGATACGAGTCAGCATATCCGCGAGTGTATCCTGCATGCTCATCGATAACGCTCCTGATGCGATTACCAGCTGGACTTGGTCAGGCCCGGCACGTCACCGCGCATGGCCGCTTCGCGCAGTTTGTTGCGCCCAAGTCCGAACTTGTTGTAATAGCCGTGCGGACGGCCGGTGACGCGGCAGCGATTGCGCTGGCGCACCGGGCTCGAATCACGCGGCAGTTTCTGCAGCTGCAGCTGCGCATCGAAGCGCTCTTCGTCCGAACTGTTGACGTTGCTGATGATCGCCTTGAGCTCTGCACGACGGGCTGCATACTTGTCTACCAGCTCGGCGCGCTTGCGCTCGCGCTCAACCATGCTTTTCTTTGCCATGATTACACCTTTATTTCCGGAAGGGGAAGTTCAGCGCACTCAGGAGTGCACGAGCTTCTTCGTCGGTGCCGGCAGACGTCGTGATGGTGATATCCAGCCCGCGAACACGGTCAACCTTGTCGTATTCGATCTCGGGGAAGATGATCTGTTCACGCACACCCATCGAGTAGTTCCCACGACCATCAAATGATTTCGCATTGAGGCCACGGAAGTCACGAATACGCGGAATCGCGATGTTTACCAGCCGGTCAAGGAAGTCCCACATACGCTCGCTGCGCAGGGTCACCTTGGTACCGATCGGCCAGCCTTCACGTACCTTGAAGCCCGCAACTGACTTGCGAGCCAGAGTTACGATTGGCTTCTGGCCGGAAAGCTTTTCCAGATCAGCCACGGCATTATCGATCAGCTTCTTGTCGCTGGTCGCATCACCGACGCCCATATTCAGGGTCACCTTGGTGATCCGGGGCACCTGCATTACGTTGGCGTAGCCAAACTGCTCTGTGAGCTTGGCCATCACCTCGTCTTTGTACTGCTCTTTCAAGTTCGCCATGTTGCCACCCGAATCGCGTTAGGCGTCGATCTGCTTTTGCGTCGACCTGAAGATACGGATCTTGGTACCGTCGTCATTCATCTGAAAGCCGACCCGATCCGCCCTGCCGGTCTCCGTATTGAAGATAGCAACGTTAGAACCGTGGATCGGAGCCTCACGCTCAACGATACCCCCTTGATTGCCGGCCATCGGGTTGGGCTTGGTGTGACGCTTGATCATGTTCACACCTGAAACCACGTAGCGCCCGTCCTGCAGAACCCGCTTGACGGTACCGCGCTTGCCCTTGTCCTTGCCGGCGATGACGACGACTTCATCATCACGTTTGATCTTGCGCATAATTCCGCCTCGCTCCTTACAGCACTTCGGGCGCCAGGGAGATAATCCGCATGAACTTCTCGGTACGAAGTTCGCGGGTTACCGGCCCGAAAATACGAGTGCCTACCGGCTGCTCGTTGGCGTTGTTCAATAAAACCGCCGCATTGCCATCGAAGCGGATAAGAGAACCATCCGGACGGCGAATTCCGCTGCGTGTGCGTACTACAACGGCCTTGAGCACCTGACCCTTTTTGACACGGCCACGCGGAATCGCTTCCTTGACCGTGACCTTGATGATGTCGCCAACACGGGCGTAACGGCGGTGAGAGCCACCAAGGACCTTGATGCACTGGACCCTGCGCGCTCCGCTGTTGTCAGCGACATCCAGCATTGTTTGCGTTTGAATCATCGGTTTTCTCCAAACCTGAACTGATGCACGGGTTTAGGCAGATGCCTTACCCTCTGGCCTGCTCGACGACTTCAACCAGAGTCCATGCCTTTTTCTTTGAAAGCGGCCGACACTCTTCGATGGAAACCAGATCGCCGATGTGGGCCTGATTGGTTTCGTCGTGCGCATGCAGTTTGGTGGAGCGCTTCATGTACTTACCGTAAATCGGATGGCGCTCACGACGCTCGATCATGACAACGATCGATTTTTCCATCCGATCACTCACCACACGACCGGTGAGCCTGCGTGCTTGCTTTGCCTGTTCTTCGGCCATTTCAGTCCACCTTCTCGTTGAGCACAGTCTTCACGCGCGCGATGTCGCGGCGAACCTGTTTGAGCAGATGGTTCTGGCTCAACTGACCGGTAGCCTTCTGCATCCGCAGGTTGAATTGCTCGCGCAGCAGTTCGAACAGCTGCTCATTGAGCGCTTCGGTCGACTTGTCACGAAGTTCCTGAGCTTTCATTACATTACCGTCCGTTTCACAAAGGTAGTGGCAACGGGCATCTTCTGAGCCGCGAGACTAAACGCTTCACGCGCCATCTCTTCCGATACGCCTTCAATTTCATAGAGAACCTTGCCGGGCTGAATCTGAGCGACCCAGTACTCGACGGAACCCTTGCCCTTACCCATACGGACTTCGAGCGGCTTTTCGGAAATCGGCTTATCCGGGAACACACGGATCCAGATCTTGCCACCACGTTTAACATGACGCGTGATAGCACGACGGCCGGCTTCAATCTGACGAGCAGTGATACGACCACGGCCGGTCGCCTTGAGGCCGTACTCACCGAAGCTCACGCTACTACCGCGATGCGCCAGACCGCGGTTGCGGCCCTTTTGCTGCTTGCGGAATTTGGTACGCTTGGGCTGTAACATCGACTATCCCCTTACTTGGAACCTTTCTTCTTGCCGGGAGCGCCAGTCTGCGAATTATTCTGCTTCGCACGGACTTCTTCGATCCCACCAAGAATTTCGCCCTTGAAGATCCACACCTTGACACCGATGACACCGTAAGTGGTGTGCGCCTCGTAAATCGAGTAATCGATATCGGCACGCAGGGTGTGAAGGGGAACACGGCCTTCGCGATACCATTCCGTACGCGCGATCTCTGCACCACCAAGACGACCGGAAAGCTGAATCCGGATACCCTTGGCGCCCAGACGCATGGCGTTTTGTACCGCCCGCTTCATGGCACGACGGAACATGACGCGACGCTCAAGCTGACCGGCGACATTCTGCGCCACCAGCGCAGCGTCGAGTTCAGGCTTGCGAACTTCCTCGATGTTAACGTGCACAGGCACGCCCATCAGATTGGTCAGGTCGCGACGCAGACGCTCGACATCTTCACCCTTCTTGCCGATCACGATACCCGGACGTGCGGTATGGATGGTAATACGGGCGTTGTTGGCCGGACGCTCAATGTGAATTTTACTGACAGAAGCGCTTTTCAGACGCTCGGACAGAAAACTGCGAACTTCGAGATCGTTATTAAGCTTGTCGGCATAAGCACCGCGCTCGGCGTACCACACGGAAGTGTGGTCCTTGACGATCCCGAGACGAATACCGACTGGATTGACTTTTTGACCCATCTGGTCGACTCCTACTTCTCGGCTACCTTGACGGTGATATGGCAGGTACGCTTCATGATGCGATCCGCACGGCCCTTGGCACGCGGCAGAATACGCTTGAGCGTCATGCCCTCATCGACACAGATGGTCGAGACGCGAAGCTCGTCGATGTCCATGCCGTTATTTTCTTCCGCGTTGGCGATAGCGGATTGCAGTACCTTTCTCACCAGCACAGCCGCCTTTTTGGGCGAAAATGCCAGGATATTCAGTGCTTCTGCGACCGGCTTGCCCCGCACCTGATCTGCCACCAAACGAGCCTTCTGGGCGGACAGGCGAGCGCCGCGCAATTTAGCAGCTACTTCTTCCATTATGGTCCTCTCCCTTACCGCTTGGCTTTCTTGTCAGCCGCGTGACCGCGATAGGTGCGGGTGGCAGCAAATTCGCCCAGCTTGTGGCCCACCATCTCTTCAGAGACGTGAACCGGTACATGCTGGCGACCGTTATGGACAGCAATGGTGAGTCCTACCATATTGGGCAGGATCATCGAGCGACGCGACCAGGTCTTGATCGGTTTGCGGTCGCTCTTTTCCACAGCCGCCTCAACCTTCTTCAAAAGATGAAGGTCAATGAAGGGACCTTTCTTAAGTGAACGTGGCACAGCCGTTACCCCTTAAATACTGATGTTTGGCCTTGCGGCACCGTTTATCTGGCTTTGCGACGACGCACGATAAGCTTGTCGGTACGCTTGTTCTTGCGCGTCTTGTGACCCTTGGTCGGAATACCCCAGGGGGTTACCGGATGACGGCCACCACTGGTACGACCTTCACCACCACCATGCGGGTGATCAACCGGGTTCATCGCGACGCCGCGAACCGTCGGACGTATGCCTCTCCAACGCTTGGCGCCGGCCTTGCCGAGCTGCCCAAGGCTATGCTCGGAGTTGCCGACTTCGCCCAGCGTGGCGCGACATTCAGCCAGGATACGACGCATTTCACCGCTACGCAGACGCACGGTGGCATAGTTGCCTTCACGTGCGACCAGCTGAGCACTGGTACCCGCGCTGCGTACAAGCTGCGCGCCCTTGCCGGGCTTGAGCTCGATGCAATGAATGGTCGAACCAACCGGAACATTGCGCAGAGGCAGAGCGTTGCCCTGACGAATCGGTGCATTGACACCCGACTCCAGGCGATCGCCTTCTGCAACACCGCGAGGGGCAATGATGTAACGGCGTTCACCGTCCACATATTTCAGCAGTGCAATGTGTGCGCTGCGGTTCGGATCGTATTCAAGACGCTCGACGATGGCCGGAATGCCATCCTTGTTACGCTTGAAGTCCACCAGACGATAGTGCTGGCGATTGCCACCACCCACGTGACGGGTAGTGATACGACCGTTGTTGTTACGACCGCCCGAGCGAGATTGTGCTTCGGTCAGCGCCGCATACGGACGCCCCTTGTACAGTCCTTCGGTGACGACCTTCACCTTATGGCGACGGCCGGCGGACGTGGGTTTTGTCTTGACTACTGCCATGATCCGTTCTCCTGCCTCACTCGGCGCCGGTGAAGTCTTCGAGCGTTTCGCCCGCAGCCAGGGTGACGTAGGCCTTGCGATAGCCGCTGCGATGACCTTCACCACGAGCGTTACGCTTGACCTTGCCCTTCATGTTCAGGACTTGGACGCTGTCGACCTTCTTTTCAAAAAGGGCTTCAACGGCCTTTTTGATTTCGGGCTTGGTAGCATCACTGGCGACCTTGAAGACGTACTGATTACGCTCTGCAGCGTAGGCAGCCTTCTCGGTCATGTGCGGACCAAGCAGCACCTGGAATACGCGTTCCTGATTCATGCCAGCTTCTCCTCGAACTTGCGGAGGGCGGGTACGGTCATCAGCACCTTGTCATAGGCAATCAGGCTGACAGGATCCGCGCTCGACGCTTCGATGACATCCACATTGGGAATGTTGCGAGCGGCCAGATAGAGGTTCTGATCCAGCTCGTCAGTCACGATCAGCACCTTTTCCAGACCGAGGTCGGAAAGACGACCAACCAGCTGTTTGGTCTTGGGGCTGTCTACGGTAAAGGCATCAACAGCGACCAGACGTTCCTGACGCACGAGCTCCGAAAGGATGGAGCGCATGGCAGCGCGGTACATCTTGCGATTGACCTTCTGAGAGTGATCCTGCGGACGGGCCGCAAAAGTCACACCACCGGTACGCCAGATCGGCGAACGGATGGTACCGGCACGAGCACGACCGGTACCCTTCTGACGCCACGGCTTCTTGCCACCGCCGCTGACGTCAGAACGGTTTTTCTGTGCACGGGTACCCTGACGTGCGCCTGCCAGATAGGCAGTCACGACCTGGTGAACCAGCGCCTCGTTGAATTCCTTGCCAAAGGTGTCGTCGGAAATCTCGACGGCCCCGGCTCCTGCACCTGCAAGATTGAGATTCATCGTTACCTACCCCTCAGCGAGCTTTGACAGCGGTGCGCACGATCACATCGCTACCGGCAGCACCAGGTACGGCGCCCTTGACCAGCAACAGATTGCGTTCGGTGTCGACACGGACGATTTCAAGGCTCTGAACGGTGACACGCTCGTTACCCATCTGACCGGCCATCTTCTTGCCCTTGAAGACGCGACCCGGCGTCTGGCACTGACCGATGGAACCCGGCGCGCGATGCGACAGAGAGTTACCGTGAGTGGCGTCCTGCGTGCGGAAGTTCCAGCGCTTGACTGCGCCCTGGAAACCCTTGCCCTTTGACGTACCAGTGACGTCAATGAGCTGGCCTGCTTCGAAGAGGGATACGGTGAGCTCGCTTCCGGACTGCGGATCTTCTTCGCCTTCGGAAAGACGGAATTCCGCGAGGAAACGACCGGCCTCAACACCTGCGCTGGCATATTGCCCGGCAATTGCCTTGGTGAGGTGCTTGGCCTTGCGCGAGCCTGCAGTAACCTGCACGGCACGGTAACCATCAGACTCGAGAGTCTTGATACGCGTGACGCGGTTAGGCTCGACTTCAATTACGGTTACCGGCACGGATGCGCCATCTTCGGTAAAGATACGGGTCATACCGCTCTTTTTACCGACTAAACCGATAGACATGTTCAGTCTCCTTTAGTGTACGGGGCTATCACCCGCTATGGCTGCCCTTTCCAGAGCATTCCACTAGCACATTGTGTGACGCCATCCCGGCGTGAGCGGCGGGGCGTATGCCCTAAAATGCCGCGTGAGTGACTAGTGTTGGGTTAATCAACCTTGATCTGTACGTCCACACCAGCTGCCAGATCAAGCTTCATCAGTGCATCAACCGTTTTCTCGGTCGGCTCAACGATGTCCAGCACACGCTTGTGGGTACGAATCTCATACTGATCGCGCGCGTCCTTGTTGACGTGCGGAGAAATCAGGATGGTGTAGCGCTCACGCCTGGTCGGCAGCGGAATGGGACCGCGAACCTGCGCACCAGTGCGCTTGGCAGTATCCACAATTTCCTGTGCGGACTGATCGATAAGACGATGATCAAAGGCTTTCAAGCGAATGCGAATCTTCTGGTTCTGCATTACCCGGGACTCCAGGGAAATTCAAGACGATGTCTGACGCCGATGGGCGCCTGACCGCCTACGCACGCCTTAAAAGGATGCGCATTATAGGCAGGCACTCGCTCAGAGTCAAACATGCATATGACAAAGGGGCCTCCCGACGGAGGCCCCTTTAGATTTCGAGCCGCTAAATCACTCGATGATCTTGGCAACAACACCAGCGCCAACGGTACGACCGCCTTCGCGGATAGCGAAGCGCAGGCCGTCTTCCATGGCGATCGGAGCGATCAGAGTGATCACCATTTTAACGTTGTCGCCCGGCATAACCATTTCAACGCCTTCCGGCAGTTCACAGGTACCGGTCACGTCAGTGGTACGGAAGTAGAACTGCGGACGGTAGCCCTTGAAGAACGGCGTGTGACGACCACCCTCTTCCTTGGACAGGATGTAGACTTCGGACTCGAACTTGGTGTGCGGCTTGATGCTGCCCGGCTTGGCCAGAACCTGACCACGCTCGACGTCATCACGCTTGGTACCACGCAGCAGGGCACCAACGTTCTCACCAGCACGACCTTCGTCGAGCAGCTTACGGAACATCTCGACACCGGTGACGGTAGTCTTGACGGTGTCCTTGAGGCCGATCATCTCGACTTCTTCGCCCGGCTTGACGATACCGCGCTCGATACGACCAGTTACAACGGTACCACGACCGGAGATGGAGAAGACGTCTTCGATCGGCATCAGGAACGGCTGATCAATGGCACGCTCAGGCTCGGGGATATACTCATCCATGGCGCGAACGAGGTTGGCAACGGCGGTAGTACCCATGCCATTGTCGTCCTTGCCTTCCAGTGCCATCAGGGCGGAACCGATGATGATCGGCGTGTCGTCACCCGGGAAGTCGTACTCGGACAGAAGCTCACGAACTTCCATCTCGACCAGCTCGAGCAGCTCTTCGTCATCGACCATGTCAGCCTTGTTCAGGAAGACAACGACAAACGGAACACCCACCTGACGAGACAGCAGGATGTGCTCACGAGTCTGCGGCATCGGGCCGTCAGCTGCGGAACAGACCAGGATAGCGCCGTCCATCTGGGCAGCACCGGTGATCATGTTCTTGACGTAGTCAGCGTGCCCCGGGCAGTCAACGTGCGCGTAGTGACGCGTTTCAGACTGGTATTCAACGTGTGCTGTCGAGATCGTGATACCACGCTCACGCTCTTCAGGAGCGTTGTCGATGGTAGCAAACTCACGCCAGTCACCACCGAATACTTCGGCAGAAACACGTGTCAGGGCCGCAGTCAGCGTAGTTTTACCATGGTCAACGTGACCGATGGTGCCTACGTTTACGTGCGGTTTGGAACGTTCAAATTTTTCCTTGGCCACTGCTATAACCTCTTTATCAGCTAACGGTTATCATTTCTGGTTGATGACGGCTTCGACGATGCTGGACGGTGCCTCATCGTACTTCGCAAACTCCATGGAGTAGCTTGCGCGGCCCTGGGTCTGAGAACGCAGATCGGTCGCATAACCGAACATCTCACCCAGCGGCACCATGGCACGGATAACCTTACCGGAAGTAGTGTCATCCATACCCTGAACAAGACCACGCCGACGGTTAAGGTCGCCCATGACATCACCCATGAAATCTTCGGGTGTTACCACTTCGACGCTCATCACCGGCTCGAGCAGTACTGCTCCGGCCTTGCGTGCGCCCTCCTTGATTGCCATGGAAGAGGCAACCTTGAAGGCATTCTCATTGGAGTCGACGTCGTGATAGGAACCGTCATACAGCGCTACCTTGACGTTGATCATCGGATAACCGGCGATGACACCGTTCTGCAGCTGCTCAAAGGCACCCTTCTCGACTGCCGGCACATATTCCTTGGGTACTACACCACCGACGATCTCGGAATTGAACTTGAAGGTCATTTCCGGATCATCACCGCGATCCTCATCCGTCAGCGGCTCGATGCGCAGGTAGACATGACCGAACTGGCCACGGCCACCGGACTGACGAACAAACTTGCCTTCCTGCTCGACGCTCTTCTTGATCGTCTCGCGATAGGCAACCTGCGGCTTGCCGATATTGGCTTCGACCTTGAACTCGCGACGCATGCGGTCGACAAGAATGTCGAGGTGAAGCTCGCCCATACCGGAGATGATGGTCTGTCCGGTTTCCTCGTCAGTCTTGACGCGGAAAGAGGGATCTTCCTGAGCCAGCTTGCCCAGAGCGATACCCATCTTCTCCTGGTCAGCCTTGGATTTCGGTTCAACGGCAACCGAAATAACCGGCTCGGGAAATTCCATTCGCTCAAGAACGATCTTGGAGTTCGGGTCACACAGGGTATCACCGGTAGTGACATCCTTGAGACCGACACAGGCAGCGATATCGCCTGCGTAAACTTCCTTGATCTCCTGGCGGCTGTTGGCGTGCATCTGAACGATACGTCCAACGCGCTCCTTCTTGTCCTTCACCGAGTTGTAGACCTGGTCGCCGGAGTTGAGCACGCCAGAGTATACGCGGATAAAGGTCAGCGTTCCGACGAACGGGTCGGTCGCGATCTTGAAAGCCAGTGAAGAGAAGGGGGCGCTGTCATCGGCTTCACGGGTTTCAATGGTCCCCGCAGCGTCATCCAGCTCACCTTCGATGGCCTTGACCTCGGTCGGCGACGGCAGATACTCGATAACCGCATCCAGCATGGCCTGTACGCCCTTGTTCTTGAACGCCGAGCCACAGGTTACCAGTACGATTTCGTTGTCCAGCGTACGACGACGCAGACCAGCCTTGATTTCCTCGATGGAAAGCTCACCGCCTTCGAGATACTTTTCCATCAATTCTTCAGAGGCTTCAGCGGCAGACTCGACCATATGCTCGTGCCATTCCTGAGCCGTTTCCTGCAGCTCAGCGGGAATGTCGACGAGGTCATAGGTCATGCCCTTGTCTTCTTCATTCCAGAGAATGGCCTTCATTTGAAGAAGGTCGATGACACCCTTGAATTCATCTTCCGCACCCCAGTTGATCTGGATCGGTACGGCATTGGCGCCCAGACGCTTGCGCATCTGCTCGACAACCATGAAGAAGTCTGCACCGGCACGGTCCATCTTGTTGACGAACACCATGCGGGGAACTTCATAACGGTTGGCCTGGCGCCAGACGGTTTCGGTCTGCGGCTGAACACCGGAGCTACCACACAGTACGACGATCGCACCATCAAGCACACGCAGGGAGCGTTCAACCTCGATGGTGAAGTCAACGTGCCCGGGAGTGTCGATGATGTTGATGCGATGCTCATCGAACTGCTGATTCATGCCGCTCCAGAAACAGGTGGTCGCAGCAGAGGTGATGGTAATACCACGCTCCTGCTCCTGCTCCATCCAGTCCATGACAGCGGCACCTTCGTGCACTTCACCGATCTTGTGAGAAAGACCCGTGTAGAAGAGCACGCGTTCGGTGGTCGTTGTCTTGCCGGCATCAACGTGGGCGCAGATACCGATATTGCGGTAGCGCTTAAGAGGAGTCTTGCGTGCCACGATAGCGTATCCTGTAGTTGGAAGCGCCTTCGTTTGAAGGCGCTTCTATTAGAAGCGGTAGTGAGAGAAGGCCTTGTTGGCTTCAGCCATACGATGGACGTCTTCACGCTTCTTGACAGCAGCACCCTTGCCTTCAGCCGCGTCCAGCATTTCGCCGGCCAGCCTCTGCACCATGGTCTTTTCACCACGATTGCGTGCCGCGTCCACCATCCAGCGCATTGCCAGCGCCTGACGACGGGAAGGACGCACTTCAACGGGTACCTGGTAGGTAGCACCGCCAACACGACGTGATTTAACTTCGACCATGGGCTGGATGGCTTCCAGTGCCTTGTCGAAAATGTCCAGCGGCTCATCATTGGAGCGTTCGGCAACCCGATCCAGCGCACCATATACGATGCGCTCGGCGACGGATTTCTTGCCGCTGATCATCAGATGGTTCATGAACTTGGCCAGGCGCTCACTTCCGAACTTGGGATCCGGCAGGATGTCGCGCTTCGCCGCAATACGTCTTCTAGGCATGATAAGCCCTCAGTCAGAAGAGTCTTTCAGGTAAACCCGGGACCAAACACCTCAGGGTGCGCTGCCCGGCCTTACTCTTATCAGACCGTGTAAATTAAATGGATACCGATCAGGATTTCGGCTTTTTGGTGCCGTACTTCGAGCGCGACTGCTTACGGTTCTGAACACCGGAGGTATCCAGAGCACCGCGTACAGTGTGATAACGCACACCCGGAAGATCCTTTACGCGGCCGCCACGGATCAGGACCACAGAGTGTTCCTGAAGGTTGTGGCCTTCACCACCGATATACGAAGCGACTTCGTAACCGTTGGTCAGACGAACACGGCAGACCTTACGAAGTGCCGAGTTCGGCTTCTTGGGAGTGGTTGTATAAACGCGCGTACAAACACCGCGGCGTTGCGGGCAGGCCTGCAGCGCAGGCACGTCGCTTTTGGCCTGCGGGCGCTTGCGGGGCTTGCGCACCAGCTGATTAATCGTTGCCATAAAAGGCTCGCTCCAATGATGATGATACAAAACAGCAGGGACAGGACGCACCTATCCCTACTGTTAAAGGCTGCGAATTCTAAGGGTTTGCCCACAAGGGCGTCAAGCCCTGCGCCATATCAGACACAGGGCTCGAGTCCCGTTAGAGGTCGTCGTCAGCGTCCAGGGCGGTCAAATGCTCACCCAGCTGCTGTTCGACATCGAAGGCCGAAGGATGCGGATCTCGCGTAGCGCCCTCCTTCCTGCGACGACGTTCGGCATGATGGGTAAGACCCGTACCTGCCGGAATAAGACGGCCAACTACCACGTTCTCCTTCAGGCCACGCAGATAATCGCGCTTGCCGGTCACGGCAGCCTCGGTCAGTACACGTGTGGTTTCCTGGAAGGAAGCCGCCGAAATGAAGGACTCGGTCGCCAGCGATGCCTTGGTGATACCCAGCAGTACACGGTCATACTTGGCAGGGAACTTCTCCTGCTCATGCAGCCGTACATTCTCGGCCAGCACACGTACCAGCTCGACCTGATCGCCCGGAATCAGCGTGCTGTCGCCAGCATCAGTGATCTCTACCTTGCGCAGCATCTGACGCACGATGGTTTCGATGTGCTTGTCGTTTATGCCAACGCCCTGCAGACGATAAACATCCTGGATTTCAGCCGTGATGTATTTGGCCAGCTCACTGACGCCCAGCAGACGCAGGATATCGTGCGGATTGCTGGGGCCATCGGAAATGACCTCACCACGCTCGACGGTTTCGCCTTCAAAGACACCAATCTGACGCCACTTGGGAATCAGCATTTCGACCGGATCACCATCGGTGGGCGTAATCATCAGACGACGCTTGCCCTTGGTTTCCTTGCCGAAAGTGATGGTACCCGTGGTTTCGGCCAGTACTGAAGCCTCCTTGGGCTTGCGCGCCTCAAACAGGTCGGCAACGCGCGGCAGACCACCGGTGATGTCCTTGTTACCGGACGCTTCCACCGGAATACGAGCGACCACTTCACCAATGCCGATAGCGGAGCCATCGTCAACGGAAACAATCGCATTACCAGGCAGCATATACTGTACCGGTGTATTGGATCCCGGCAGGGAAACCGCTTCGCCATGCTCGTTTTGCAGCATGATCATCGGACGCTTGTCGCGGCCGGATGTCGGTCGGTTACCGGACTCGATCACTTCGATGGAGGACAGGCCGGTCATCTCATCAACACTACGGTTGATGGTGACGTTTTCTTCCATATCCGTGAACTGAATACGGCCCTGCACCTCGGAAACGATCGGATGCGTGTGCGGATCCCACTTGGCCACAACCTGACCGGATTCAACCTGCGCGCCATCCTTGATGGACAGCTCGGCACCATAGGGCAGCTTGTAGTACTCACGCTCACGACCATGCTCATCGGCAACGGCCAGAGCACTCGAACGAGACACCACGACCAGCTTGCCGTCGCTGCGCTCAACATGCTTCATGTTGTGCAGTCGCACGCTACCGCCATGCTTGACCTGAACACTGTCCACGGCCGAAGCACGAGAGGCCGCACCACCGATGTGGAAGGTACGCATGGTCAGCTGGGTACCCGGTTCACCGATCGACTGTGCCGCGATAACACCTACCGACTCACCAACGTTGACCACATGT
This sequence comes from Kushneria marisflavi, assembly GCF_002157205.1. Lineage (NCBI taxonomy): Bacteria > Pseudomonadati > Pseudomonadota > Gammaproteobacteria > Oceanospirillales > Halomonadaceae > Kushneria > Kushneria marisflavi. The sequence goes on along the minus strand of NZ_CP021358.1, from coordinate 2,526,742 downwards.
CCGCGGGCCAGATCGCGGCCGTAGCAGGACGAGCAGACACCGTGTGCCGTTTCACAGGTAATGGTCGAGCGCACCACAATCTCGTCAACACCCATGGTATCGAGACGGTTGCACCAGGCTTCATCCAGCAGCGTGTTGCGTGGAATCAGCACTTCTTCGGTCTGCGGATCAATGACGTCACGCGCCACGACGCGACCCAGAACACGCTCGGCCAGAGAGACGATGATATCGCCACCTTCAATGACCGGATGGAGCGTCAGGCCTTCTTCCGTGCCGCAATCGACCTCGGTCACGACCACATCCTGAGCCACGTCAACCAGACGACGCGTCAGATAACCGGAGTTAGCCGTCTTGAGTGCCGTATCTGCCAGACCCTTACGAGCACCGTGCGTCGAGATGAAGTACTGCAGTACGTTCAGCCCCTCACGGAAGTTCGCGGTGATCGGCGTCTCGATGATCGAGCCGTCCGGCTTCGCCATCAGGCCACGCATACCGGCAAGCTGACGGATCTGGGCGGCGCTACCACGCGCACCGGAGTCCGCCATGATGAAGACGCTGTTGAACGAATCCTGCTCAACCTCGTTACCTTCACGATCGGTCACTGTTTCCTTGGAAATACCGGTCATCATGGCACGGGCGACCTTGTCGTTCGCCTTGGACCAGATATCGATGACCTTGTTGTATTTCTCGCCTGCCGTAACAAGACCCGAAGAGAACTGATCCTCGATTTCCTTCACTTCGTCCTCGGCCGCTTCGATAATCTCCTTCTTGGAGTCGGGGATTACGAAGTCGTTAACGCCGATGGAAGCACCTGACCAGGTGGCCAGACGGAAACCGGTATACATCAACTGGTCGGCAAAGATGACGGTTTCCTTCAGACCCACCAGGCGATAGCCGGCGTTGATCAGCTGGGAAATCGCCTTTTTCTTCATGGACTTATCGACCATTTCGAACGGCATGCCGCGCGGCACGATGCGATACAGCAGCGCACGTCCCACGGTGGTGTCCTTGACCGAGATCTGCTCGACAAGCTCACCGCTCTCTTCATCACGCGCCCATTCGCTCAGACGAACACGAACGCGAGCATGAAGATCGACACTCTGGGTACCGAAGGCGCGCTCAACCTCGTTGAGGTCAGAGAAGGCCATGCCTTCGCCCCTGGCCCCGATGCGCTCGCGGGTCATGTAATACAGACCCAGTACCACGTCCTGCGACGGGACGATGATGGGATCACCGTTAGCCGGCGACAGCACGTTGTTGGTCGACATCATCAGTGCACGCGCTTCGAGCTGGGCTTCCAGCGTCAGCGGCACGTGTACGGCCATCTGGTCGCCGTCAAAGTCGGCGTTGTAGGCCGCACAGACCAGCGGGTGCAGCTGAATCGCCTTGCCTTCGATCAGCATCGGCTCGAACGCCTGGATACCCAGACGGTGCAGCGTCGGCGCACGGTTAAGCAGCACCGGATGCTCACGAATCACGTCGGCAAGGATGTCCCAGACTTCGGGCATTTCACGCTCGACCAGCTTCTTGGCGGCCTTGATGGTCGAGGCCTGACCGCTGCCCTGCAGCTTCGAATAGATGAACGGCTTGAACAGCTCAAGCGCCATCTTCTTGGGCAGACCACACTGATGCAGACGCAGTGTCGGACCCACGGTGATCACCGAACGGCCGGAGTAATCGACACGCTTGCCCAGCAGGTTCTGACGGAAACGCCCCTGCTTGCCCTTGATCATGTCAGCCAGTGACTTCAGCGGACGCTTGTTCGAGCCGGTGATGGCACGACCGCGACGGCCGTTGTCCAGCAGGGCATCGACAGACTCCTGAAGCATACGCTTTTCATTGCGGACGATAATGTCCGGCGCAGACAGATCCAGCAGACGCTTGAGACGGTTGTTACGGTTGATCACACGACGATAGAGGTCGTTAAGATCAGATGTTGCGAAGCGACCACCGTCCAGCGGCACCAGCGGACGCAAATCCGGTGGCAGTACCGGAAGCACTTCCATGACCATCCAGCCCGGATGGTTGCCAGAACGATAGAAGGCTTCCAGCAGCTTGAGGCGCTTGGACAGCTTCTTGATCTTGGTATCAGAGTTGGTCTGCGGAATTTCCTCACGCAGACGGTCAATCTCTTCACCCAGATCGATATCGGACAGCAGCGCCTGTACGGCTTCGGCACCCATGCGGGCGTCAAAGTCGTCGCCAAACTCTTCAAGCGCTTCGAAATACTGCTCATCGTTGAGCAGCTGACCACGCTCAAGCGTCGTCATGCCGGGATCGATGACCACGAAGGACTCGAAATAGAGCACGCGTTCAATATCACGCAGGGTCATATCCAGCAGCATGCCGATACGCGACGGCAGCGACTTCAAAAACCAGATGTGCGCGACGGGAGACGCCAGCTCGATATGGCCCATCCGCTCGCGACGTACGGACGCCTTGGTGACTTCGACGCCGCACTTTTCACAGATGATGCCACGGTGCTTCATGCGCTTGTACTTGCCGCACAGGCACTCGTAATCCTTGACCGGACCAAAAATCTTGGCACAGAACAGGCCGTCACGCTCTGGCTTGAACGTCCGGTAGTTAATGGTCTCGGGCTTTTTGACCTCGCCAAACGACCAGCTGCGGATCATGTCCGGAGAAGCAAGCGAAATCCGAATGGCATCAAACTCTTCGGACTGCGCCTGCGATTTAAGAACTTTGACCAGATCTTTCATGGGGTCGGCTCCGTTGCGGAGTTGTCATGAGCGGGGCCCGATTACTCAGGGCCCCGCGGACCTTCATAGGTAAAGGCGGCGTTTAGCCTTCCAGCTCGATGTCGATACCCAGCGAGCGGATTTCCTTGACCAGTACGTTGAAGGATTCAGGCATACCCGCCTGCATGCTGTGATCACCGTCGACGATGCTCTTGTACATCTTGGTACGCCCTTCAACATCATCGGACTTGACCGTCAGCATTTCCTGCAGCGTATAGGCCGCGCCGTAGGCTTCGAGTGCCCACACTTCCATCTCACCGAAGCGCTGGCCGCCGAACTGCGCCTTGCCACCGAGCGGCTGCTGAGTGACCAGCGAGTACGAACCGGTAGAGCGCGCATGCATCTTGTCATCCACAAGGTGGTTGAGCTTGAGCATGTACATGTAGCCAACGGTGACCGGGCGATCAAACTTCTCGCCGGTACGGCCATCATAGAGCGCCATCTGACCGGAGTCAGGCAGGTCAGCCAGACGAAGCAGTCCCTTGATTTCCTGCTCATGGGCACCGTCAAACACCGGCGATGCGATCGGCACGCCTCTCGAGAGGTTCTTGGCCAGTGTCAGCACTTCCTCATCGGTCAGCTCGTCGATGTTTTCCTGGCGCCCACCGCTGGTGTTATACACCTTGTGCAGGAACTCACGAATTTCGGTGAGTTGCTGCTCACGGGCATTTCGCATCATTCGGTCAATCTTGACGCCAAGGCCGTGAGCCGCCATGCCCAGGTGGGTCTCGAGAATCTGACCGACGTTCATGCGTGACGGAACACCCAGAGGGTTGAGCACGATATCGACCGGCGTGCCCTCATCATCGAACGGCATGTCTTCAACCGGCATGATGGCCGAGATGACACCCTTGTTACCGTGACGACCAGCCATCTTGTCACCCGGCTGGATTCGACGCCTGACGGCTAGATAGACCTTGACGATCTTCAGAACGCCCGGTGCCAGATCATCGCCCTGAGTGAGCTTGCGCTTCTTGTCCTCGAAACGCTCCTCCATCTCCTTGCGACGAAGTTCCAGCTGTTCGTCAGCCTGATGCAGCAGCTCATTGAGCGCTTCATCCTGCATACGAATCTTCGACCACTGAGAGCGCGGCAGCTCTTCAAGGTACTCGTCGGTAACCACGTCACCCTTGGAAAGCTTCGGCCCACCGTTGACCGGCTGGCCGGAAAGCGTGCGCTGCAGGCGTTCAAAGGTCGCGTTTTCGGCGATACGATAGGTTTCCTGAAGATCCTTGCGCACTTCATCGAGCTGCTGCTGCTCAATGGAGAGCGCACGCGCATCCTTGTCGACACCGTCACGGGTGAAGACCTGAACGTCGATAACCGTGCCGCGCATGCCGGTAGAAGCACGCAGCGAGGTATCCTTCACATCACTGGCCTTCTCACCGAAGATGGCACGCAGCAGCTTCTCTTCCGGTGTCAGCTGGGTTTCACCCTTCGGTGTTACCTTGCCCACCAGAATGTCGCCCGGGTTGATCTCTGCACCGATATAGACCACACCTGACTCGTCAAGCTTGCCTAGGGCCGCCTCGCCCACGTTGGGGATATCCGAGGTGATTTCTTCGGCACCCAGCTTGGTATCACGAGAAACGCAGGTCAGTTCCTGGATATGGATCGTGGTAAAGCGATCCTCTTCAACCACGCGCTCCGAGATCAGCATGGAGTCTTCGAAGTTGTAGCCATTCCAGGGCATGAAAGCGATACGGATGTTCTGACCCAGAGCCAGATCACCGGTATCTACCGACGGGCCGTCAGCCAGAATATCGCCAATGGCGATCCTGTCTCCCTGGCGCACGATCGGGCGCTGGTTCTGACAGGTGTTCTGGTTGGAGCGGACGTACTTGGTCAGGTTGTAGATATCAACGCCGGCTTCACCACCGATGATTTCATCTTCATTGACCCGAATAACGATACGCTTGGCATCGACGGAATCCACGAGACCGCCACGACGAGCCACGGCGCAAACGCCGGAGTCGCGTGCCACAAAACGCTCCATGCCGGTGCCGACCAGCGGCTTGTCGGCCTTGAGCGTCGGTACCGCCTGACGCTGCATGTTCGAACCCATCAGGGCACGGTTGGCGTCATCGTGCTCCAGAAACGGAATCAGAGCCGCGGCCACCGATACTACCTGACGCGGAGACACGTCCATCAGGGTCACCTTGTCAGGTGCCATGAAGGTGGTTTCACCGCGGTGACGAACCTGCACGAGGTCATCAATCAGCTGGCCATTTTCATCAACGGTAGCCGAAGCCTGAGCGATGATGAAGTCCCCTTCCTCGATCGCCGACAGATGCACCACCTCATCGGTAACCTGACGATTTTCCACCTTGCGGTAAGGCGTCTCCAGGAAACCATAATGGTTGGTGTGGCTGTAGGTGGCCAGCGAGTTGATCAGACCGATGTTCGGACCTTCAGGTGTCTCGATCGGACACAGACGGCCATAGTGCGTGGCGTGAACGTCACGGACTTCGAAGCCGGCACGCTCACGGGTCAGACCACCCGGCCCGAGCGCGGACACACGACGCTTGTGCGTGACCTCGGACAGCGGATTGTTCTGGTCCATGAACTGGGAAAGCTGAGAAGAACCGAAGAACTCCTTGACCGCCGCCGCAACCGGCTTGGCATTGATCAGGTCCTGCGGCATCAGGCCTTCGCTTTCGGCCATCGACAGACGTTCCTTGACCGCACGCTCGACGCGAACCAGACCAACGCGGAACTGGTTTTCGGCCATTTCGCCAACGCTACGGATACGACGGTTACCCAGGTGATCGATGTCATCGACATCGCCAAACCCGTTACGAATATTGATGAGCTCTCTGAGCACATCAATGATGTCGTCATGGGTCAGAACCCCCGGGCCTTCGTCGGTATCACGACGCAGACGACGGTTGAACTTCATGCGACCAACGCCCGAGAGGTCGTAACGGTCTTCGCTGAAGAACAGATTGTTGAACAGAGACTCGGCCGCTTCCTTGGTCGGCGGCTCTCCCGGACGCATCATGCGATAGATCTCGACCAGCGCCTCGAGCTGAGAGCCAGTGGAATCAACACGCAGGGTGTCAGAGATGAACGAGCCGGTGTCCAGGTCGTTGGTGTACAGCGTCTCAATGGTCGTGATACCGGCCTGACCCAGCTTCTCGAGCATTTCAAGCGTCAGTTCGGTATTACAGGCGACCAGCAGCTCGCCGGTGTTGGGATCAACCTGATCCTTTGCCAGCGTCTTGCCAAGGAGATACTCCATCGGCACGTCGAGACGCTCGATACCCGCCTTTTCCAGCTGACGGATATGCTTTTGCGTGATTCGACGGCCTTCTTCAACAATGACGTTACCGTCATTGTCGGAAATATCGAAGCTCGCAGTGTCGCCACGCAGACGCGAGGGCACCAGCTGTACGGAAAAGCCGTTTCTTTCGACGTGATAGACATCGGTGTCGAAGAAATAGCCGAGAATGTCCTCGGCACTGTAGCCCAGTGCACGCATGAGCACGGTGGCCGGCAGCTTGCGGCGACGGTCAATACGTACAAAAACGTTATCGCGCGGGTCAAACTCGAAATCCAGCCAGGACCCGCGATAGGGAATCACACGTGCCGAATACAGCAGTTTGCCCGAAGAGTGGCTCTTGCCCTTGTCGTGATCAAAGAACACGCCCGGGCTGCGGTGGAGCTGAGAAACAATAACGCGCTCGGTACCGTTGACCACAAAGGTACCGTTTTCGGTCATCAGGGGGATTTCCCCCATGTAGACTTCCTGCTCCTTGATATCCTTGATCGCCTTGTTCGAAGACTCGCGATCGTAGATGATCAGACGTACCTTGACACGTAGGGGTGCTGAATAGGTCACACCACGAAGCTGGCACTCCTTGACATCAAAGGCAGGAGTACCAAAGCGGTAACTGACATATTCGAGTGCCGCGTTGCCCGAAAAGCTTTCAATCGGGAACACGGACTTGAAGGCGGCATGCAGACCAATATCATGGCGACCTTCAGGGGCACGATCCTGCTGCAGGAAGTCATAATAGGAATCAAGCTGGATGGCCAGCAGGTAAGGCACATCCATTACTTGGGGCAGTTTGCCGAAATCCTTGCGGATGCGTTTTTTCTCAGTGTATGAGTAAGCCATCTGTAATCCCCAGCTTGTTCACCATGAGTGACTGGCGTGATCGGTACACCAGCGGATTGGCTCCATCAGGCGCCAACGGCAAGCTTCCTGGAAGAAAGCTCGCCGCTTGAAGTTTTCCGGATCGCCTTAGCGTACTAGGCATGGTGCTATGAGCACGCTAAGCCCATCCGGCAACAGAAAAAGGCCGGCGGCGGTCAGCTCATCTGACCGCCACCAGCCGTCATGCTATAACGCTTTCAGGCAGAACACTGATTACTTGAGTTCCACGGAAGCGCCAGCTTCTTCCAGCTTCTTCTTGGCTGCTTCAGCATCGTCCTTGGACATGCCTTCTTTCAGGGTGGCCGGAGCACCGTCAACAGCGCCCTTGGCTTCCTTGAGGCCCAGACCAGTGATCTCGCGAACAACCTTGATGACGTTAACCTTCTTGTCACCAGCGGCAGTCAGAACCAGATCAAACTCGGTCTGCTCTTCAACGGCTGCGGCTTCACCGCCGGCACCCGGACCTGCAACAACTGCTGCAGCGGCGCTGACGCCGAACTTCTCTTCCATCGACTCGATAAGGTCGACGACTTCCATGACGGACATTTCAGCAACAGCGTTGATGATGTCTTCTTTGCTCAGTGCCATGATTGCATTCCTGTACTTTGCGGGGCAAATGACTGCCCGATGAAATTTGCCGGGATGATACGCCGATCAGGCGGCTTCTTCTTCCTGCTTCTGGTCGCGCAGCGCTGCAAGCGTGCGTACCAGTTTGCCGGCAGAAGCTTCCTTCATGACGGACATCAGCTTGGCGATAGCTTCGTCGTAGGTCGGCAGGCTTGCCAGACGATCGATATCCTGCGCTTCGATCAGCTCACCTTCGTAGGCCAGCGCCTTGACTTCAAACTTGGGCTGTTCGCGAGCGAAATCCCTGAGCAGACGCGCGCCGGCGCCTGGATGCTCAAGAGAAAACGCCAGCAGAGACGGACCAACAAAAGTCTCGTTCAGACACTCCCAGGAAGTGCCCTGCAGGGCGCGGCGAGCCAGCGTATTACGCACAACGCGCAGCTGGACGCCATTATCGCGAGCCTTTTTACGCAGCGCCGTCATGGCGCTCACGTCGACACCGCGAGAGTTGGCTACGACAACGGAGAGCGCCTGTCCGGCAGTTTCGCTGACCTCAGCGACAATTGCCTTCTTGTCTTCAAGACCCAGGGGCATATTTTCACTCCTCGTGCCGGTCATCCGAAAGAATGACCATCGTGGTTACCATCTGCTGAAGACATACAGCAGAGTGGATGATGGCGTGTTGCCGGCTGGCAACAGGCGCCATCTGCGCAGGCCACCTGCTCTGGGCAAATGATTAAGCCGCCCCTTGGGACGACACCTGCGGTCTTTGACGGCGCCCCGTTCCACCACGGGCACGGGGACCGCAAAGCAATCTGTTGATATCGATCAATTCAGGTAGGAATGATCGACAGTAACGCCAGGCCCCATTGTCGTGGACAGGGAAACCTTTTTGATATAAACGCCTTTAGAGGTGCTGGGCTTGAGCTTTTTCAGATCATTGACCAGAGCTTCCAGATTGCCACGCAGGGCTTCAGGCGTGAAATCGACCTTGCCGATACCCGCATGAATGATGCCGTTCTTGTCAGTACGGAAACGGACCTGACCTGCCTTGGCATTCTTGACGGCAGTCGCCACATCAGGCGTCACGGTGCCAACCTTGGGGTTGGGCATCAGGCCACGCGGACCCAGAATCTGGCCCAGCTGACCGACGACGCGCATGGCATCCGGCGCTGCGATAACAACATCAAAGTCAAGGTTGCCCTTTTTGACTTCTGCTGCCAGATCGTCCATGCCAACGATTTCGGCACCGGCTTCACGAGCCGCATCAGCCGCTGCGCCCTGAGCAAAGACCGCAACGCGAACGTCACGACCAGTGCCGTTGGGCAGTACGGTAGCACCACGAACAACCTGATCCGATTTACGCGGATCGACACCCAGGTTGACGGCGATTTCTACACTTTCCTTAAATTTCACGGAGGAAATCTCGGACAGCAGTGCAGTCGCTTCATCAACACTGTAGACACGCGAAGCATCAACACGGTCGCGAATCAGCTTCATACGCTTGGAAAGCTTGGCCATGATCAGAGACCCTCCACGTTCAGGCCCATGCTGCGAGCAGTACCAGCAATGGTACGCAGTGCAGCTTCAAGATCGGCAGCCGTCAGGTCAGGCTCTTTCGTGCGAGCGATTTCTTCAATCTGCTCACGCGTGACTGTACCGACCTTCTTCTTGTTCGGTTCACCAGAACCGGACTTGATGCCTGCAGCCTTTTTGAGCAGCACCGGCGCCGGGGGCGTCTTGGTGATGAACGTAAAGCTGCGGTCGGAATAGACGGTGATGACGACAGGCGTCGGCAGACCGGCTTCCATATCCTGGGTTTCTGCGTTGAACGCCTTGCAGAATTCCATGATATTGACGCCGTGCTGACCGAGTGCCGGACCTACCGGCGGACTGGGATTGGCTTTACCCGCTGCAACCTGCAGCTTGATGTAAGCCTGAACTTTCTTGGCCATGATGAACTCCGATTGGGTAATAGCGCCTTGCGGCTCCCCCGACTATCGATGCAGCGTTGCTGCATCACCAGCACCCATGAAGACTAGAGCTTCTCGACCTGCGAGAACTCGAGTTCAACGGGTGTCGAGCGCCCAAAGATCAGAACACTGACCTGCAGACGGCTCTTCTCATAATTGACTTCTTCGACCACGCCATTGAAGTCTGCAAACGGACCATCGGCAACCCGGACGGTTTCGCCGGCATCGAACATGGTCTTGGGACGTGGCTTTTCAGTACCATCCTGTACACGACGCAGAATGGCTTCTGCTTCGTTCGGCGTAATGGGAGCAGGTTTTTCAGGCGTTCCGCCGATAAACCCCATTACCCGAGGTGTTTCGTTAACGAGGTGCCAACTGCGGTCATCCATCGCCATTTCAACCAGCACGTAACCAGGATAAAACTTGCGTTCGCTTTTGCGACGCTTCCCATCGCGCATTTCGACGACTTCTTCCGTAGGCACCAGAATTTCGCCGAAGTGGTCTTCCATTTCGTAAAGCTTCACACGCTCAATCAGTGAACGCATGACCTGTTTTTCAAAACCGGAATAGGCGTGGACAACGTACCAGCGCTTAGTCATGCAAGCTCCTAACCAATAAGAGTCGACACCAGCCAACCGAAGAACATATCAATCAGCCAGAGCAACAGGCCTACAATGACAACTGCGCCCAGCACGATAGCGGTCGTTTGAAAGGTTTCCTGGCGGGTGGGCCAGACAACACGCTGAATTTCCTTCTTCGCGTTTCTGGCAAGCGAGGTCAATTCGCGACCCCTGCTGGTCGTCAGTGCAATACCCAGAGCTGCCACTACCAGCACGACAACGCCGATCACTCGATAGATCATCGGCTGATCGGCAAAATAGACATTACCCGCTACCGCAACAGCGACAAGCACCACAGCAGCAGCCCACTTGAGCGCATCAAAACGGGTATCCTGCACTTCGGCGGTCTGTTTCATGGGGAAGAAAACTCCTCAGGAGTGCGGCAATCGATTTACACACAAAAGCTGCCAATCTGAGGAAGACTGGCAGGCCAGGAGGGACTCGAACCCCCAACCTGCGGTTTTGGAGACCGCTGCTCTGCCAATTGAGCCACTGGCCTGTAACATCGTCGTCGTGAACGCCTTTGCGAGCGGCATGCACGATACCAAAAAGCCCGATGCACGACAACCCACACCGGACTAAAAAGGGCGACCCTTAACGGCTCACCCTGAATGGAGCTCATGGACGGAATTGAACCGTCGACCTCACCCTTACCAAGGGTGTGCTCTACCCCTGAGCTACATGAGCATAACCCTTTACACAACTGGAGCGGGCAGCGGGAATCGAACCCGCATCATCAGCTTGGAAGGCTGAGGTTCTACCATTAAACTATGCCCGCTTACCCAATCTTTCAACCCCTCTTTAAGCGGCCGAAAAAAATCTTGGTGGAGGGAGGAGGATTCGAACCTCCGAAGCTCGCGCGGCAGATTTACAGTCTGCTCCCTTTGGCCACTCGGGAATCCCTCCAACTTGGCGGCAAATTATACCGATCCAAGACGGGCTGTCAAGCCCTCGTTCCATTTAACTCGAATGCCTTGCCTCATGGAACGCGGCGCATTCTGTCAGAGCATTTGCGTAAACGCAAGCGCCTTGCGCATTTCCGTCAAATCAGCTGGCACCATCACTTCAGGCATGCCGGCCAGCAGTCCTCGTTTCTCATCCGGGGTCAATGGAAAAAGCACCTCAAGACCCGCATAAACCATGTCCGGCCAGCAGGCATGCGGCAAGCGGAGACCTTTTGAAATCAGTGGAGCATCGCCACCGGTAATCAATAACGGCAACGCCATGTTCTGACTGTCACAGAGCTCCATGTAGAGGCGGTTGATGGCACTGATGGCCGCCATAAAGACCCCATGATTGACAGCGTCCACGGTATTGGTGCCAGGCGACAGCGCATGAAGAGCCTCCTCTTCAGGATCGATCACTATCTTGCGGGTTCCCAGCTTGAGACTCTCCTTCATGAGTCGAAGCCCTGGAATGATATACCCGCCGAGGTGCTGGCCGCTGGGCAGGACGGCATCCATGGTAATGGCACTGCCACAATCCACGGTGCAACATCCTCCCGTCAGCTGATATCCCGAGAGCACCCCCAGCCAGCGATCCACCCCCAGCCGCTCGGGCGTCTCGTAGCCATTGCGGATACCAAGCGCCTCGGGCGTGGAGTGCGCGACATGAATGGCGCCAACGCGTCGCTTCAAAAGCCTGACCGTGTCTTCCAGCACATCCTGACGGGCCACGTTGGAGATACGAATGACATCAACAATCTCCAGATCGGGGATATCCGCACCTGACCGCCATTCATCCCGCGTCCACATCGCACCACGGGCGCGGATGCTGCTGGTATCACGATCCTTGAGGCGCCACTTTGACAGCGTATTGCCAATATCCAGATCCAGAATCATGAGCCGCCACGCAAACTGACTTCGCCACCGGCAAAGCGCTTGTCCTCACCACCGATGCTGACCATCAGATTACCGGTATCATCCACGCCCTTCGCGACCCCCTCACTGACGGTATTACCCTGATAGATTCGAACCGCCCTGCCCTGATAAACGTGATAAGCATTCCACCGATCACGCCACGCGGCAAACCCGGTCTGCTCAAAACGCTCGAGCATTTTTATGTGCGCTTCGATCATGGCGCTGACCAGCACATTGCGTGAAACATGAGGTGCCAGCTCGGAAAGTGTCGCAATCGACTGCCCGATACCGGCCTGCCCCTGTTCGGAAAGCCGAATATTGACCCCTACCCCGATGACCACCTGACAGGGCCCGGAAGTATCCCCTCGAACCTCGACCAGAACCCCCCCTAGCTTGGAGACGCCCTCAGACGTCGACACCAGCAGGTCATTGGGCCATTTCAACTGAATGTCCACACCCTGATTTGATAATAGGTCTGCCATGATCACACCGACCGCCAGACTCAGCCCTTCAAGGGCCCCTACCCCGCTTTCAAACTGCCAGCCGATGGAGAAGTGAATGTTGCCACCCCACTCACTGTAAAACGATCGACCGCGCCGACCACGTCCGGCGCTCTGCCATTCAGCAAGGCACACCTCTGCATGACCGGCCCCCTGAGCAAAGCGCTCCAGCAGGAAGGTGTTAGTGGAGCCTATCGAATCCTCCACAAAAAGATGTCTGAGATGCTGGCGCGCCGTGCGCGACAGGTTGGCTACAATGTCACCTCCGCGAAGAGGCTCCGGCGGATCAAGAAGACGATACCCGCATCCTCTTGCAGTCTCGACAGACAACCCCAGCCCCTCGAGCTTGCGCAGCTGTTTCCACACCGCTGTCCGCGACACCCCGATTTCCTTGCCCAGCGCCTCACCTGAATGGAAGGCACCATCGCTCATCAGTCTGATCAGATCGCTGACACTCATGGAATTGCGTTCATATCCTGAAACCCTTGTATCCGCCTGCACGACGGCATTGTTCTTTAAAACCCTGTGCAAGGCACGAAAACAAAAAGGGTACCCCTTTGGGTACCCTTTGTAATCTCCGAACGCGCGATTTGATCTCAGTGATATCCCTCGCCATGGCGCACCTTGCCTCGAAAGACATAGTAGCTGTATGCCGTATAGGCGAGCACGATAGGCACCAGAATCACATACCCCACGATCAGAAACGACTGGCTGGCGCGCGCCGAAGCCGCATCCCAGAGGGTAATGTTCGGCGGAATGATCAAGGGGAAGAAACTGATGACCAGTCCCGAGAGCCCAAGGAAAAACAGGCCCAGCACCTTGAAGAAAAGCCGACGCTCATGGGAGTGCGTGACACCGTTCCAGATACTCCAGGAGAGCAACGCGACCAGAATCGGCACCGGAGCAAACCATGCAATATTGGGGAACGTAAACCAGCGCTCGGCGATACGTCCATTGGAAAGCGGCGTCCAGACGCTGATCACGATCATGGAAGCCACCAGCAGCAGTGTCAGCGGACGGGCCAGCTGGTAAAACCGATTCTGTAGATCGCCTTCCGTCTTCATGATCAGCCAACCGGCGCCCAGCAGCGCATACCCGGCCATGAGCGCCAACCCGGTAAACAGGGCAAATGGCGAGAACCAGTCAAAGGTTCCACCCTGATAGGCACGCTCCGACACCGACAAACCATTGACGATCCCCCCTAGCACAACGCCCTGACTAAAGGTTGCCACCATGGCGCCACCACTGAAGGCAAGGTCAAACCACTTGCGAGAGCGGTTGGACTTGAAGCGAAACTCAAAGGCAATTCCCCTGAAGATCAACGCCAACAGCATCAGGATCAGGGGAAGATACATGGCCGGCAGAATCACCGCGTAGGCCAGCGGGAAGGCACCATAAAGACCGGCGCCCCCAAGAATCATCCAGGTCTGGTTGCCATCCCACACCGGTGCCACGGTATTCATCATGACATCGCGATTTTCATCACCCTTGATGAAGGGAAACAGGATCCCAACACCAAGACTGAAGCCATCCATCATGACGTACATGGCGACGGCAAAACCGATCAGCAGATACCAGATGACTGGCAGGTCAATTGTCATTGCTCATGGCTCCCAATCAATTTTGCTCTTCGAAACTGCCGTCGGCTGCCGACATTGGCCGCTTGGGCTGACGTTCATGGCCCGGACCACCGGAAGGCACCATATTCATCGGCTCGGATTTGATCAGTCTCAGCATGTAGTAGATCCCGATGCCAAAGATAATGGCATAGACCACCATGAAACCGACCAGCGTTGTCATCATGCTGGCCACACTATGCGTCGAAACAGCATCCTCGGTGCGCAGCATGCCGTAGACCACCCAGGGCTGACGACCGGCCTCTGTCGTAATCCAGCCAGCCAGCAGGGCGATAAATCCTACGGGGGTCGTAAACAGCGCAATCCGCTGGAACCAGCGCGCCTCGTAGAGCTGTCCTCTCCAGCGCAGGAAGAGACCGACAACCCCCATCCCGAGCATCAACATGCCCAGACCTACCATGATTCTGAAACTCCAGAACACCAGTGGCACATCAGGCCATTCATCACGCGGCCAGTCCTTGAGCCCCTGAATCTTGCCATCAAGGGTATGGGTCAGGATCAGGCTGCTGGCATAGGGGACCTTCAGCTCAAAGTGGTTGGCACCATCATCCATGCTTGGCAGGGCGAACAGTACCAGCGGCATCCCTTTCTCATCCGGCTCGTTTTCCCAGTGCCCCTCCATCGCCGCCACCTTGGCGGGCTGGTGTTCCAGCGTGTTGAGGCCATGCATGTCACCGGCAATGATCTGCACCGGCAGCGCTACCAGAATGGCCCACATGGCCATGGAGAACATCTTGCGCGCCGCCTGATCACGGCGATCGCGCAGCAGGTGATAGGCACCAACCCCACCCACAACGAAACCGACCGAGATAAAGGCAGCCAGCCCCATATGGACGATGCGATAGGGAAAGGAGGGGTTGAACATGATTTCAAGCCAGTTCGCAGGCTCGAAGCGTCCATCAATGACCTCATATCCGGCAGGAGTCTGCATCCAGCTGTTGGACATCAGAATCCAGGTCATGGAAATCAGCGTACCGATAGCCACAAGGCAGGTCGCCGAGAAGTGCAGTCGCTTGCTGACCCGTCCTTCACCAAACAACATGATTCCGAGGAAGCCGGCTTCCATGAAGAAGGCCGTCAACACCTCATAGGTCAACAGCACCCCGGTGATGTCCCCCGCCCTTTCGGCAAAGCCACTCCAGTTGGTGCCGAACTGATAAGCCATGACCACGCCGGAGACCACCCCCAGCCCGAAAACCACAGCAAAAATACGCACCCAGAAACGGTACAGATTATGGTAAATCTCATTTCCTGTTTTTAACCACAGTCCTTCCAGCACCATCAGGTAGCTTGCCAGACCGATCGAAAAAGCGGGAAAAAGGATATGAAAGGAAACGGTAAAGGCGAACTGAAATCTCGCCAGGTCTAAAGCTTCAAACCCCAGCATTGGCTTGGCTCTCCTGCTTTGGGTTCTGGATAGTCACGGAAACTATGAAGTTAGAGCATTCAAGCGGAAAAGTGAAAGCCTCGGGACATCATGTCGCATGGCTACAGCACCGCAGCAAGGCAGGGGAATGGCATCAGGGAGGATGGAAAAGACAATGCTGATCGACGAGGACGTCAATACAGCATTGAATGGACTAAACGTTGAGAGACACCGGCAGATCACGCTGCGCCGTTGTGGTTTCCGGTGCAGACTTCTGATAGTCGATGGCCATCACCGCACTCAATACCGTGACGACCAGTATTGAGATACCAAAGAGCTGACGGGCCCAACGGCCATCATCCCCCTGGTGATAACGAGCAACGGCGATATAAAGCCAGTAGAGCGTCATGACGGTCATCACCACCAGATAGACGTAGCCGGTATACCCCGTAAACGTCAAAAGCGTGGCGGCCACCCCAAAGGCCACAATATAGGCAACTGTCTGGCGTTTGGCCGTCGTCACCCCCTTCGCAACAGAGAGCACGGGAATGGAAGCGGCCCGATAGTCTTCCAGCCTGAAAATGGCAATCGCATACGAATGCGGCATCTGCCAGAGGCTGAAAATCAGCAGTACCAGCCATGCCCCCAGGTCAAACTGATTGCTGACGGCACAGTATCCGATGACTGGCGGTGCCGCACCGGACAGGCTACCAATCAGCGTGCCATGGACCGAGTGACGCTTGAGCCAGAGGCTGTAGGCGCCAACATAGATGGCAAAGCCGAACAGGGCCACACCCGCAGACAGCGGATTAGCCACCATCAATAAAAGTAAAAAGCCTGCTGTACCCAGCAGGCAGGCCATGATCAGCGCAGAGCGAACATCGATCGTGCCTTCGACAAGCGCACGCTTTTGCGTGCGCGCCATGTATTCGTCAATGTCACGATCAATGACATTGTTGAACACACAACCGGAAGCAACGACCAGCGACACCCCGATAACGGTGGCGAAAAACAACAGCAGGTCGATGCTTCCTTTCGAGGCCAGAAAGAATCCCCCTGTTACCGAGATCAGATTGCCGAAGACAATGCCCGGCTTCGTTAGCAGGAGATATCTTTTGAGCATCGGGTCAGACTTCTTACATCCCTACCATCAGATTATGGTTGAGATGGAACATGATCCACAGCGAGCCCACTACCACGATGGCCACGATCAGAATCGTGAACCAGAGCGAGATCATGTTCCAGCGTGGCCCTGAGTCTTCATTGAGATGAAGGAAGTACATGACCTGCACCACGATCTGTACGACCGCCATGATCATGATGATCGCAAGCGTTGTCATACCCGATAGTGCGCCGGTCATGACCAGACCAAAGGGAATAATGGTCAGGATGATGGAAAGAATCAGGCCCGTGGTATAGGACTTGACGCTGCCATGATCGTGACTTTCCGGTGATTGATGCTGATTGGACATTAAATGGCCCCCATCAGATAGACGATGGTGAATACACAAATCCAGATGATGTGCAGGAAGTGCCAGAACAGGCTCAGACACATCAGACGCGATCGGTTCATGTCGGTCAGACCCCTGGTGGCAATCTGAATCAACAAAACGATGGCCCAGATACACCCGGAAGTGACGTGCAGACCGTGCGTACCTACCAGCGTAAAGAACGACGACAGGAAGGCACTACGCTGAGGCCCCGCCCCTTCAGAAATGAAGTGATGGAACTCGTAGATCTCGAGACTGACAAACACGATACCCAGTACAAGGGTCAGCGCCAGCCAGAGCATGGTGCCCTGACGATTGCCCTTGTTCATGGCAAGGGTTGAAAGCCCGATCATGAAGCTACTGGCCAGCAGTACAAAGGTTTCTACCAGAACAAAGGGCAGCTCGAACAGCTCATGCGAGGTGGGGCCGCCGGCATAGTTCGTGCCAAGCACTGCATAGGTTGCAAAGATGGATGCAAACAGTATGCAGTCGCTCATGATGTAGATCCAGAAACCAAAGACTCTGGTCGCTACCGGATCATGATGTTCATGCTCATGGTGCTCATGCCCGTGGGCATGAGCGTCCTGATTGGTCATTGATTGAGTCGACATGTGTTACGCCTGATTTGACAATTTTTGATAACGCTGACTTTCGATGCGCTCGACTTCGGCAGCAGGAACGTAATAGTCAATATCGTCGTTGAAGGTACGCAGCACGATGGTGATGAAGATGCCTACAGCCGAAGCAATCGCCAGCCACCAGATATGCCAGATCAGTGCAAACCCGAATACCGCGGCTATGATGCCGATGAAGAACCCGGCCGAGGTATTTTTCGGCATGTGGATGTCATGATATTCGGCAGGCTTTTGTTCACTGACGCCGTTTTCCTTCATGTGCCAGAAGGCATCACGCTCTTCTACAACGGGAATATGCGCAAAGTTGTAGAAGGGTGCCGGTGAAGGAATGGACCATTCAAGCGTACGACCGCCCCACGGGTCACCAGTCTCATCGATGTTCTGATGACGATTCTTGATGCTGACGAAGAGCTGCAGCAGTTGGCAGGCAATACCGCAGGCAACGATGCCGGCACCAATGGCAGCAACGATCAGAGGGAAATGCCAGTCCGGATTGTCATAGCTGTTCAGACGACGTGTCATGCCCATGAAGCCAAGTGCATACAGCGGCATGAAGGCCGTGAAGAAGCCCACGATCCAGCACCAGACAGAAGCCTTGCCAAGCTTTTCATCAAGCTTGAATCCGAACACTTTCGGGAACCAGTAGGTGAAACCTGCCAGGTAACCGAATACAACACCGCCGATGATGACGTTATGGAAGTGGGCAATCAAAAACAGGCTGTTGTGGAGCACATAGTCAGCGCCCGGTACGGCCAGCAGCACCCCGGTCATTCCACCGATCGTGAAGGTGATAAGAAAGCCCAGCGTCCAGGCCATCGGAACAGTGAACTGAACGCGACCTTCATACATGGTGAACAGCCAGTTGAAGATTTTGACCCCGGTCGGGATCGCAATGATCATTGTGGCAATACCAAAGAAGGCATTGACGTTGGCACCGGCACCCATCGTGAAGAAGTGGTGCAGCCAGACGACAAACGACAGCACAGTGATGGCGACCGTGGCGTAGACCATGGAGGTGTAGCCAAACAGACGCTTCTTGCAATAGGTCGCAACAACCTCAGCGAAAATGCCAAAGGCAGGCAGGACCAGAATATAAACTTCCGGATGCCCCCAGGCCCAAATGAGGTTGACGTACATCATCTGGTTGCCACCCATGTCATTGGTAAAGAAATGGGTACCAATGTAGCGATCCAGCGTCAGCAACGCGATGGTGACCGTCAGGATCGGGAAAGCGGCAATGATCAGCACAACACTGCAAAGCGATGTCCAGGTAAACATCGGCATTTTCATCAGCGTCATGCCCGGGGCACGCATTTTCAGAATGGTGACGAAGAAGTTCACGCCGGTCAGCAGGGTACCGATACCTGATATCTGTAGACTCCATATCCAGTAATCCACGCCTACGCCCGGACTGTACTGAATATCGGACAACGGCGGATAGGCAAGCCAGCCTGTAGCAGCAAATTCGCCCACACCCAGAGACACGTTGACCAGAATGACACCAGCCATCGTGAGCCAGAAACTCAGCGAGTTCAGGTACGGAAAGGCCACGTCACGAGCGCCGATCTGAAGCGGCACCACAATGTTGATCAGACCCACCATGAACGGCATGGCCATGAAAAAGATCATGATGACGCCGTGAGCGGTAAAGATCTGGTCATAGTGTTCAGGTGGCAGATAGCCCTCTGCTCCCCCGGAGGCAATGGCCTGCTGGGAGCGCATCATGATGGCATCGGAAAAACCACGGATCAGCATGACAATGGCAACGATGATATACATCACGCCCAGGCGCTTGTGATCCACGGAGGTAATCCACTCTCTCCAGAGATAGCCCCATTTCTTGAAATAGGTGATGGCGGCAACGATGGCCAACCCCAGCAGTCCCGCGACACCAAGAACCACCATAACAATGGGTTCATGGTAGGGGACGGCTTCAATAGTAAGTTTGCCGAACATGTTTACTCCTCAGCCCCATGATGCGAGCTATCGCCCGACGTGATGTAACTGTTGACAATATCGGTATACAGGCCAGGCGTGACGGTAGAGAAGTACTCGACCGGATTGTCTCGACTGGGCTTGGCCAATTCATCGAAACTGTCCTGCTGCAGGGTTTCCGAAGACTGTCGAACGCTTTCGACCCACTGCTGGAAACCTTCATCCGACGTTGCCAGTGCCTTGAAGTGCATACCGCTGAAACCGTGGCCGCTGTAGTTGGCCGACATGCCAGGGTAGGTGCCTTCTTCGGAAGCCAGCAGATGAACGGTATTTACCATCCCTGCCATGGCATAGATCTGGCTGCCCAGCTGCGGAATGAAGAAGGAGTTCATGACGCTCTCGGAGCTCACCCGGAACTCGATCGGTGTATCGACCGGGAAGGCCAGCTCATTGACCGACGCGATTCCCTGCTCCGGATAGATGAACAGCCATTTCCAGTCCAGTGCCATGACCTCAACGACGATGGGATCCCTGTCGGATTCCGGCACGCGATGTGGATCAAGGGCATGCGTACTGCGCCAGGTCAAAACACTCAGAATGAAAACGATCGCCAGCGGGATAGCCCAGACAACCACTTCAATCTTGTTGGAGTGAGACCAGTTGGGCGAGTACTTTGCATTCTTGATGTAGTTATAACGCCACGCGAACAAAAGCGTCATGACAATGACGGGAATGACCACGATCATCATCAGGAAGAACGATGTCATGATCAGGTATTTTTGTTCAGCGCCAACCGGCCCCTTGGGATCGAGGAGACTTGATCCCGTACAACCACTGAGCACAAGTGCGACAGTAGCAAGCAGTGACACCCTTTTAAGAATGTCTGGATAGTTCCATTTTCTCATCTCACGCTCTCTTGAACGGCCAGCTTGAACACTTCGCTTTTGTCCGGCCGGAGGGCCGGAAATGCGTGACAGGTACCTGCCCGTGTCCGATCACGGTCTGACAGCAACGCTCACGGATGGCATTTACCACGTCAGACAGTCTGACATTGCAGGGGTGCCTGATGGTTTTATCGTTGGAAGTGACTGTCCTGGACAGATATTTCCCGTCCTTGACGGCTCACAGCACGGAGGTGACATGGAAGTCATCTGACTGGCTGAAAGCGGCAGGCATGACAGCCCTGCATGGTGCTATAAGCTACCACTGCTATTGTTCAGTTTTTCACCTATTGACTTCAAGTGCTGTGACAAAAGCTTATTTAGACCTTGGCATTAGAAAGCATCTACCAAAAGGGCCTTCAGGTAAGTGAACACTTCGCCATCAACCCATGTGCGACAAGCATTCTGTAGGGGCAGCAGTTAAAAACGGCAGGTGAAAAGCACTGAACCAATGCGACAAAACACCGCGGCATGATACATGGAACCTTTCATCAATTCCATTCGTCACAAGGGGATTCCCCTTTCTGCCCGGATCACCTTGCCGAGTTTCCATGCCCTATCCATTTGCTGCTGAACGGCATGTCAATTTCCTGCAGGCCTGTCAGACCGTTAAAATGATGCCCTGTCACAGGGTTTTCGGAGAATCATGAAACATATTTCACTCAACGCAGGCGAATACCGCGCCATTGCAGGCCTGGGCATGCTGTATGCCTTTCGCATGCTGGGCCTTTTCATGGTATTGCCCGTGCTCGCCCTCTATGCCAGAGACCTGGAAGGCGCGACGCCTTTTCTGATTGGTATTGCATTGGGAGGCTATGGTCTGGCGCAGGCCATCTTCCAGATTCCCTTTGGCACCCTCTCTGACCGGTTGGGCCGCAAGCAGATCATTGCTCTTGGGTTGCTGCTCTTTTTCGCAGGCAGCGTCATGGCAGCGCTTTCAACCACCATCTACGGCGTAATCGCCGGGCGCTGTTTGCAGGGTAGCGGTGCCATTGCCGGCGCACTGATGGCATTGCTGGCAGACAAGACGAGAGAGGAAACGAGAACCACCGCCATGGCAGCCATCGGGATGAGTATTGGCGTTGCCTTTGGCCTGGCAATGGCGCTGGGGCCGTTTCTGGCAGAAGTCTTTGGACTTTCAGGCGTTTTCTGGAGCACCGCCCTGCTGGCTCTTGTTGGCCTTCTGATTTTATGGCGACTCGTACCCTCTGCACCGGCAAGGCAGCATCGTGATGTTGGGGTAGACCCTCGGCAACTGAGAAAAATGCTGTTCAAGAGCGAGCTTCTTCGCCTGAATTTTTCAATCTTTGCCCTTCATGCCATTTTGACCGGCTGTTTCATTGCACTGCCCATCAGGCTCGAAAACCTCGGAATCGATGCCCAGTATCATGGCTGGGTATATCTGCCCGTTATGGCTGCCGGCTTTTTTGCCATGGTGCCATTGATCATTGCAGCCGAGAAGTATCGTCACATGAAAAAGATTTTCATGGGTGCTGTCGCGGCCATGACACTGGCACTTTTAGGCCTTGGTGAGACAGCGCAAACCAAATGGGTATTGATTCTGCTGTTATTGATATTTTTTACCGGTTTCAACCTGATGGAAGCCATGCTGCCCTCCATGATCAGCAAACTCTCACCTGCCGGCGCCAAGGGCACGGCCATGGGTGTGTATTCTACCAGTCAGTTTCTGGGCGCCAGTGTGGGCGGTGGTCTGGGAGGCGCAGTGGCCGGTCATTTCGGTATCGATGCCGTTTTTCTTTTTGCCGCTGCGTTGGGTGCACTATGGTTTTTGACCATCTTGAACATGACCGCCCCCAAACATCTTTCAAGTGAAGTTGTTTCTCTGGAAGGAAAAAGAATTACTAACAGTAGCGCGTGCAGCAGAGAGCTCAAGAACATTGCAGGCATTGAGGATGCACTGGTGGTCAGGGAGGAAAACGTGGCTTATTTGAAAATTGATCGTGACGCCATTGATCGTGAAGCACTGACTCGCTGGCTACAGATATCGCCGTAATATTCTAAAAATTTGCAGTGATAATGGCTCGTTAAAAGGCATCCATCAGGATGCCTTTTTTTGTTGGTATTAATTCGCGACCCAATACAATAATGCTTTCTCGGGAATGTTGTCTTAAGGCCATTATCAGAGTCATTTGTTTCTTCCGTGGAAGCGATTAGAGCCAGCTGAAACGCTGTTATTCTCGGCTGTTAAAGACTGCCCTCACGGGCCAACTTCCTGTTCGTCCGGCCCACACGTCACCCGGCGGCCGACGTGGCCGCCCGGCTGCGAACTGCCGGTATTCTGGTACGCCACTTCGGTACGCCCGGCCTGTCGGACTGGCTGCGCATTTCGATCGGCACCGAGGCAGAGATGACGGCCCTGACCGCCGCGCTGACGGCCATGAACGAGACGTCCTGAGGTGGGGTGCCCTCGCCCGCCGGTCACGCCAGTGACCGGGCAGGGCCGGCCGGCTCATGGCCGGTTTTTATCAAGCATACATAAAAGAACCCCGGTCCATTGGACCGGGGTTCGGAAGGGGTGCCTGACGATGACCTACTCTCACATGGGGAGACCCCACACTACCATCGGCGCGGAGCCGTTTCACTACCGAGTTCGGGAAGGGATCGGGTGGTGCCGGCACGCTATGGTCGTCAGGCAATTCTGCAGACCGGCTGCTTTAAAGCAGCGGGTCAAAATCGGGATCATGCTGATCATTACATCAACGTTTTCGTGTGATGCGAACCACTTGGGTGTTATATGGTCAAGCCTCACGGGCAATTAGTACGCGTCAGCTCAATGCATTGCTGCACTTACACACCGCGCCTATCGACCTCGTCGTCTTCGAGGGCCCTTCAGGGAGCTCGAGGCTCCAGGGAAGTTTCATCTTGAAGGGGGCTTCCCGCTTAGATGCCTTCAGCGGTTATCCCGTCCGCACATAGCTACCCGGCGGTGCCATTGGCATGACAACCGGTACACCAGCGGTGCGTCCACTCCGGTCCTCTCGTACTAGGAGCAGCACTTCTCAAACTTCCGACGCCCACGGCAGATAGGGACCGAACTGTCTCACGACGTTCTAAACCCAGCTCGCGTACCACTTTAAATGGCGAACAGCCATACCCTTGGGACCGACTTCAGCCCCAGGATGTGATGAGCCGACATCGAGGTGCCAAACACCGCCGTCGATATGAACTCTTGGGCGGTATCAGCCTGTTATCCCCGGAGTACCTTTTATCCGTTGAGCGATGGCCCTTCCATACAGAACCACCGGATCACTAGAACCTGCTTTCGCACCTGCTCGACATGTCCGTCTCGCAGTCAAGCACCCTTATGCTCTTGCACTCATTGCACGATTTCCAACCGTGCTGAGGGTACCTTAGTGCTCCTCCGTTACTCTTTGGGAGGAGACCGCCCCAGTCAAACTACCCACCACACACTGTCCTCACACCGGATCACGGTGCGGAGTTAGAACGCCGATGATACCAGGCTGGTATTTCAAGGTTGGCTCCACCCCGACTGGCGTCGGGGTTTCAAAGCCTCCCAGCTATCCTACACAAGTAACATCAGCGTCCAGTGTGAAGCTATAGTAAAGGTTCACGGGGTCTTTCCGTCTAGCCGCGGGTACACTGCATCTTCACAGCGATTTCAATTTCACTGAGTCTCGGGTGGAGACAGCGTGGCCATCATTACGCCATTCGTGCAGGTCGGAACTTACCCGACAAGGAATTTCGCTACCTTAGGACCGTTATAGTTACGGCCGCCGTTTACCGGGGCTTCGATCAAGAGCTTCGCCTTGCGGCTAACACCATCAATTAACCTTCCGGCACCGGGCAGGCGTCACACCCTATACGTCCGCTTACGCGTTGGCAGAGTGCTGTGTTTTTAATAAACAGTTGCAGCCACCTGGTCTCTTCGGCCGGTCAGGGCTAGGGGAGCAAGTCCCGTCACCCTGGCCGGCGCACCTTCTCCCGAAGTTACGGTGCCATTTTGCCTAGTTCCTTCACCCGAGTTCTCTCATACGCCTTGGTATTCTCTACCTGACCACCTGTGTCGGTTTGGGGTACGGTCGCATGTTATCTGAAGCTTAGAGGCTTTTCCCGGAAGCGTGGCATCAGTGACTTCCAGACCGTAGTCTGTTCGTCTCGCGTCTCGGCTTTATAGAGGACCGGATTTGCCTGATCCCCAGGCCTACTCGCTTTTACCAGGACAACCAACGCCTGGCTCACCTAGCCTTCTTCGTCCCCCCATCGCAATAACATCCGGTACGGGAATATTGACCCGTTTCCCATCGACTACGCTTTTCAGCCTCGCCTTAGGGGCCGACTCACCCTGCTCCGATTGACGTCGAACAGGAACCCTTGGTCTTCCGGCGGGGGAGGTTTTCACTCCCCTTGTCGTTACTCATGTCAGCATTCGCACTTGTGATACCTCCAGCATACCTCACGATACACCTTCGCAGGCTTACACAACGCTCCTCTACCGCGCATCCATAAGGATGCACCCGCAGCTTCGGTACCCGGTTTGAGCCCCGTTACATCTTCCGCGCAGGCCGACTCGACCAGTGAGCTATTACGCTTTCTTTAAAGGATGGCTGCTTCTAAGCCAACCTCCTGGCTGTCTGTGCCTTCCCACATCGTTTCCCACTTAACCGGGATTTTGGGACCTTGGCTGGCGGTCTGGGTTGTTTCCCTTTTCACAACGGACGTTAGCACCCGCTGTGTGTCTCCCACGCTGTACTCACCGGTATTCGGAGTTTGCCTCGGGTTGGTAAGCCGGGATGGCCCCCTAGCCGAAACAGTGCTCTACCCCCGGTGGTAATACGTGAGGCGCTACCTAAATAGCTTTCGAGGAGAACCAGCTATCTCCGAGCTTGATTAGCCTTTCACTCCGATCCACAGCTCATCTCAGCATTTTTCAACATACTTGAGTTCGGACCTCCAGTCAGTGTTACCTGACCTTCATCCTGGCCATGGATAGATCGCCCGGTTTCGGGTCTATTCCCAGCAACTAAGTCGCCCATTTAAGACTCGGTTTCCCTGCGCCTCCCCTATTCGGTTAAGCTCGCTACTGAGAATAAGTCGCTGACCCATTATACAAAAGGTACGCAGTCACAGAACAAGTCTGCTCCCACTGCTTGTACGCACACGGTTTCAGGATCTATTTCACTCCCCTCGCCGGGGTTCTTTTCGCCTTTCCCTCACGGTACTGGTTCACTATCGGTCAGTCAGGAGTATTTAGCCTTGGAGGATGGTCCCCCCATGTTCAGTCAGGGTTTCACGTGCCCCGACCTACTCGATTTCACAATGCTCGGATTTCGGCTACAGGACTATCACCTGCTATGGTCAGACTTCCCAGACTGTTCGCCTATCGGTTGCACTGCTTAAGGGCTGGTCCCCGTTCGCTCGCCGCTACTGGGGGAATCTCAATTGATGTCTTTTCCTCGGGGTACTTAGATGTTTCAGTTCTCCCGGTTCGCCTTCATGAGTTATGTATTGGCTCATGAATACTCATCTTGTGATGAGTGGGTTTCCCCATTCGGAAATCGCCGGGTCGCAGGTCATTTGCCACCTCACCGACGCTTATCGCAGGCTGTCACGTCCTTCATCGCCTCTGACTGCCTAGGCATCCACCGTGTGCGCTTAATCGCTTGACCATATAACCCCAAGGGGTCCGGTCTCACAATCACACGACATTTACTGAAATACATACGACATTATGTATCGCAGCAAATTTATACGTTGTCTGCCGGCCGGGTCACAACGCCCATCCGAAGATGAGGTGTTCACCGACCGACAGGTCAGCATGATCCACATTGTTAAAGAGCGTACTGTCAAAAAGACAGTCAGAAATCATGTCGATGATTGTCATCATCATGACTTTTGACTGTGGTTTCATCAGTATCGAGCGAGATTGTGACACCGAGCTGTATGGTGGAGCCTAGCGGGATCGAACCGCTGACCTCCTGCGTGCAAGGCAGGCGCTCTCCCAGCTGAGCTAAGGCCCCGACAGGTTGGTGGGTCTGGGCAGACTCGAACTGCCGACCTCACCCTTATCAGGGGTGCGCTCTAACCAACTGAGCTACAGACCCAGGCATCTTCGCTCTATCCGATCAGGCAATTTGTGTGGACGCGCTGGTTCGCGTGAGCACTTGTCGTTTAAGGAGGTGATCCAGCCGCAGGTTCCCCTACGGCTACCTTGTTACGACTTCACCCCAGTCATGAACCACACCGTGGTGATCGCTCTCCCGAAGGTTAAGCTAACCACTTCTGGTGCAGTCCACTCCCATGGTGTGACGGGCGGTGTGTACAAGGCCCGGGAACGTATTCACCGTGGCATTCTGATCCACGATTACTAGCGATTCCGACTTCACGGAGTCGAGTTGCAGACTCCGATCCGGACTGAGGCCGGCTTTATGGGATTGGCTTCACGTCGCCGCTTCGCAACCCTTTGTACCGGCCATTGTAGCACGTGTGTAGCCCTGCTCGTAAGGGCCATGATGACTTGACGTCGTCCCCACCTTCCTCCGGTTTGTCACCGGCAGTCTCCCTGAAGTTCCCGGCCGGACCGCTGGCAAAAAGGGATAGGGGTTGCGCTCGTTACGGGACTTAACCCAACATTTCACAACACGAGCTGACGACAGCCATGCAGCACCTGTCTCTGCGTTCCCGAAGGCACTCTCCCATCTCTGGGAGATTCGCAGGATGTCAAGAGCAGGTAAGGTTCTTCGCGTTGCATCGAATTAAACCACATGCTCCACCGCTTGTGCGGGCCCCCGTCAATTCATTTGAGTTTTAGCCTTGCGGCCGTACTCCCCAGGCGGTCGACTTATTGCGTTAACTGCGCCACCAAACCCTCAAGGGGTCCAACGGCTGGTCGACATCGTTTACGGCGTGGACTACCAGGGTATCTAATCCTGTTTGCTACCCACGCTTTCGCGCCTCAGCGTCAGTGTCAGTCCAGAAGGCCGCCTTCGCCACTGGTATTCCTCCCGATCTCTACGCATTTCACCGCTACACCGGGAATTCCACCTTCCTCTCCTGCACTCTAGCCTGCCAGTTCCGAATGCCGTTCCCGGGTTGAGCCCGGGGCTTTCACATCCGGCTTGGCAAGCCGCCTACGCGCCCTTTACGCCCAGTAATTCCGATTAACGCTTGCACCCTCCGTATTACCGCGGCTGCTGGCACGGAGTTAGCCGGTGCTTCTTCTGTGGGTGATGTCCTTCATGACGAGTATTAATCATCATGCCTTCTTCCCCACTGAAAGTGCTTTACAACCCTAAGGCCTTCTTCACACACGCGGCATGGCTGGATCAGGGTTTCCCCCATTGTCCAATATTCCCCACTGCTGCCTCCCGTAGGAGTCCGGGCCGTGTCTCAGTCCCGGTGTGGCTGATCATCCTCTCAGACCAGCTACGGATCGCAGCCTTGGTGAGCCTTTACCTCACCAACAAGCTAATCCGACATGGGCTCATCCGATAGCGCAAGGTCCGAAGATCCCCTGCTTTCTCCCGTAGGACGTATGCGGTATTAGCTCGGGTTTCCCCGAGTTATCCCCCACTATCGGGCAGATTCCCATGCATTACTCACCCGTCCGCCGCTCGTCAGCGGGTAGCAAGCTACCCCTGTTACCGCTCGACTTGCATGTGTTAGGCCTGCCGCCAGCGTTCAATCTGAGCCATGATCAAACTCTTCAGTTTATTTTGAAGCTTTGAGATTCTTTATCCGGCCCTGCAAAAGCAGTTCCGAAAGGCGAATCAATCCGGGCTCGAGGTCAAACTAGTACTCTTGACGAGTGTTCGTCTGCTCGATTATCTATGTGACTGGTGTCACACGAGCCAGACGCCCACACAAATTGCCTGATCGACTTGTTAAAGAGCGTCTCGAAGATGTTGCCTCAGTCGCCGTGGCGGCTGCTTCGAGAGAGTGGGCATTTTACAGCCCTGAATCGAAAAGTCAACCTCTTTTTTTCGATCCGGAAGTCGGCGGCTGGATTTGAAATCCTGATTGAGCGACCAAAACCTCAGTCAAAACAATCACCTGCAAACTTCCCCGCTGCCTCGTCGCCGTGTGCTCCGTGGCAGCGGATGCGTACTTTATAGATCAGACCCCGAGCGCGCAACCCCTTTTTTCAAAAAGATTTGCTGATGCCTTTCAAACCACTATCAACACCTTTACACGAGCTGCGGCGCAAGAGCGTTTCCAGCAATTCCCTGACATAAAAGAAAAGCCCGCAGCTGATATCAGCTGCGGGCTTCATGGATCATCCTGATCCTCAAACACCACCATCCATGGTGATGTTTTGAAATTTACACCGAGGCTTCCCTTCCTTGGGTGCAACGCTTCCGTGCGTCCGCTGCCTCGGTGTTTGTATAAGTTATCTGAATGTAGCGGTCATGTCCAATTTTTTTATACCAAAACTGCTGCAAATGTATGACCTGTACAAAAATCAGCTTATGCCTTGTGCAAGCGGACTCTGGCATAACGCTTTTTACCGGCCTGGATCACATAATCATGGCCGACAGCGAGCATATGTCCTGCTTCAACCTTGCTGCCATCCACCCAGACACGCGCGTTTTTCAACATGTCCCTGGCCTGAGCCCCGTTATTGGCAAGGCCGGCACGATTGAGGATCAAGGCGATGGGCGCCTCGGCCATGTCTTCAACAGCCACATCGACCTCCGGCAGATCATCCGGCAATTCGCCTTCCTTAAGCTGATTTCCGCTGGCGCGATGCGCGCTGGCGGCAGCTTCTTCTCCATGAAAGCGGGCCACCAGCTCACGCGCCAGCACCATTTTGATATCGCGCGGGTTGGCGCCACTGTCCACATTACTCATTAATGTCTGGACCTCTTCCATGGGCTTGAGCGAAAGCAGCTCGAAATAGCGCCACATCAGAGAATCCGGCATGGAAACGATCTTGTTGAACATTTCCCCCGGTCGGTCAGTAATGCCAACATAGTTGCCCAGCGACTTGGACATCTTCTGCACACCATCAAGACCTTCGAGCAGCGGCATGGTCAACACCACCTGCGGCGTCTGCCCATAATGCTTTTGGAGCTCGCGCCCCATTAACAGGTTGAACTTCTGGTCGGTGCCGCCGATTTCGATATCGGCTTCCAGTGCGACCGAGTCATAACCCTGTATCAGCGGATAAAGGAATTCGTGAATGGCGATGGGCTGATTGCCGCGATAGCGCTTTTCAAAATCATCGCGCTCCAGCATGCGGGCGACGGTAGTCTGCGCGGCAAGGCCAATCAGATCCGCGGCGGACATGGCCCCCATCCACTGAGCATTGAAGACCACCTTCGTGCGCTCGGGATGAAGCACCTTGAACACCTGCTCCTGATAGGTACGCGCATTGGCCATGACATCTTCTTCCGTCAAGGGCTTTCGCGTCACGCTCTTGCCGGTAGGATCTCCGATGCGCCCGGTGAAATCACCGATCAGAAACAGTACCTCATGACCAAGGTCCTGGAACTGGCGCAGCTTGTTCAGGAGTACCGTGTGCCCCAGATGAAGATCGGGTGCCGTAGGATCGAAGCCAGCCTTGATGCGCAAGGGCCGTTCCAGAGAGAGCTTTTTCTCGAGCTCTTCCTCTACCAGTACCTCGTGGACACCACGCTTGATCAGCGCCAGCGCATCGGCAACATCGGTCATGACCTGCCTCTCCTGTATTTGGATGATTGCAGCTGCCCTCCTCTCGCAGGATCTGCGCAA
The DNA here is from genome assembly GCF_002157205.1 of Kushneria marisflavi. Classification (NCBI taxonomy): domain Bacteria; kingdom Pseudomonadati; phylum Pseudomonadota; class Gammaproteobacteria; order Oceanospirillales; family Halomonadaceae; genus Kushneria; species Kushneria marisflavi. The sequence goes on along the minus strand of NZ_CP021358.1, from coordinate 2,496,590 downwards.
GAGCAGCAGGAAATGTGGGGCATGATAGCATGGCGTCAAACGCAGAGGCCGCCCCGGCAGGAGTGAACAGATGAGTCTTGTAATAGGTCTGATGTCCGGTACCAGCCTGGACGGTATCGATGCCGCGCTAGTGGAGTGCGACAATCATCATCGCCCCGTTCTCCGGGAAGCCACGGGGATCGACATGCCGGAACCCCTGCGCCGACAGCTATGGCAGCTGTGTCACGCCAGGGAAGCAGCCTTCGACACTCTGGCCGAGACCGAAGAGGCGTTCTGCCGTCTGCAGGCACAGGCCGTCAGCGCATTACTCAAGAAAAGCGACATTGCAATTGATGACATCGCCGCCATCGGCAGCCACGGACAGACCATCGAGCATCGACCAGGCGGCTCATTTCCCTATACATGGCAACTGGACAATCCCTCACGACTGGCCGAGCTGACCGGCTGTCGGGTCGTGGCCGACTTTCGCCGGCGTGATCTGGCCGCCGGCGGCCAGGGAGCACCGCTGGCGCCTGCCTTTCATGACGCTCTTTTTCGTGACCGCCAGCAATGGCGGGTGCTGCTGAACCTGGGTGGCTTTGCCAACGTCACCCTGCTACCACCTGAAGGGAGCGACATTCCGGTTGTCGGCTTTGATACCGGCCCTGCGAATGCCCTGCTGGATGGATGGTATACCCGCCATCATGAGGGACGCTTTGATCGTGATGGCGCCTGGGCCGCCCAGGGGCACTGTCAGAAGCCTCTGCTGGAACGTCTTTTAAATGATCCCTTTTTTGAAAGTGCACCGCCCAAGAGCACCGGGCGGGAGCATTTCCACCTGCCGTGGCTGGAAAGCCATTTAAAGGAAGAAGCACCCGCCGATGTACAGGCAACGCTGCTGGCACTGACGGTTGAAAGTATCGCTCGCGAACTGGAGCGCCATCTTCCCCCGGATACGCAATCAGATGCCCGTGTCATTCCCTGCGGCGGTGGTGCGCACAATATCGCCCTGATGAAGGCGCTGAGCGTCAGACTGTCACCGATCCGGACCGAGCGATGTGAAACACTGGGCTGGTCGCCGGACTGGCTGGAAGCCGGTGCCTTTGCCTGGCTTGCCTGGCGACGACTGGAAGGCCTGGCGGGTAACCTGCCCTCTGTTACCGGCGCCGCAGGCCCACGCATTCTGGGCGGGATATATGAACGCTGACTGACGTGCAAAGGGAGTGATCGGCGCACAAGAAACTCGATTACCCACCATGCTCTTCACGCAGGATCAATCCTTCGGCCGCCAGTCGAGCCATGGCCGCGTCCAGGGTCTGCATGCCCAGCCCGCCACCGGTCTGAAGCGCCGAATAAATCTGCGCCACCTTGTCTTCACGAATCAGATTTCGAATGGCAGGCGTGGCGATCAGAATTTCGTGGGCGGCAATTCTCCCCCCACCGATACGACGGACCAGCTGCTGGGAGATCACCCCTTGAAGCGACTCGGACAGCATGGCACGCACCATCGCCTTTTCATCTCCAGGAAAGACATCCACGATACGATCTACCGTTCTGGCCGCCGAGGTAGTGTGAAGCGTGGCCAATACCAGATGGCCGGTCTCGGCCGCTGTCAGGGCCAGCCGCATGGTTTCCAGGTCGCGCATTTCTCCGACCAGAATGACGTCAGGATCCTCACGCAGGGCAGAGCGCAGGGCGCTGGCCACATTATGCGTGTCGCGCTGCACTTCGCGCTGGTTAATGAGGGCACGCCTGGAGTGATGCACAAACTCGATAGGGTCTTCGATGGTCAGCACGTGCTGAGCTCGGGCCCCATTGATATGATCCACCATGGCCGCCAGCGTCGTGGACTTGCCCGAGCCGGTCGGTCCCGTCACCAGCACAAGCCCATGCGGACAGCTGGCAAGACGCCGAAAAACGTCTCCAAGCCCCAGTGACTCAAGACTGGGGACATGAGCCGGAATGGTACGAAAAACGCCAGCGGCGCCCCTGTCCTGATGAAAGGCGTTAACACGAAAGCGCGAGACGCCGGGGACATCGATAGAAAAGTCGAGTTCCAGTGCCTCCCTGAAATTCTGCTGCTGCGGCTGACTCATGACCGCCATCAGAAGGCGCTCAACGTCCTCGTGTTCAAGTGCTGGCGCGTTGAGGCGACGAATTTCGCCGTCAACGCGCATCATGGCAGGCAAACCGGCCGACAGATGCAGATCCGAGGCGCCCTGTTTTGCCGTAAAAGCCAGCAGTTCGGTAATATCCATGCGTTCGCAGTTCCGGACGTCACAAAGAGTGATCACTCATGAGCGATCAGCAGTCACACGCGACCCCCGATCAGAGCCACGCCATAAAAGGCAATATCGTCGCGATGCGCCACCGACTTGAGCAGGCCCTTGTTAATGCCGGCCGGCCAGCCGACAGTGCGGCGATACTGGCGGTCAGCAAGACCAAACCAGCGGCGATGCTGCGTGCGGCGTTTGACGTCGGACAGCGCCTTTTTGGCGAAAATTATCTCCAGGAGGCGCTGGAGAAACAGCGCTCGCTAACAGATCTTGATGGCATTGAATGGCACTATATCGGCGCGATTCAGTCCAACAAGACGCGAGATGTGGCCGAGCATTTCAGCTGGGTCCATACCGTGGATCGCGAAAAGATTGCCCGACGCCTGAGTGAAGCCCGCCCGCCCGCCATGGGGGCGCTTGATATCTGTCTGCAGGTCAATATCAGCCGGGAAGAGTCAAAATCGGGTGTGATGCCCGAAGCACTGTCGGCATTGGCAGAGCAGGTATTGGCCCTGCCCAATCTACGTCTGCGTGGCTTGATGGCCATTCCGGCCGCCAGCGATGACCCGGCGCAACAGCATCTTTCTCATGCCAGGCTACGCGAGCTTTTCGAGGAATTGACCCGGCGTCACCCTGAAGCGCCTCTGGACACCCTGTCGATGGGCATGAGCGGTGATATGGAGGCGGCCATTGACGAGGGCGCCACGCTGGTCAGACTGGGCACGGCCATTTTCGGCAGCCGCGACTGAATCCCCCCGACAACAAGGACCCTTATCATGGCAAGTCAATTGACCTTCATCGGCGCCGGCAACATGGCCAGCGCCATCTTCGGCGGCCTGATCGATAACGGCTACCCGGCAGAGGCCATTACGGCCACCTCGCCGGATGAAGACATGCTCAAGCAGCATCGCGCGCGCTACGGCATTCAAACCACCAGCGACAATATCGCCGGGGTCAGTGAAGCCGACGTTGTCATTCTGGCCGTCAAGCCACAGATCATGCGCCAGGTCTGCGAACCGCTGCAGGATGCCCTGCAGATCAGCCGCCCCTTGATCATTTCCATTGCCGCCGGCCTGACCATTGAGACGCTGGGTCAGTGGCTGGGCGATGACAGCCTCCCGATCGTGCGCTGCATGCCCAACACGCCGGCACTGGTCGGTGAGGGCGCCACCGGTCTTTATGCACCGTCCGGCCTTGGCGAATCGCATCGCGCCCTGGCCGGCGAACTGCTGTCGGCCGTTGGTATTGTCGAATGGGTCGAAGAAGAAACCCTGCTCAGCGCCGTGACCGCCATTGCCGGCAGCGCGCCCGCCTACTTCTTCTATATGCTGGAAGCCATGGAAAACGCGGGCGTGGAAAGAGGACTGTCACGCGACACTGCACGACGACTGGCGATTCAGACGGCGCTGGGCGCAGCCCACATGGCAAAAGAAAGCGAACATGACCCGAAAACGCTCAAGCAACAGGTCATGTCGCCGAAAGGTACTACGGAGCGTGCCATTGCCAGCTTTGAGCAGGCCGGCTTCGAGAAAATGGTGGACGATGCCACACTGGCCTGCTTCGATCGCGCCGAATCGCTGGCACGTGAACTGCGGGATCAGTAAATTCACTGTATCAGTCATCTTGTGACGACATAACGGAGAGTCTCCATGGGGAGCGCACTGGGCGATACCGGCATCATGCTGGTCAATACCCTGATCAATCTTTATCTGTTTGTGCTGATGCTGCGCTTTTTGCTGCACGCCTCACGTGCCGACTACTACAACCCCATCAGCCAGGCGATCGTCAAGGCGACCTCGCCTCTGGTGGCCCCCGTGCAGCGCATCCTGCGACCGGCCGGACCCATTGATATTGCAACGCTTGTGGTCGCACTGGTGTTCAAGATGGCAGGCATCGCCCTGATCTGCATGGCGATATTCGGCTTTCCGCCCATCGGCCTTCTGGTGGTGGCGGCGCTGGCCGGCGTGGTCAATGCCATTTTGAAAATCTACTTCTTTGCGATGATCATCATGATCATTCTGAGCTGGGTTGCCCCACAGTCCGGCCACCCAGGCGCCCTGCTGGTGTTTCAGATCACCGAGCCGGTCATGGCACCGGTACGACGCGTTATCCCTTCCATCGGCATGATCGACCTTTCTCCCATCGTGGTCTTTTTGCTGATCAACGTACTCGACAGTTTTCTGGTCGGGGCACTCAGCCGCGCTGCCGGACCACTGGCACCGCTGATTTAAGGTCTTGAAAGGCTGCCGTGTCCTCGCACGGCAGCCTCCCGCCAGCACCTCACCCCGATTCCTGCAACGATATGCTACAGTGCGACTCCGACGGCAGGTCGCAATCTCGACCTGCCCAGCCTGACCGGATTTGAGTGCTGATGCCCGAGACACTGTCTTCTACCTCGGTTGGCCTGGTAACGCCGCAGGTCGCCCGCTTCGATACGCCCCTCATGCTTGCCTGCGGCCGTGAACTTCCAGCCTTTGAGCTGGTATATGAAACCTACGGTACGCTCAACGAAACGGCCAGCAATGCGGTCCTGATCTGCCATGCCCTGTCGGGGCATCATCATGCCGCCGGCTATCATCACGTCGATGACCGAAAGCCCGGCTGGTGGGATGCTCATATCGGCCCCGGTAAAAGCATTGATACCCGGCGTTTTTTCGTGATTTCGGTCAACAATCTGGGGGGCTGTCACGGCAGTACTGGCCCTTCCAGCGAAAACCCGGCCACCGGTCGCATCTGGGGCCCTGACTTTCCGCTCATGACCGTGACGGACTGGGTTCATAGCCAGGCGATGCTGGCCGATCGGCTGGGCATCCAGCAGTTTGCGGCCGTGGTCGGCGGGAGTCTGGGTGGCATGCAGGTGCTGCAGTGGGCGATGACCCTGCCAGAGCGCGTGGCCAATGCCACCGTCATTGCGGCCACACCGCGCCTCTCGGCACAAAACATTGCCTTCAATGAGGTCGCACGTCAGGCCATTCGCTCTGATCCCGAGTTTTTTGATGGCTGGTACAGCGAACACCAAACGCTGCCCAGGCAGGGCCTTCGACTGGCACGAATGGTTGGTCATATCACCTATTTGTCGGAACATTCGATGGGCGCCAGGTTCGGTCGCGACCTGCGTACCGACAGCCTCAATTACGGCTACGATGTCGAGTTTGAGGTGGAGTCCTATCTACGCTATCAGGGCGACACTTTCTCGACACGCTTTGATGCCAACACCTATCTGTTGATGACCAAGGCGCTGGATTATTTTGATCCGGCCGGCGAGCACGATGATAACCTGCCTCAGGCCCTGTCGACGGCAAGCTGTCGTTTTCTGGTAGTCAGCTTCTCGACCGACTGGCGCTTTGCACCGGCCCGGTCACGTGAACTGGTCGATGCCCTGCTTCGCGCCGGCAAGCACGTCAGCTACGCCAATATCGACTCCCCTCATGGGCATGATGCCTTTCTGCTACCCAATGAGCGCTACGAAGCCGTGCTGGGCGGCTTCATGACGCGTATCGCCAACGATGTGGAACGTGCTGCCGGAGACCATGCGTAATGCGGGCTGATCTTGCACTGATTTATGACTGGGTGCCTCAGGGCGCTCGCGTTCTGGACCTGGGCTGTGGCGACGGTACCCTGCTGGCGGCGCTCTCGGCGCAGAAACAGGTGACAGGCTATGGACTCGAAATCGACAGCGACGGCATTTCCCGCTGTCTTGAAAAGGGCGTGGATGTCATCGAACAGGATCTGGACCAGGGACTTGCCAATATCCCCGACGACGCCTTTGATCTGGTCATCATGACGCAGGCGCTTCAGGTATTGAGACGCCCTGATCTGATGCTCGATGAAATGCTGCGGGTCGCCAATGAGTGCATCATTGCCTTTCCCAACTTTGCCTGGTGGCGCCACCGCCTGTCGCTGGGACTCAAGGGCCGCATGCCGGTATCGCGCTCGCTGCCGCATGCCTGGTATGACACCCCAAACATCCACCTGTCGACCTTCCGGGACTTTTCCGATCTGTGTCGCATGCAGGGGCATACCATTACTGACCGGGCAGTGGGCAATGGCAGCAAGGAAGGTCAGTGGCGTCACCGGCGCTGGCCCAATCTTTTCGGCCAGGATGCCATTTTCAGGGTCAGGCGATAAAATCCGGCGCTCGAACACCCTGGACTTTGGTAGCATGACCTGATCATTTTGCGACCTCAGCGAGGCCTGGACATGAATTTTCATACCCGCAAGTGGATCAAGCCTGAAGACCTCAACCCCAACGGCACTCTCTTTGGCGGCAGTCTTCTAAAATGGATCGACGAAGAGGCGGCCATTTATGCCGTCATTCAGCTGGGCAATTCGCGCGTCGTGACCAAATACATGTCGTCCATTAATTTCGTCTCCAGCGCGCGTCAGGGGGACATTATCGAGCTGGGCATTACCGCAACCCGATTTGGCAAGACCTCGCTGACCCTGCACTGCGTGGTGCGCAACAAGATCACCCACAAAAACATTCTGACCATCGACGAAATTGTCTTCGTCAACATGGGTGATGACGGCCGCCCGGCACCACATGGCAAGACCCGGATCACCTATCTTCGTGACCGTGACCTGGAAGGCCCGGACAGCGCCACCTGACCCTAGTGAAGACGGCGAAAGCGACAGGCCGTTATCTTCTCCGGGGTAATCTCACAGCCCAGCATCATGACCTCGACGCCTGCCTCGCATGCGCCCTCAAAGGTGCGGGCGTAGGCAGGGTCCAGATGTGCGGCCGGGCGAACGTCATCAATACCGCTGTGGGCGACCAGAAAAACCAGTACGGCCCGGTCACCACCTGCTCGCAAGGCCATCAGTGCTTCAAGATGGCGCCGCCCGCGGGTACTGACGGAATCCGGAAAGTAACCACAGCCCTCTTCCTTCAGCGTCACCTGCTTGACCTCCAGCCAGACGGCCTCGCCGCTCCCGGGCGTCAGCCGAAAATCGAGTCTTGAATCTTCGACCCGGACCTCACGCTGCAGCGCCCACTCCCTGTCCAGGGGAAGAATGCCACCACTTTCGATGGCCTCCTGCACCAGTGCATTGGCACGCCCGGTATGAATGGAGGCCATCGCACCATCCGGCAGCTCGATCAGCTCCCACGTCCATGGCAGACGGCGCTTCGGATTGTCATGCCAGGATACCCATACACGACAGCCGGGGACATTAACGGCGCGCATTGAGCCGGTATTGGGGCAATGGGCCGTGATCACACGCCCATCATCGAGACGAATGTCGGCCAGAAAACGTTTGTAGCGCGCGATAAGCACCCCCGACCAAAGAGGCGGTAGTTTCATGAACTCCCCCCTGCGGCCGATAGTGCAGTGTGAACTACACTCATGAGGTGATTTCCAGTCCTGCAGACTTTTGTTGAGACCAGCTTGCAATCAGCATGGATTTCCTATACATAGCTCTACCCTGAATCATGCGATGCGGTAATCAGGAACAGTCTTGCAGGCTTACGGCATCGCCTTTACCTGCAGTGAGGCAATCTCCCATGGCAGTAGCCGAGACGCAGTCGCCCGATACCTTCACGCCCTATGAGCCAGCGCCGGGCGAAGAGTACATGAATGAAAAGCAGCTGGCACACTTCCGCCAGATCCTGCTCAACTGGAAAAACGATCTGATGGCAGAGGTCGATCGTACCGTTCGTCATCTTCAGGAAGATGCGAACAACTACGCTGACCCCGCCGATCGCGCCACACAGGAAGAAGGCTTCAATCTTGAGCTTCGCACTCGTGATCGCGAACGAAAGCTGCTCAAGAAGATCAACGAGACCATCGAAAACATCGATGAAGATGACTATGGCTTTTGCGAAGCCTGTGGCATCGAAATCGGTATTCGACGCCTCGAAGCCCGGCCCACGGCCACGCTCTGTGTGGATTGCAAAACCCTGTCGGAATTGAAGGAAAAACAGCTCGGAGGCTGAATGCCGGGCACAAGGCATGCTGAACATGGCCCCGCGGTCGTTGGTCGCTTTGCACCAACGCCTTCGGGGCCATTGCATTTTGGTTCCCTGCTGGCCGCACTGGCCAGCTGGCTGGACGTGCGGGCTCGAAATGGGCGCTGGCTGCTAAGAATCGAGGATATTGATCCTCCCCGCTGCCCCCCCGGCGCCAGCGACACCATTCTCCGGCAGCTCGACGCCTTTGGCCTTTATCACGACGGGGCCATCGAGTATCAGCGACATCGTGACAGCGACTATCAAATGGCGCTGGACACCCTTGTCGCGCGTGGCACGGCCTATCCCTGTAGCTGCTCTCGAAAGGAGTGGCAGCGTTTCAGGGTTTATCCTGGCTGGTGCCGCCAGGGGCCCCTGCATCCCGAAAGAGAGTGCGCCTGGCGCCTTCGCACTGATCTCGGTGAGCCAGAAGTCTGCTGGCAGGATCGACGATTGGGCCATCAGCGCTGGTCGTTGCCTGAATTGGGGGATGTCGTACTCAAGCGCCGCGATGGGCTATGGGCCTATCAGCTGGCGGTCGTGGTCGATGATGCCCGTCAGGGGGTAACAGAAATCGTTCGCGGTGCTGATTTACTCGATAACACCCCCTGGCAGATTCGCCTGCAGCAGGTACTGGGGTATCCCACACCCGAGTATCTTCATCTTCCACTAGTGGTTGCCGCAAACGGGCAAAAGCTTTCCAAACAGAACCTGGCGCCTGCCCTCCCCCTTCAACCTGACGCCGTGCGCCTCCTGCTGCATGAAGCGCTGACACTGCTGGGCCAATCACCGCCCGCGGCACTGCGCCAGGCACACGTCAATGATCAGCTCAAAGCCGCTCTTGAGGATTGGCAACCGCACAATCTGTCTATCAGGGATGTTCAACGCACGACATCAAACTGACCTATATCGACCATCGTCGTCTTTTTTTACTGCACGTTACGCGTATGCTGACCCTAACCAACAAAGATAATGCACCAAAAAAAAGCGCGAAGACATTTTTATGCATCTTTATAGTGCAAAAGTGGGGTGCGTCAGGTAACTGAACTTATCGCTGGCTAGCCCAAACAGCACTCTTCTTCGTAACCATATGAATAGAAAGACTTATTTTTTAACTGGCACGTGTTCTGCAAATAATTAGGCGACTGAAGAAGAATAATAGTGATCGCTTGAACCGGCTGATAACAATAACAATGGCCTGACCCCGATCAGACAGACGACTGCGAACAATAACAATACGAACAGTCTGTCAATAACGTGCCCAAGAGCTCATAACAACAATAACGGCTCGCTGGCATACGAGGTTAATAACAACAATAAACGTCCTCCAACTACCAGAACGCGATGTCACTGCAGCGTTGTCAAACAACAACAACACAACCCTGCGACACTCCGGAATAATAACAAAACCACTGGAGCAGCCTGCTGGCTGTCGTCATGGAAGATTGTTTTGAATACGAGATGTTCGCGGCCGTTACTGCACAACAACAAGAGATCACGGGCTATCGCCTTTGGTGAACATGGTACGTATTCAGGGCGATGCGCCATCACGAAGAAAAATACAAGGCAGCACGATGGGCGGGGAGACAGACATTGTCTCCCCGTTTTCATTCTCAATTCCTGACTTGTATGACAGGCTGCTTTGCAAGCTTTTGCTGCTCGGCTACACTGGGCTTCTGATCGGCGTTACGACATATCAGGACGCAGACAGATCGGGACACCATGGCCTTTATAGAACTGGCCCCCGGAATTCTCATCAGGTCAACATGGCTTCAACTTGACGCCCACCATTCTTCCCCGCGACCAGCATCCAATTTCTCGACGAATGCTCAGCGAAAATGCGCTGAAAGTACTTTATCGTCTTAACCAGGCAGGCTTTGAAGCCTATCTGGTGGGTGGCTGTGTCAGAGACTCTCTTCTTGGGCAGGTGCCCAAGGATTTCGATGTTGCCACCAGCGCCACACCAGAACAGGTTCGCAATGTCTTTCGCAATGCCCGCTTGATCGGCCGACGATTTCGTATTGTTCATGTTCGCTTCGGGCGCGAAATCATTGAGGTCACTACCTTTCGTGGCGGCCATGACACCGAAATGGCCGAACGTCACTCACAACAGTCCGAAGAAGGACTTTTGCTGCGTGACAACGTCTGGGGCAGTGTCGATGAGGACGCGCTTCGCCGTGACTTCACAGTCAATGCGCTCTATTACAGCGTGCGCGATTTTGCCATTCACGACTGGACCGGCGGCCTTGAAGATCTGGAGCACCGTGTCCTTCGTTTGATTGGAGACCCGGATCTTCGTTATCGGGAAGATCCGGTTCGCATGCTTCGCGCCGTGCGATTTGCCAGCAAGCTTGATTTCACGCTGGCGCCCGAGACGGAATCACCGCTGGCGGACTGTGCTCCCCTGCTGCTGCAGATTCCATCAGCTCGCCTGTTTGAAGAAGTGCTCAAGCTCTTTCTTTCAGGTTACGCCCTGAGCACCTATCAGGGGCTCAGGCGTTACGGACTCTTTGCCATGCTCTTCCCGGGCACCGAAGAATCGTTTGCACAGCTGAGCTGGGCTGAAAAAATGGTCGAGCAGGCGTTGATCAACACCGATGAGCGTATCCGTGCTGACAAGCCGGTCACTCCGGCCTTTTTGTACGCGGCGCTACTCTGGCCGGCCACAGTGGCCCAGACGGCGCAGTTGATCGATGAGGGCATTCCACCTGTCCCGGCTGCACAGCAGGCCTCGCAGCAGGTATTGAACCGTCAACTGCAGCATACGTCCATTCCCAAGCGTTTCAGCCTGCCCATGCGCGAAATCTGGGACATGCAGCTGATGCTGCCGCGAAGGCGGGGCAAGCGGCCCTATCAGACGCTGACGCATCAACGTTTCCGCGCGGCCTACGACTTTTTGCTGCTCAGGGAAACGGCCGGTGAAATCGCCTCGGGCCTGGGGCTCTGGTGGACCCGTTTTCAGGAAGCCAGCGAGACCCAGCAGCGCGAGATGGTGCAAAAGGTCGAGCAGGGACAGGACGATATTGCTGTCGACGACGATGCGCCTGAAAGCATGCCCATGCCCTCGCGCAAGCCCAGACGTCGCCGAAGACGTCGTACGCCACGGGATGGTCAGGAGTGAGCCACAGAGCGTGGGTCGGGCTGAGCAGTAATCTGGACCATCCTCAACGGCAGGTATCCATGGCTTTCGAGGATCTGGCAGGACTGCCCCTGACCACGCTCAAGACTCGCTCATCGCTTTACAGCAGCCGTCCGGTCGGTCCACAGGACCAGCCTGACTTCGTCAACGCCGTGGCGGTGCTGGAGACGCGGCTTTCTCCGCTGGCACTGCTTGATCAGCTTCAGGCGCTGGAGCAGCGTCACCGGCGTGTACGAAAGCGTCACTGGGGACCACGTACGCTGGATCTGGACCTTCTGCTTTATGGTGACCAGGTGCTCAATCTCCCACGCCTTGTCGTGCCTCATCTCTGGCTATGCGAGCGTGCCTTTGTGGTCCAGCCCATGCTGGAAATTGACCCTGAACTTCGCCTGCCCGGTGGCCTGTCATTGAGGCAGCTTCCGTCAGCATCGCCCACCAATGACTTGAAGCGCCTGCCTCTCTGACCCTAGACTCGATCAGCCATATTGGCTGCCAAACGTCGAGGGATGCATGACCCGCCCCATTACCATCAGAACGTTGAACGAACGTCGAGCAGCGGGAGAGCCCTTCAGTTGCCTCACCGCCTATGACGCCACCATGGCAACCCTGGCAGGCAATGCCGGCATCGAGGTTCTGCTCATCGGAGACTCCCTGGGCATGGTGCTACAGGGACATGCTTCAACCCTGCCCGTCACACTGGAAGACATGGTCTATCACACTCGTTGTGTCGCAAGGGCAGAAACGCCCAGCCTGATCATGGCGGATCTCCCTTTCATGACCAATATCACGCCATCCCGGACCATGGAGGCGGCCGGACAGCTGATGCAGGCCGGCGCTCACATGATCAAGCTCGAAGGTGAGGCCTGGCTTGCCGAGACCGTGACGGCCCTGACGCAACGCGGCGTCCCTGTCTGCGTGCATATGGGACTGACGCCGCAAAGCGTTCATGCGCTGAGCGGCTATCGCGTTCAGGGACGTGACACCCAGCAGGGCGATGCAATGCTCAAGGCTGCCAGAACACTGGAACAGGCTGGGGCCGGCATCATTTTGCTTGAATGTGTGCCTCGCGAGCTGGCCGGTCGCATTCGAGCGGCACTCAGTGTGCCGGTCATCGGCATTGGCGCCGGCCCCGATGTTGACGGTCAGATTCTGGTCATGCACGACATGCTGGGCGCCACGACAGGACAACCACCGAGGTTCGTCAAGGACTTCATGACAGAATCCGGCAGTATCGAGGGTGCTTTCAGGGCCTATCACGAGGCAGTCAGGACACGCAGCTTCCCCGCGCCAGAACACTGCTTTTGATCTTGAACATGGATATGACACGTCATGCAAACGTTTGACGATATTACAAACCTTCAGTCAACACTGTCGACATGGCGCCGCAAAGGCTATCGAATCGCGCTGGTGCCGACCATGGGCAACTTACATGAGGGTCATCTGAGACTGGTGGATGCTGCACGGCAACATGCTGATCGCGTCGTGGCCACCATTTTTGTCAACCCACTACAGTTTGGCCCTGATGAGGATCTGGAGCGCTATCCGCGCACGCTTGCCGAGGACCAGCGGCTTCTAACCGAACGCGGCTGCGATCTTCTGTTTGCGCCGAACGTCGACACCCTCTATCCGCAGGGGCAGTCCGCCTTGACCCGAGTCAGCGTGCCGCAGGTATCAGAAGGTTTGTGCGGCACGCATCGCCCCGGGCACTTCGATGGTGTCGCAACCGTGGTCAGTCTTCTTTTCAATCTAACGCGCCCCGATGTGGCCTGCTTCGGAGAGAAGGACTTTCAGCAACTGGCCGTCATCCGAAAACTGGTACGCGATCAGCACATGCCCATCGACATCATTGGCGTGCCCATTGCCCGCGATCACGACGGTCTGGCCCTCTCCTCGCGTAATCACTACCTGGATGACAAGGCACGTGCCAGAGCCGGCCGACTTCATGAATGTCTCCTGGAGAGTGCTCGACGTCTCGAGCAGGGTGAGCCCAGCGAGCAGGCACTGACGAAGGGGCTGCAACAGCTGGAGGGAGCCGGTTTTCAACCCGAGTATCTGGCCCTTTGCGATACCGAAACGCTACGTCCGATCAACACATGGCAGCCCGGCTCGGTACTGCTGGTAGCGGCTCGACTCGGCAGTACCCGACTGATCGATAATCTGAGTTTTCCCACGTGACAGGGTGGCAATCGGCACGGTCCGAGGACATGAATGCATTGATCGAGTGGATCGACTCACCGGAGGGACTGACGCAATGGGGCGGCCCGTCGCTGACATGGCCTGTAGATGCAGCTCGATTGTGGCAGCAGATCGATGCCGACACCCTGCCGTCCTTTTCGCTGAAAGAGGACGGCGAATTACAGGCATTCGGACAGCTGTCGCCGCGTGATCAGCAGACGACCTGGCATCTGTGTCGGCTGATTGTCGCGCCTCATCTTCGCGGCCAGCAGCTGGGCGAAAGGCTTTGTCGTTATCTCGAGGCGCAGGCAGCTCACCTTGGCGGGACACGAGTCACGCTCAACGTTGCTGTCGATAACCAGCCCGCCCTTCGGCTATATCAACGTCTTGGCTATATCAGTAGCGCGCCGGTTGATGAGCGTGGCGTTCAACCCATGGCGCGACAGCTTTAAGACCTGCGTGAACAGACTGCAACCCTGTCCTTCGGATACAAAAAGGGCCTGACTCCGGTCAAACCGGAGCCAGGCCCTTATATCGAAGCCTTCCTGTTACCAATCACAGCGTCAGTCAGACTGATGCTATGAGCCGGCAGCAGGCAGCAGGCATCTGGAAAATTATTCTTCCAGCGTGGCTTCGAAGGCAGCTTTCTCTTCTTCGCCAACTTCCTTGATGGAGAGCTTCACGCGACCGCGGTTGTCGATATCCAGTACCTTGACGGTCACCATCTGCCCTTCGCTGAGGAAGTCACGCACATCGTTGACGCGCTCGGGTACGATCTGGGAGATGTGTACCAGCCCATCGGTACCCGGCATGAAGTTGACGAATGCACCGAAGTCGGCGATGCGTACGACCTTGCCGCGATAGAGCTTGTTGATTTCCGCTTCAGCAGTGATGCCCATGACCGTGTCGACAGCCTTTTGCGCCCCCGCCTTGGTTTCGGCATAGATTCGCACGCTACCGTCGTCGTCGATATCGATCGAGGCGCCGGTATCTTCACAGATCTGACGGATGGTCGCGCCGCCCTTGCCGATGACGTCACGAATCTTCTCGGGATCGATCTTGAGGCGTGCCATGGTGGGCGCATGCTCTGCCACTTCGCCACGGCTCTGCGCGATCACGCGATTCATTTCGACCAGGATATGCTGGCGCGCATGGAAGGCCTGCTCGAGCGCCTTTTCCATGATTTCTTCGTTGATCCCTTCGATCTTGATGTCCATCTGCAGCGCGGTGATCCCGTCAACGGAACCCGCTACCTTGAAGTCCATGTCGCCAAGATGGTCCTCGTCACCCAGGATATCGGTCAAAACGGCGAAGCGATCGTTTTCCTTGACCAGACCCATGGCGATACCGGCCACCGGCGCCTTCAACGGTACACCGGCATCCATCAGCGCCAGCGAAGAACCGCAGACGGACGCCATCGAGCTTGAACCGTTGGACTCGGTGATCTCTGAGACCACACGGATCGAATACGGGAAGTCGTCGGCCGAGGGCAGCATGGCAGCAACACCACGGCGCGCCAGACGGCCATGACCGATCTCACGACGCTTCGGCGAGCCAATAAAGCCGGCTTCGCCTACGCTGTAGGGCGGGAAGTTGTAGTGCAGCATGAAGCGATCGTGGCGCTCGCCATCAAGACCTTCAACCAGCTGCGCATCGCGGGTGGTACCCAGTGTTGTGGTGACGATGGCCTGGGTTTCACCGCGCGTGAAGATGGCAGAGCCATGCGTGCGGGGCAGTGCACCAACTTCGATATCAAGCGCGCGAACGGTGGCATGATCACGCCCATCGATACGCGGCTCGCCGTTAAGCACGCGCTCACGCACGATACGCTTTTCGAGTTTGGCAAAGCCATTGCTGACGTCTTCGCTGCTATAAAGCGCGGCGTCGCCTTCACAGAGCTGGGCCTTCGCCTGAGTCTTGAGCTCACTCAAACGATCCTGGCGGGCCATCTTGTCGGTAATCCGATAGGCCTCACCGATGCCGGCTTCATATCCGCTGGCCAGTGCATCCTTGAGCGCTGCGTTTTCGGACTGCGGCTGCCAGTCCCATTTGGCCTTGCCACCTTCGCTCACGAATTCGTTGATGGCCTTGATGGCCACCTGCATCTCTTCATGAGCAAACAGGACGGCGCCAAGCATTTCATCTTCGGAGAGCTCTCTGGCCTCGGACTCGACCATCAGCACGGCCTTTTCGGTACCGGCCACGACCATGTCGAGCTCGGATGCCTGCAGCTCTTCCTGAGTGGGGTTGATGAAATAGCCGCGCTCGTTGGTAAACGCCACGCGTGCCGCGCCGATCGGGCCGGCAAAGGGCACACCGGAGATCGCCAGCGCCGCCGAGGTCCCCAGCATGGCTGCGATATCAGGATCCTGATGCCGCTCTGCCGAGAGTACCGTACAGACGACCTGCACTTCGTTCATGAAGCCCTTGGGAAACAGCGGGCGGATCGGGCGATCGATCAGACGCGAGGTCAGCGTCTCCTTCTCACTGGGACGCCCTTCACGCTTGAAAAAGCCGCCAGGGATCTTGCCGACCGAATAGGTCTTTTCCTGGTAATGCACGGACAGGGGAAAGAAATCCTGACCGGGTTTGGGGTCCTTGCGGGCCACGACCGTGCACAGCACGACTGTGTTGTCCATGGTGACCAGTACGCTACCGGTAGCCTGGCGAGCCAGACGGCCTGTTTCCAGCGTGACGCTGTGATTGCCGTATTGAAATGTCTTTTTAACCGCGTTCAATGCGCTGTCCTTTTCTCGTAAACCATTCATCTGCTTTCAATGCCATCTTAAAATCAAACGCCCCAGGTGTCACTCTCACCCGACCGGCACCATAAAAAACAGGCGGCTCCCGAAAGGGGAGCCGCCTGTCAGTTCGTACCGGAATGGCGACGCAATCAGCGACGCAGGCCCAGACGAGAAATGATCTGCTGGTAGCGATCAAAATTTTTGCGCTTGAGGTAGTCCAGCAGCTTGCGGCGCTGGTTAACCATGCGGATCAGACCACGACGCGAGTGGTGGTCCTGCTTGTGATCCTTGAAGTGGCTCTGCAGCGTGACGATGTTGTCAGTCAGCAGAGCAATCTGAACTTCCGGCGAACCGGTGTCGTTCTCGGCAGTGGCGAATTCCTTGACGATTTCGGCCTTGCGTTCGGCAGTCAGTGCCATGTTACTTCTCCAGTTTAATATGCCTAAGCATTGATAAATGTCGAAGACCACGCATATTTGCAGTCTTCGCGAACCCTACCGACGCTCGTCGGCAGTATTGATCAGCCGGCGAGGCGAACACTGCCCCGACCCGCTGATGGTGACCACGCCCAGAAGGCTTTGGTCATGATAGAGCCTGGCAACACTACCCTCGGTCAGCTCAAGCGTCTCAAGAGCAATAGGCTGCCCCTGCAGAATACGACGCGCCCCGTCATCATCGGTACTCAGTGCCGGAAGATGACTGATCAGCGCATCCACGGGCAGCAACCTTTCAAGACGCTGCTCATCGCTCATGGACTCGAGCGCCTCGATATCAAGCATGTTGCTGTCATCAAAGGGACCGGTTCTCAGCCGACGCAGCCCCTCAAGATGCGCGCCACAACCGAGCCACTCACCGAGATCCTCGGCCAGAGTACGAATGTAGGTGCCCTTGCTGACGCTGACATCCAGCGAGAAGCCCTGCGCATACCGTGATGTGAGCGCGATATCATAAATGCTCACACGTCTGGGTGCACGCGCAATCTCTCTTCCGGCACGAGCGTGCTCGTAAAGCGGACGTCCCTGATGCTTGAGTGCCGAATACATCGGCGGCACCTGATCGATCTCGCCCAGAAAACCGGACAGCGCGCTTTCGATATCACCATCGCTCAAGGAAGGAACGGCACACTCCTTGAGTATCGCGCCTTCACGATCACCGGTGTCGGTCACGGCGCCCAGACGAACATCCGCCAGATAGCGCTTGTCAGCATCCAGCAGCCAGGATGAAAACTTGGTCGCCTCACCCAGACAGATAGGCAGAAGCCCGGTCGCCATGGGGTCCAGCGTACCGGTATGCCCGGCCTTTTGTGCCTGGAAGAGCCTGCGCACCTGTTGCAGTGCACGGTTTGACGTCACACCTTCGCCTTTATCCAGCAAAAGCACGCCATCAATAGGCCTCCCGCGACGTCGCCTTGCCATCAGTCGCGACGCTCCGAATCCTCATCGTCCTCTTCCGGGGCACGATCACGATCGGACTGCACGGCACGCTCGATCAGACTTGATAGCGCATGACCGCGGCTGACGGACTCGTCAAAGTGAAAGCGAAGCTCGGGCACATGCCTGAGCTTCATGGTCCGGGCAACGCGGGATCTGAGAAATCCGCTGGCGCGCTTGAGCACGGCCAGATTCTCACGAATGCGCTCCGGATCATTTTCACCCATCAGAGTGACGTGAACATCGGCATAGCCCAGATCACGACTGACATCGGCCGACGTCACCGTCACCATGCCCAGCCGGGGATCCTTGACTTCACGCTGGATCAGCTGCGCCAGCTCGTGGGCCAGCTGCTCGCCTACCCGATCCGTACGACTGAATTCACGCATGAATCGCTCCCGTCATGGGTGCAGCGCTCACAGGGAGCGCTGAACCTCGATCTGGTCGAAGACTTCGATCTTGTCACCGACCTGGACATCATTGTAGTTACGTACGCCGATGCCGCACTCCATGCCGTTACGCACTTCGCTGACGTCGTCCTTGAAGCGGCGCAGGGATTCCAGCTCCCCTTCATAGACCACCACGTTTTCACGCAGGACACGGATACGCTTGTTCCGGTGTACGTTGCCTTCAATTACCATGCAACCGGCGACAGCGCCGATTTTCGGAGCGCGGAAGACGTCACGAACCTCGGCCACACCCACGATGTCTTCACGCCATTCCGGCGCCAGCATACCGCTCATCGCCAGCTTGACCTCATCGATAAGCTGATAGATGACGCTGTAGTAGCGCAGATCCAGGCCTTCACGCTCGACGATTTCACGTGAAGAGGCATCGGCACGGACGTTGAAGCCAACGATGATGGCATTCGAGGCCACGGCCAGGTTGGTGTCGGTTTCGGTAATGCCGCCCACACCTGAGGAAACCACAGCCACCTTGACTTCATCAGTCGACAGCTCTTCAAGTGCGCCGCGAATGGCTTCCAGCGAGCCCTGCACGTCGGCCTTGAGTACGATGTTGACCGTTGCGGTTTCGTCCTGACCCATCTGGCTGAACATGTTCTCCAGCTTGGCCTTCTGCTGGCGTGCCAGACGCACTTCGCGATACTTGCCCTGACGGAAGTTGGCCACTTCACGCGCCTTCTTCTCATCGGCCACGACCATGAAGTCATCACCGGCTTCCGGCGTACCGCCCAGACCAAGAATCTCGACCGGCATGGAAGGTCCGGCTTCATCGACCTGCTTGCCCAGCTCGTTGACCAGCGCACGTACGCGACCGTAATGGAGACCGGCCAATACCACGTCGCCCTTTTTGAGCGTTCCGTTTTGTACCAGTACGGTGGCGACCGGGCCACGGCCGCGATCCAGACGGGACTCGACCACAACACCCTTGCCGGGTGCCTCGGGAACCGCCTTGAGCTCCAGAACTTCGGAGACCAGCAGAACGGCTTCCAGCAGTCCATCAATGTTTTCACCGCTTTTGGCAGAAACATGAACGAACTGGGTATCACCGCCCCACTCTTCCGAAATCACACCGCGCTGAGACAGCTCGTTGCGGACACGATCCGGATCAGCACCAGCCTTGTCGATCTTGTTGACCGCCACGACCAGCGGGACACCCGCGGCCTTGGCATGCTCGATGGCCTCAACTGTCTGCGGCATGACACCGTCATCGGCTGCCACCACGAGGATAACGACGTCCGTGGCCTGTGCACCACGTGCACGCATGGCCGTAAAGGCAGCGTGGCCGGGGGTGTCGAGGAAGGTCACATCACCGTTTTCATGCTCGACGTGATAGGCACCGATATGCTGGGTGATACCGCCGGCTTCACCGGTGGCAACCTTTGTACGGCGAATGTAGTCCAGCAGCGAGGTCTTGCCGTGGTCAACGTGACCCATGACGGTAACGACCGGCGCACGCGTGATCTGTTCGCCTTCGTAGGAGATGTTCTCGAGTACTTCCGTCTCGAGTGCGTCTTCCTTCACCAGCTTGGGCGTATGTCCCATCTCTTCAACCACGATCGCGGCAGTATCCTGATCGATGGTCTGGTTGATGGTGACGGCTGCGCCCATCTTGAACATGGCCTTGATGACTTCGTTGGCCTTGATGGCCATCTTGTCGGCAAGGTCTGCCACGCTGATGGATTCAGGGATCGGCACTTCGCGGACGATATTTTGAACCGGCTTCTGGAAGCCATGTGCGTTGTCGCTGCGACCGCTGCCGCCACGACGGCTGCCACGGCGCTGCTCGGCACGCTTGACCTTTTTGCCGCCACGCTTGCGTTCGTTGCGCTCGCTACGCTCATCGGCATCATCGCGACGTTCGTCACGACGACCACCCGCTGACTTGCCACCTTCTCCGCGACGAGCAGTACGACGACTGTTGTCATTGCGCGGCTCGCGGGGAGGCGCTTCAACGGCAGGCGCGCTGTCGCCGGTATCTTCCGAAGGCGCAACAACGGCAGC
Source organism: Kushneria marisflavi (assembly GCF_002157205.1). Lineage (NCBI taxonomy): Bacteria > Pseudomonadati > Pseudomonadota > Gammaproteobacteria > Oceanospirillales > Halomonadaceae > Kushneria > Kushneria marisflavi. Next base: position 2,476,435 of record NZ_CP021358.1, on the reverse strand, counting down.
TTCTACCGGTGCGGCGTTGCTCGCGGTCGTTTCGGTGACAGGTGCTGTCGACTCGGCAGTCGCTGCTTCTGTTGCGGCCTGTGCAGGCGCTTCAGATGCTGTCGGTGCCGCGGCATTGCCGGTCTGCTCGGCCGCGGGCGCCTGATCCTGAGACTCCTGCTCGCCGTTTTCCTCGTCGCCACGCTTGACGTAGGTACGCTTTTTACGAACCTGCACCTCGATGGTCTTGTTGCGACCATCGCCGGTGCGAATCTTGCTGCGCGTCTTGCGCGTCATGGTAATGCGGTTCTTGTTACCGCGTGCACCAGCGCCGCCGTGGCTTTTGGTGAGATAATCGAGCAGCTTCTGCTTGTCTTCTTCCGAAACGGCATCATTTTCTGCCTTGTGAGGCAGACCTGCTTCGCTCATCTGCTCCAGCAGGCGGCTGACATCACGCCCCACCTTGCCGGCAAATTCCTTGACTGTTGTTTCTGCCATTTATGACCTCCTGAACCCGTGACCTGTCGCGATACGATGGATTATTCGAACCACGGCGCCCGGGCCGTCATGATCAGTGCCGCTGCGCGTTCTTCATCCATTCCCTCAATATCCTTGAGGTCTTCAATGGACTGCTCGGCAAGATCTTCCATGGTGATAATTCCTCGCCCGGCCAGTCGGTAGGCAAGATGCTGATCCATACCCTCCATCGAGAGCAGATCCTCGGCGGGCGCGGTGCCGTCCAGTTCTTCTTCGGATTTGATCGCCAGATTGAGCAATTCATCCTTGGCACGCGCACGCAGCTCTTCGACCAGCGACTCATCAAAGCCGTCGACTTCCAGCATCTCTTCCAGCGGGACATAGGCCACTTCTTCCAGCGAAGTGAAGCCCTCTTCCACCAGCAGTCGTGCCATCTCTTCATCAACATCCAGATGGTTGATGAAGTATTCGATATAGCTGTCGAGTTCCTGCTCGCGGCGCCCTTCGGCTTCCTCCTCCGTCATGACGTTGAGCGTCCAGCCTGTCAGCTCACTCGCCAGACGTACGTTCTGACCACTGCGGCCAATAGCCTGCGCCAGATTGTCTTCACCGACCGCGACATCCATGGCATGCGTGTCTTCATCCACCAGGATGGAAGCCACATCAGCAGGGGCCATGGCATTGATGACCAGCTGAGCAGGATTATCGTCCCAAAGCACGATATCCACACGCTCGTTGCGAAGTTCGTTCGAAACGGCCTGAACCCTTGAACCACGCATGCCGACACAGGCACCAACAGGATCGATACGACGGTCGTTGGTCTTGACGGCAATCTTGGCACGAGAGCCCGGATCACGCGCCGCACCCTTGATTTCAATCAGCTGTTCCGAGATTTCGGGAACCTCAATGGTAAACAGCTCCACCAAAAACTCGGGCCGTGTACGGGACAGAATCAGCTGGGCGCCGCGCGCTTCGGGATCCACACGCCATAGCAGGGCCCTGACACGCTCGTTGAGACGATAGCGCTCGCCCGGAATCATTTCACCGCGCGGCAGAAAACCTTCTGCATTGTCGCCCAGATCAATGATCAGGCCATCACGTGTGGTTTTCTTGACACTTCCGCCTACCAGCTCGCCTTCACGCTCGGCGTACTGACGCACGATTTCGGCGCGTTCGGCTTCACGCACCTTCTGTACGATGACCTGCTTGGCTGTCTGGGCAGCAATTCGACCAAACTCGGCCGATTCAATCTGTTCTTCCACCACGGCGCCCAGCCCCAGAGGCTCATCGCGTTCTTCTGCGGCGCCCAGCGGTATCTGACGTGCCGAGGTGATGTAGTCTTCATCAGGTACAACAGTCCAGCGCCTGAAGGTGTCGTAATCGCCGGTATTGCGATCGATACGCACGCGAATGTCGACATCCTTGCCTTCGTAGCGCTTGCGGGAGGCGCTGGCCAGCGCCGCCTCGACGGCTTCGAAAATAATGTCGCGGGGGACACCCTTTTCATTCGATATTGCATCGACGACCAGCAAAATATCCTTGCTCATGCCTGTGCCTCGCCAGAAAAGTCCTTGTTGTCATCAAGCATCAGTTATCAAACCCGGGCACGACACGTGCCTGCTCAATGGTCTCGATAGGAAATCCATACTCTTCGTCATTGAACTGCAGCAGCACTTCATCACCATCAACACCTGCCAGCAGCCCCTTGAAACGGCGCTGGCCTTCAAAGGGCGCGCGCAGCTTCAACGTAATCGTGTGACCGGCAAACCGGGCAAAATGTGACAGGGAATAAAGTGGGCGATCCATCCCGGGAGAGGACACTTCAAGCTGATACTGTCCGGGGAGAGGGTCTTCAACATCCAGAAGAGCACTTACCTGCCGACTAACATCGGCGCAATCATCCACACCAACACCATTTTCGTGTTCGATATAGACAACCAGCTTGGAATGCTTACCCTGGGCACTGTAATCGATGCCCCAGAGCTCGAAGCCGAGCGCTGCGACGGCGGGTTCTATCAGCGTATGCAGTGTTTCTTGCCTGGTTGGCACGACATGGCCTCCTGCAGTGGCATCAGGCACCTGAGCGAAAATACAGGAGAGCAGATGAGGTGACTGATGAGCGATCTTGTTGCGCTGTAACAAAAAGCCCCTTCAATGGAAGGGGCTTTTCGGGAAAAAATTTCCATCCATTGACACTTGGATGGTAGCGGGGGCCGGATTTGAACCGACGACCTTCGGGTTATGAGCCCGACGAGCTACCAGGCTGCTCCACCCCGCATCAATAGCGCAATCAGTATAAGGACTTTGTCCTGCCGAATCAACATGATCCGTCTGTCGCGACTTGCAGCTCCGATGGTGCCGAAGGCGGGACTTGAACCCGCACGACCATAAGGTCACTACCCCCTCAAGATAGCGTGTCTACCAATTCCACCACTTCGGCTTTCGGTTTGACAGAAACCTGCTTTCTGTCTTGCTCGGCATTTCTGCCGAACCAGTGACAAAGCCCTGCTGGATCGAGCGCCTCATCACTGGCGCGAGATTATGCATCCCATGACATGATTCGTCAAGCGATGCATGACCTCATGCATCAATTATCGTTGCTGCTGCCTGTAGAAGGGACGCTCAACCCATCGTCACTACCACTTTCAGTGTCCTGCTGGGCAGCGGGCGCCTGAGGCGCGTCGTCACCATCATCCAGACTCGGCGCACTGGTACGCTGCTGCTCGATCACGCGGGCATCGGGAATACCGCTTTGTGAATCACCGCCACGATCAACCAGCCAGGCAAGCCCCAGCGACGTTACAAAGAACAGCGCAGCGAGCACGCCTGTCAGACGGGCAAGTGTCTTTGAGGCACCCTGCGAGCCCAGTACCGTTTGTGAAGCACCGCCTCCAAAGGCAGCGCCAGCCTCGGCTCCCTTGCCGCGCTGCAAGAGCACCAGCGCAATCAGGCTGATGGCAAGAAGGACGTGAATCAAAATGATGGCAACGTACATTTAATCAACCTGCTGCGTGACAAATCGCAATAAAGTCATCGGGTTTAAGCGAGGCGCCGCCTATCAGCCCCCCATCGATATCCGGCTGGGAAAGAAGATCGGCAGCGTTGTCGGCCTTCATGCTGCCGCCATAAAGCAGGCGCATGCCTTCTCCCAGAGCGGGATCCTTGCCTGACAGCCAGGAACGAATCATGGCATGCACCTGTTGCGCCTGCTCAGGCGTGGCGGTGCGGCCCGTACCAATGGCCCAGACCGGCTCATAAGCAATGACCAGCCGTGAGCACTGCTCCTGTGAAAGCGCATCCATGACCGTTCGAACCTGACCCAGCACCACCGTTTCCACCTGATCTGCTTCACGCTCTTCGAGCGTCTCACCCACACACAGTATGGGAATCAGACCGGCATCAAGGGCTGCCTTGACGCGAACAAGCACGGCCTGGTCATCTTCATTGAACAGGGTACGGCGTTCGGAATGTCCCACCAGCACATGGCTGACACCGCACTCGCTCAGCAGAGAGGCGCTGACTTCACCGGTATAGGCCCCGGATGCTTCAGGGTGGAGCGTCTGGGCACCGAGTTCGACATCACTCCCCTCCAGCATCTTCCCTGCTGACATAAGCAGCGTGAAAGGCGGGATAATGGTGACATCAACACTGGAGGAAATCCGCGCCGACGACAGTGTCTGACTCATGGTTTCCAGCAGCGCCAGCGAACCATTCATCTTCCAGTTGCCGGCAATCAGCGGCTTACGCATGGTGACTTCTCCCTAGCCTGTCGGGAACAGGAAAGTATTGGTAGACGCCTCCGCAAGGAGGGCGATGTTAATGGAGCGATGGCGTGAACACAACCACGCCCCGTTTTCTTCAGCCCTGGGCAGATGTCATTCCCTGCTCGATTTCATCGGCAATTTTCTGTGCCAGCGCCTGAACATCAAAGCGCGGACGGCCTTCAACCATAACGCGAATCAGTGGTTCGGTGCCCGACGGCCTGAGCAGCACACGCCCGGATTCACCCAGCGTCTGCTCGACATCTCGGACGGCCCCGGCCACCGGAGCGCTTTCCATCAGCGCAGTCTTGTCAATGCCGGGCACCAGACGCACATTGACCAGTGCCTGAGGCGCCTTTTCCATGCCTTCCAGAAGCTCTTCAAGGCTACGCTCTTCGATGACCATGGTGGCCAGTACCTGCAGGGCAGAAACAATGCCATCGCCAGTCGTCTGGGCGTGACCGCACAGGATGTGCCCGGAAGATTCTCCACCAAGCTGCCAGTTACGTGCCTGCATCTGCTCGATGACATAGCGGTCACCAACCTTGGCACGCTCAAAGGGAATCCCCAGCGTCTCAAATGCCGAAGCCAGGCCAAAATTGCTCATGAGGGTGCCCACAACCCCACCCCCCAGCACACCACGACGATGACGATCGCGTGCAATGATGTAGAGGATGTCATCCCCATCCACAATACGTCCGGCATGATCCACCATGATCACACGATCGCCATCGCCATCAAAGGCGATGCCGAGATCAGCACCGGTCTCGAGCACTTTCTCTCGCATCACTTCCGGATGCGTCGAACCGACCTGCTGATTGATATTGAGGCCATCAGGCGTCACACCCAGCGTGATGACCTCGGCGCCCAGCTCGCGAAAGACATTGGGCGCAATGTGATAGGTTGCCCCGTTGGCACAGTCGATGACAATTTTCAGGCCATGCAGGCCAAAGCGATTGGGCACTGTCGACTTGCAGAATTCGATATAGCGTCCGGCGGCATCCTCGATGCGCACTGCCTTGCCCAGCCTGTCCGGACCGACCGTTTCCTGAAGTCCTTCAAGCTCACGCTCGATCTCGTCTTCAAAGGCATCAGGCAGCTTGGTGCCATGCTGTGAAAAGAACTTGATACCATTATCCTGATACGGATTGTGTGAGGCGCTGATGACCACGCCAGCACTGGCACGCAGCGTACTCGTCAGATAGGCGATACCGGGCGTGGGCATCGGGCCCAGCAGGGCTACATCTACCCCGGCTGCTGAAAAACCGGCTTCCAGTGCTGATTCGAACATGTATCCGGAGATACGGGTATCCTTGCCAATCAATACACGTGCACGCCGGTTCTGACGCGCAAAGACACGACCGGCCGCCCAGCCCAGACGCAGCATGAAATCTGCCGTAATGGGCGCCTGTCCCACTGTGCCGCGAATCCCGTCCGTCCCGAAATATTGTCTTGCCATTACTATTTGCCTTCCTTGAGTACTGCACGGGTCATGCCAACAGCATCAGCGCTGGCAGCGACATCGTGTGTTCTGATAATCCAGGCGCCCTTGCTGATGGCAAGGGTCGTCAACGCCAATCCACCATAAAGACGCTCATCGACTTCACGAGATAGCGCACGACCAATCATGCCCTTGCGAGAAGTGCCTACCAGCAGGGGGTAGCCCAGATGCTGGAGATACTCTAGGCGATTCATCAAGCGCAGGTTGTGCGCAAGCGTCTTTGCAAAGCCAAACCCCGGATCTACCAGCAGCCGTTCACCAGTGATACCGGCATTGCGACAGCGATCAATCTGATTCGCTAGAAAGGTCGCCACCTCTTCTTCAATAGGATGCGCATATTGCGGGTCATTTTGCATGTTATCGGGCTCGCCCACCATATGCATGAGACAGATGGGCAGCCCCGTGGCCGCAGCCGCCTCTAAAGCCCCGTCACGCTTCAGAGAGCGAACATCGTTAATCATGCCGGCGCCTGCCTTCGCCACGGCCGTCATGACTTCCGGCGCACTGGTATCCACTGATACCAGTGCGCCAAGCTCATCTGTCAGGCGCTCCACAATCGGCAACACCCGATCCATCTCCTGCTGTACACCGACAGGCGTCGCGCCGGGTCGAGTGGATTCGCCTCCTACATCGATAATGCTCGCACCTTCGCGGAGCATTTTTTCAGCACGACGTAGTGCTGCATCACCCACGGCATGGTGCCCACCATCGGAAAAGGAATCCGGCGTCACATTGAGAATGCCCATCACCTGCGGACAATCCAGCGACAGTTGATGATGGTCACCGCACGGCATGAAAGTAGCTGCTTTTGACATGGTGATTCCTGAAGCCTGACCGCTTGATCAGTCATTGTAATCATTGGTCATAAAAAAACCGCCCCGGAGGGCGGTCATCATGATACGTAAAACAGGGATCAATGTCCGGAAGAGCCGCCCAGCGGATCAGAGGGACGCCGCCGTGTATCATCAGCGCTGTCTGCATCTCCATCCGGGTCCTCAACCGGTCGCACATCAGAAGAGCTGGTATCCGGCGCACTCAGACCACCGCTCGGGCCACTGCTGCCAGGCTCCTTGGGCGGACGCGGATCGCGCCCTTCCATGATGTCGTTGATCTGATCGGCATCGATGGTCTCGAACTTGATCAGCGCATCGGTCATCGCATCAAGCTTGTCGCGGTTATCATGCAGAATCTGCTCGGCCTGCTTGTAGCACTCATCAATGATGCGGCGAATTTCGCGATCCATTCTCGATGATGTTTCTGCCGAACTGAACTTGCTGCCACCGCCACCCGGGCCACCAAGGAACTGATGTGACTCATCCTCGTCATACATCAGCGGGCCCATCTCCTGTGACAGCCCCCACTTGGCTACCATGTTATGAGCAAGCTCCGTGGCACGCTTGATATCGTTGGAAGCGCCTGTAGTGACACCATTGGGCCCCAGCGTCATCTCTTCGGCGATACGACCACCAAACAGGGAGCATATCTGGCTGATGATCTGCTGACGTGTATAGCTGTAGCGATCCTCGTTGGGGAGGAACATCGTCACACCCAGCGCACGACCACGGGGGATAATGGTGACCTTGTAGACCGGGTCATGCTCAGGCATCAACAGACCGATGATGGCATGGCCAGACTCGTGATAGGCCGTATTGCGCTTTTCCTTTTCGGACATGACCATTGAGCGCTTTTCGGCCCCCATCATGATCTTGTCCTTGGCCATTTCAAGCTCGGCCATCCCGATCAGCCGGCGATTCTTTCGTGCCGCAAAAAGGGCGGCCTCATTGACCACATTGGCAAGTTCCGCCCCGGAAAAGCCCGGCGTTCCACGTGCAATCATCTCCGGCTTGACGTCATCGGCCAGCGGTACCTTGCGAAGGTGTACACCCAGAATGTGCTCGCGTCCGCGAATGTCGGGAAGGCCCACGGTCACCTGACGGTCGAAGCGGCCCGGACGCAACAGTGCGGGATCAAGCACATCAGGACGGTTGGTGGCGGCAATGACAATGATGCCTTCGTTAGCCTCAAAACCATCCATCTCGACCAGTAACTGATTCAGGGTCTGCTCTCGTTCATCGTGTCCGCCACCCATGCCGGAACCACGCGAGCGTCCTACCGCATCAATCTCATCGATAAAAATGATGCAGGGTGCCTGCTTTTTGGCCTGCTCAAACATGTCGCGCACACGTGAAGCACCCACCCCCACAAACATCTCGACGAAGTCGGAACCGGAAATGGTGAAGAAGGGCACCTTGGCTTCGCCGGCGATGGCCTTGGCAAGCAGGGTTTTACCGGTACCCGGAGGGCCCACCATCAAAACGCCACGCGGAATTTGACCGCCAAGACGCTGAAACTTGGAAGGATCCTTCAAAAAGTCGACCAGCTCTTCGACTTCTTCCTTGGCCTCATCACACCCGGCCACATCCTTGAAGGTTGTCTTGACCTGTTCATGAGACAGCAGCTTGGCCTTGGACTTGCCAAAGCTCATGGGACCACCCTTTCCAGCACCCCCACCCTGCATCTGACGCATGAAGAACAGGAAGATGCCCAGAATCAGCAATATGGGGAAACTGGCAATCAACAGCCGTGACCAGATGCTCTGCTGATCAGGCTTTTTGCCTATTACCGTTACATTGTTGCTGAGCAGATCGTCCATCAGACGCGGGTCTTCCGCAGAAGGACGGATGGTCTGGAAGGTTGACCCGTCATCGCGCTCACCGCGGATGTCGTAACCATCAATGGTGACCTGACGGATCTGGTCATTTTGCACCTGCTCGACGAACTGTGAATAGTTCATCGCCTGCGGCGAATTATCGACGCTGAAATTATTGAATACCGTCAGCAATACTGCAGCGATAATCAACCATAGGATCAGATTCTTGGCCATGTCGTTCAAGGGGACACCCTCACTACGTGATTCTGCCTGCCAGGCGTGGCCCGGTATGTGTCGGATAGCTTGGGGCGCGGCCTGTCAATTACAAGCTCATGCGTAAAAACCGCGACCCAGCAGATATACTTCCCGCGATTCTGGACGCGAGACATAGGGCTTGCGAGTCACTACCTTATCGAACCGAAGGCGCATTTCCTTTAGACACTGATCAAAACCCTCGCTCTGGAAGATCCGGATCAGGAAATCGCCAACCGGCATTAGTGCCTGCTGGGCCATCTGCCAGTTCCACAGGATAGATGGTCCCCGGCTGATCGATGGCCATCTGCCCGCCCAGACGGAGGGCCATGTCTGATAGCACAACGTTGATCTGCCGATTGCCCAGCGCCTCGAGCATAGCATGCAGCGTGCTTTACTTCCGTAAAGTCACCCTGAATGAAATCCACACCCGCAGTGGCATCCATTTCGAGGATATCAGTGGCAACGATATGCCCTTAATCCCCGACTCGGACCATGGCGACCTGACTCCATCCACCACACCCACATCCACTATACTCATATCCGGTTGTAAAAAGACGATCGCGATCATCGATTTCAGGCAGCTTGTAGCTGGCACGAGAACGGTAGCCATCGGCCCGGCTGCGCTTTACCCAGATATCGTCAAAATGCTCCTTCATCCAGCCATTACCGGCTGAAGCCTTACTGCCGGCAGGGGGCATTTTGGCGCGTGTCACGTTAACTTCCGAAAAAAGGGGTTGCCGTGCCATAGCGATCAAACACCAGCATTTGCTCAGGAAAGACACCTGACATGCGACAACCGTTGGCGCCACGGCCGTCGTCTGGAGTAAGATGATTGCACATGAAAAGGGATCGAGAGTTTTCAACATATCATGAGCCTTACAGCGGCACAAAAGAAAACCCTGCGTAGCGTCGGCCATATTCTCAACCCGGTTGTCCGGATTGGTGACAAGGGCCTGACCGAGGGTGTCATGGGTGAGCTCGAGCGAGCACTCACCGACCACGAACTGATCAAGATCAGCATTGCCGGCGCCGAACGCGACGAGCGGGCCGAGATCATTCAGCATCTGCTTAAGCAGTCCGGCGCCGAGCTGGTACAAAGTATCGGCAAGACAGCCCTGCTCTATCGCCACAACCCCAAGGCAGACCCCAGGCTCTCAAACGTGGCCCGCTACACCCAGTAATCATCATATGGTGCTGATGGATGGCACCGGTGAGCTGAACGCAAAAAGCCCCCGACAGTGTCGGGGGCTTTTTTAATGCGTGCCGATCAGATAACGCTGATCACTCAACGTGCTCGACACTATCGATTTCATACTCGACGTCACCGCCAGGGGTGCGCACATTGACAACATCACCTTCGGACTTCCCTACCAGCGCACGGGCGATGGGCGAATTGACCGAAATCTTGCCGTCCTTGATGCTGGCCTCATCCTCACCGACGATGCGGTAGGCCACCTCTTCGTCGGTGTCGAGATTCAGGAGCCTGACCGTGGTGCCAAAAATGACCTTGCCGGTATGCGGCACCTTGGTGACATCAATGACCTGAGAATTGGACAGACGCGACTCGATTTCCTGAATCCGCCCCTCGATAAACCCCTGCTGCTCACGCGCGGCGTGATACTCCGCATTCTCCTTGAGATCGCCGTGCTCTCGCGCCTCGGCAATGTCTGCAATCACGCGCGGGCGATCAACACCCTTGAGCTGGTTAAGCTCTTCACGCAGGGCCTTTTCGCCCTGCACTGTCATCGGAACCCTGGTCATGCCGTTACACTCGTATGGAGTTCCTGAAGTCGCCGCACGGTAATCTCGTTACCATATTCAAGCGCCATGCACACGGCACTGGCCCCTGCCAGCGTGGTGGCATAAGGGACCTTGTGTGACAGCGCCGAACGGCGAATCATGGAAGAATCGTTAATGGCCTGCCGCCCCTCGGTCGTATTCACGATGTAGGCAACCTCATCGTTTTTGATCATATCGACGATGTGGGGACGGCCTTCAAACACCTTGTTGACCGCCTCGACCGGCAGGCCGGCAGCTTCCAGTGCCTGCGCCGTGCCCTGCGTGGCAATCAACGTAAAGCCTAATGTTAACAGAGAACGCGCCACGTCAATAACGCCCTCCTTGTCCGGGTCACGAACCGACAGGAACGCCCGACGGTCACCGGTCAGCGCCGGGATCGCCTCGCCTGCGCCCAGCTGAGCCTTGTAGAAGGCCTCGGCAAAGGTGGTTCCGGTCCCCATGACCTCACCGGTCGATTTCATTTCCGGCGTCAGGATCGGGTCCACACCCGGAAACTTGTTGAAGGGGAAGACCGCTTCCTTGACGCTATAGAAATCCGGAATGTGCTCGCGGGTAAACTCAAGCTCTGCCAGTGTCTTGCCGGCCATAACGCGCGCGGCCAGCTGGGCCAGCGAGCGGCCGATGCACTTGGAGACAAAGGGCACGGTGCGTGAAGCGCGCGGATTGACCTCGATGACATAGACCTCGCCGTCCTGCCAGGCCAGCTGAACGTTCATCAGCCCCACGACATTGAGCTCCAGCGCCATGCGCTGCACCTGATCACGCATGCGGTCCTGAACATCCGCCGGCAGCGAATAGGGCGGCAGTGAGCAGGCCGAATCACCGGAATGCACGCCGGCCTGCTCGATGTGCTGCATGATGCCGCCGATCACGACATCCTTGCCATCGCTGATGGCGTCGATGTCGACTTCGATGGCGGCATTGAGGAAGTGATCCAGTAGCACCGGCGAGTCGTTGGAAACCTTGACCGCGTGGGTCATGTAATTCTCGAGCTCATCAGCCGAGTAGACAATCTCCATGGCGCGCCCACCCAGCACATAGGACGGACGCACGACCAGCGGATAACCGATTTTGGATGCCTTGACGAAGGCATCCTCGAAGCTGCGTGCCGTGGCATTATTGGGCTGCTTGAGACCGAGCTTCTCGATCATCTGCTGAAAACGTTCGCGGTCTTCAGCGCGATCGATGGCATCCGGCGAGGTCCCGATAATCGGCACGCCAGCGGCTTCCAGATCGCGGGCCAGCTTCAGCGGCGTCTGGCCACCAAACTGCACGATGACCCCCACCGGCTTTTCCTTTTCGACAATGGCCAGCACATCCTCGAGCGTCACCGGCTCGAAATAGAGACGGTCGGAGGTGTCATAATCGGTCGAGACGGTTTCAGGATTGCAGTTGACCATGATGGTCTCATAGCCGTCTTCACGCATGGCAAGCGCGGCATGGACACAGCAGTAATCGAACTCGATACCCTGACCGATTCGGTTGGGGCCGCCGCCCAGTACCATGATTTTCTGGCGATCGCTGGGATTGGCCTCGCACTCCTCCTCATAGGTGGAGTACATGTAGGCCGTGGACGTGGCGAACTCGGCAGCACAGGTATCCACCCGCTTGAAGACCGGACGAACATCCAGCGCCTGACGGTGTTCACGGAAGGCCTTTTCGCTGACCCCGATCAGTCGGGCCAGGCGCGCATCGCCAAAGCCGCGACGCTTGTAGAAATAGACCTGCTTGCGGCTGAGGTCGCTCAGGGAGGTCTTGGCAATCTGACCTTCCAGAACCATCAGCTCCTGAATCTGGATCAAGAACCAGCGATCAATTTTAGTGAAGTTAAACACTTCATCCAGTGAGAGGCCGGCCCGGAAGGCGTCGGCCACAAAAAAGATGCGGTCAGCGCCCGGACGCTGCAGTTCGCCCTGCATCAGCTGGCGCGATGCTTCATCAAAATTCGAAAGCTTGGGATCAAGCCCGTCCACACCGATTTCGAGACCGCGAAGCGCCTTTTGCAGCGACTCCTGGAAGGTGCGCCCGATGGCCATGACCTCACCCACCGACTTCATCTGAGTGGTCAGACGATCATTAGCCTGAGGGAATTTTTCGAAGGTAAAACGCGGAATCTTGGTGACGACATAATCGATGGCCGGCTCGAACGATGCAGGCGTGGCGCCACCGGTAATGTCGTTTTGCAACTCGTCGAGCGTATAGCCCACTGCCAGCTTGGCTGCGACCTTGGCAATCGGAAAACCGGTGGCCTTGGACGCCAGCGCCGAAGAGCGTGATACCCGCGGATTCATCTCGATGACCACCATGCGCCCGGTATCCGGATCAACGCCAAACTGCACGTTGGAACCGCCGGTTTCGACGCCGATCTCTCTGAGTACCGCCAGCGATGCGTTCCGCATGATCTGGTACTCTTTATCGGTCAGCGTCTGCGCCGGCGCGACCGTAATGGAGTCGCCAGTATGCACGCCCATCGGATCAAAGTTTTCGATGGCACAGACGATGATGCAGTTGTCGCTCTTATCGCGCACAACTTCCATCTCGTACTCTTTCCAGCCCAGCAGCGACTCGTCGATCAAAAGCTCATGGTTGGAAGAAAGTTCAAAGCCGCGATGACAGATCTCTTCGAACTCTTCACGGTTATAGGCCACACCGCCACCGGAGCCACCCATGGTGTAGGACGGGCGAATAATGCAGGGAAAGCCCAGCTCGGACTGGATCTCCCACGCCTCTTCCATTGAATGCGCCACCTTGGCCTTCGGGCATTCAAGGCCGATATTTTTCATCGCCTTGTCAAAAAGGTCTCGATCCTCGGCCTTCTCGATGGTCCTGGCATTGGCACCGATCAGCTCGACACCGAATTCATCCAGAATACCGCGACGGTCCAGCTCGAGGGCGCAGTTCAGCGCGGTCTGCCCCCCCATGGTCGGCAGCACCGCGTCGGGGCGCTCGCGCTCGATGATGCGCGCCACGGTCTCCCAGGTAACCGGCTCGATATAGGTGGCATCCGCCATGACCGGGTCGGTCATGATGGTAGCCGGATTGGAGTTGACCAGAATGACCCGGTACCCCTCCTCACGCAGCGCCTTGCAGGCCTGGGCGCCGGAATAGTCGAATTCACAGGCCTGGCCGATAACGATGGGGCCAGCGCCAATGATCAGAATGCTTTTCAGGTCGGTACGTTTTGGCATGACGATTTCACTGCGTCGAAAAATGGGATGCGAACAAGTCGGATGCGATGGCGGCCCGACGACGGCAGAAGTCGCCGCCGGGACCGTGTCAGGCTGCCTGACGGCGGCCCTCCATCATGGCCACAAAGCGATCAAACAACGGTGAAACATCATGTGGCCCGGGACTGGCTTCCGGGTGCCCCTGAAAGCTGAAGGCCGGCGTATCGGTCAGCTCGATGCCCTGCAGGGTGTGGTCAAAAAGCGATCGATGCGTTGCCCGCACGTTGGCCGGCAGGGAAGCCTCGTCAACAGCAAAACCATGGTTCTGGCTGGTGATCATGACATGGCCGCGATCGATATCCAGCACCGGATGATTGGCGCCGTGATGCCCCTGCTTCATCTTGATGGTTTTTGCCCCGCTGGCCAGTGCCAGCAGCTGATGCCCCAGACAAATGCCAAAGACCGGCGTCCCGGTGGCCAGAATTTCCTGGATGGCCCGAATGGCATAGTCACACGGCTCCGGGTCGCCCGGACCGTTGGCCAGAAACACGCCGTCCGGATTCATCGCCATCACCTCACTGGCCGGCGTCTGCGGCGGCACAACGGTCAGGCGGCAACCCCGGCTGGTCAGCATTCGAAAGATGTTGTGCTTGGTACCGAAGTCATAGGCCACCACGTGCCAGGGGCGTTCGCGCTGGCGAAAATCGGCGTAACCCTTGCTCAGCTGCCACTCACCGTCATGCCACTCATGAATCTCGCGGGTACCGGCCTCGCGGGCCAGATCCATCCCCTTGAGCCCCGGAAAGGCTTTCGCAGCCGCCAGCGCGCGTGCCACGGCTTCATCACCCTGGGCATCTGCCCCGGCCACAATGGCACCGTTTTGTGCCCCCTTGTCACGCAGAAGTCGGGTCAGACGGCGCGTATCGATATCGGCAATGCCCAGAATGCCGTGGGCAGCCAGATAGTCGTCGAGGGCACGGACGCTGCGGAAATTGCTGACCAGACGGGGCAGATCACGAATGACCAGGCCGGCGGCATGAATGCGGTGGGATTCGACATCCTCTTCATTGATGCCGGTGTTGCCGATATGGGGGTAGGTAAGGGTCACAATCTGGCGAGAGTAGGAAGGGTCGGTCAGGATCTCCTGATAGCCCGTCATGGCCGTATTGAAGACCACCTCGCCACTGGTTTCTCCGTCGGCGCCAATGGAGACGCCGTGAAATACGCTGCCATCCTCGAGCGCCAGAATCGCGGGTTTGATCAATGCAACGTCCTCCACAGGGCAAAAGAAACTGTCAGCGAAAGCGACATGCCACAACGCTGACCGCAAAACCGGCCGTCTGGCGACCCCGTCGACCATGCCCTCCCGGTATGTCCTGGTAACAGACACGCCCCCGGGCTGCAAAAAAGCGGGACGAAACCCTGAAGGGCTTCATCCCGCTTTTGTTTTATCGCCATGGTCTGCGGGTTCGACCCGGCCAAATTGTGCCGATAATATCGGATTTCACCCCCGCATGCCATCACACAATGATCAGGCCTGTGGGTCATCGGACAAGGCCTGCTTGAGCCCCAGCACATCCTGCATGTCGTAATGACCGGCCTTCTGATCCATCAGCCAGTGCGCTGCCCGTACCGCACCACGTCCGAAGGTCAGCCGACTCGACGCCTTGTGGGTAATCTCGATGCGCTCGCCCTCGGCCGCAAAGAGCACGGTGTGCTCACCCACAATGTCGCCACCGCGCACGGTGGAAAAGCCGATTTCCCGTGCACTTCGAGGGCCGATCTGACCCACGCGCTGATAGACGCCATCGGTTTTCAGATCACGACCCAGCGGTTCGGCCACCGCACGCCCCATCATCAGGGCCGTGCCCGAAGGCGCATCGACCTTGTGACGGTGATGGGCCTCAATGATCTCGATATCGAAGCCCGCATCGCCCAACGCGCGTGCGGCCGTGGCGAGCAGGTTGAGTGATAGATTGACGCCGGTACTCATGTTGGCCGCAAACACGAAAGGCACGCTTGAAGCATACCCTTCCAGCGCGCTCAACTGCTCATCGTTGAACCCGGTGGTACCGATCACGAGACGTTTGCCATGTCTGGCGCAGATGGCCAGGTTCTCAAGCGTCAGGGCCGGCGAGGTGAAGTCGATCAGGACATCAAAATCATCGACAATCTCTTCCAGGCTGCCACAAAGCATGATCCCCAGGCGCCCCTGACCGGCCAGCTCACCGGCATCGGCTCCCTTCAGGGAGCTGTCCGGTCGCACAACGGCGCCGGTCAGCCGGGCACTGTCATCACCGTTGACGGCCTCGATCAGCATTTTGCCCATGCGTCCTGCCGCGCCCATGATGGCAATTCGTGTCACACGTCCCCCTGCTTTCTATTCATGTTGATCGTTTGCTCCCAGGCTTCTCTGCCACTATAACCCATCAGACCTTGCAATCGGACGGCGCCATGGCGGACAGACGTACTCACCCCTCCCTTGCAGCAGCCACTCTGGCGCTGTGCCTGATTCTGCTGCCCGGCTGCACCCGAGCGGGCATCGTTGATCCCGGCGGCCCGCCGGGTGGCTCCAGCCCCGTGCGCCTTGATTGGTGCGGCATGCTGGAGCTGCCGGACCGTATGCCCGATGGGCAGCCGCTGGGCGGTCTGTCGGCCCTGGCATTCGATCAGGAAAGCCATCTGCTATACATGCTTTCCGACCGGGGCCGTCTCTACCGCGCCCGCCCCCACTTTGATGATCAACAGCAGCTGACCCGCCTCGAGCTGCTGGATTCGGTGCCACTGCTCGACCATCATGGCAAACCGCTTGAAATGCCCTTGGCAGACAGCGAGTCCATGGCACTGATCAAGAGCCATCAGGGAGAAACAGAACTTTTGATCGGCTTTGAACGCCAGCATCGGCTGCAGCGCTTCACGCTTGAAGGGAAACCCGTGGGAGAGGCACTGCGACCGTCGGCCCTGAATGGCGCGCAGCACAACGGCAGCCTGGAAGCACTGGTCAATCACCCCGAGCATGGCCTGATTGGCGGACTCGAATTTGCCTCAAAAGGCATGGATGACAGCGAAAGCCGCCTGTTTGACCTTGAGGGCCACCAGTGGCGCTGGCAACGCAGCGATGATGACAGCGGCCTGACGGCCATGGCACCGCTGGGCGATGATCTTCTGATGCTGGAACGCGATTTTAAAATCGGCAGACCCCTGATCATCTCGCTGCGCCGGGCTCACCCTTCCAACGCCACACCGGATGGCGTGGTACCGGGCGACACCCTTGCGCGGCTGGTCAGCGATGAAGGCTGGCGGCTGGACAACTTCGAGGGGTTGGCCCGTATTGCTCCCCAGCGCTACCTGATGGTCAGCGACGACAACTTCAGCTGGCTGCAGCGATCACTGCTGGCATGCTTCAACGTCCCGGAGTCTGCCAGATAGCCCGGGCCTGGCTGACGGTTTCAATCGGAGAGCGATTCTGCAGGACCAGCAGCGTTTTCTGCCATCAGCGCCTCAAGCGTCGTCACCTCGCCACAGCGATCCGGCGTGTAGCCCTCCAGAGCGTCCACGCCGGCCAGAAACCGCTTTGAGGCCATATAGCCCAGCAACGCCTGAAGGTTGTCCTGGGCCAGGCGATCGGCATGACAGATCAACAGATAGTGCTCGGTGGCCAGCGGTACAAAATCAAGGCCGAACTGCGCCGCAGCGGCCTCCACGCCAAAGCCCGCATCTGCCATGCCTGCTGCCACGTAGGCCGCCACGGCCGTATGCGTAAACTCCTCATGTCGGGCACCCGGAAAATCGGTGTTATCCATCCCTTCTTCCGCCAGCAGTAGATCAAACAGCATGCGGGTGCCGGAGCGTTCATTACGTTGAATGAACCGGATATCACCAGTCATCAGATCTCTCATGGTACTCACCCGATGACGATCCTCATGACGCAGCATCAGCCCCTGTCGACGCGTCACGAAGCGAATGACGCTCAGGTTCTGCCCGGACAGCCAGGGGCGATAGACCGCCATGACCTGCTCGGCCAGCCGCGGCGCCACCGGCAGGTGAAGACTGGCCAGATCGCACTCCTCACGCCTGAGCCCTTCAAGCGCCTCTCTTGAGGTGCAATAGCGCAGATCAAGCTCCCCCGGGAAATCCGGCAGCAGTGCAACCGCGTAGCCATGGCTGGCATGCAGGCGTAGCACGGAATGGGCGCCATCCAGCAGCTGCTGCAGCTGGTGGTTGAGTTCGGAGGCCATGCTGTCGATCTGAGGCCCCAGCCGCGCGCGTACCCGCTGCTCTGCCCACAAAAGCTTCTCCCCCAATGGGGACAGTTTTGTGCCATGGCCACGGCGCATCTCTACCAGCGACATGCCGAAAAAGGCCTCGGCGCGATTAAGCAGATTCCAGGCATGCCGATAGGAAACGCCGGCCCGGCTGGCGGCCTGGGTGAGCTTGCCGGTCTCGAGCAGACCGGCCAGCAGCACAAACAGCACCGGATCGAGCAGCTCGCCATGCTCGCGATAAAAGCGCCAGGCCGGGACGATATTCAACTTTTTGCTAAGCATTTTCGTTCATATTTTGCCGTCGTATAGAGAGTGCTAATTTGGTCGCGAACGTGACCCTGACTTAAAGCAGTTATGAATAACGATTCCTATAAGACGATCGGATGAGCGCTGTCGCTTTAATCCTCCGACCTGATGAGATCCGGCCATGTCACAGACCCATTCCCCCGTCGCCGATGCCTGGACGCCGGCGCAAATTCAGGCAGTGATTGACGCCCACCGTTCAAGGCCGGGCGCCATGCTGCCGATGCTGCATGCCATTCAGGACCGCTTCGGCTTCATTCCTGACGAGGCGGTGCCCATGATTGCCGACGCCCTGCGCCATACCCGCGCCGAAGTGCACGGCATCATCAGCTTCTATCACCACTTCCGCACGCATCCGGCCGGGCGCAACGTCGTTCAGATCTGTCGCGCCGAGGCGTGCCAGTCGGTGGGCAGCCGCCAGCTTGAGGCCCATGCGCTAAAGACGCTTGGCATCGATTATCACCAGACCACGCCGGATCACGAGTTCACCCTCGAGCCGGTCTATTGTCTGGGTAATTGCGCCTGCGGCCCCTCCATCCGCGTCAACGATGACATTTTTGGTCGCATGACCCCCGCACAGTTCGATGAATTGACAGATGAGCTGTCGACAACCGTCGTGGAGGTGAAGTGATGACCGTGACCGTTTATGTCCCCCGGGACACCACGGCGCTGGCGCTGGGAGCCGACCGGGTCGCTACTCGTCTTGAGCGCGGCGCGAAGGCTCGCAATGTCGATATCAACATTGTGCGCAATGGTTCACGCGGCCTGTTCTATCTGGAGCCCCTGATCGAGATCGACACGCCTGAAGGCCGCATTGCGTTTGGCCCGGTTACCCCAGCAGATGTCGAATCTCTGCTGGAGGCCGGACTGCTTGAAGCTCGCCAGAAGCATCCGCTCTCGCTCGGACTGACCGAAGAGATTCCCTATCTCAAGCGCCAGCAGCGTCTGACCTTCTCGCGTATCGGCATCACCGACCCGATATCGATCGAGGACTACACGGCCCTGCGCGGCTTTGAAGGCCTGAAAAAGACGCTGGCACTGGAAAGCCAGGCCGTCGTCGATGAGGTCAAGACCTCCGGCCTGCGCGGTCGCGGCGGTGCGGCCTTTCCTACCGGCATCAAGTGGCAGACCGTGCATGACCAGCCCCCGGGCCAGAAGTACGTGGTCTGCAACGCCGATGAAGGCGACTCAGGCACCTTCGCTGACCGCCTGGTGATGGAGTGTGATCCCTATCTGCTGATCGAGGGCATGACCATTGCGGGCCTCGCCGTGGGCGCTGATCAGGGCTACATCTATCTGCGCTCCGAATATCCGCTGGCGCACGCCATCCTTGATGAGGCAATCGAGCGCGCCGTCAACGCCGGCTATCTCGGCGACAACATTCAGGGCAGCGGCCGCGCCTTCCACCTGGAAGTGCGTCTGGGGGCCGGCGCCTATATCTGCGGCGAGGAAACCTCCCTGCTGGAGAGTCTTGAAGGCAAGCGCGGACTCGTGCGCGCCAAGCCACCGCTGCCCGCCATCGAAGGGCTTTTTGGCCGGCCTACCGTGGTCAATAACGTGCTATCACTGGCGGCGGTGCCCTTCATCATGGATCAGGGCGGTCAGACCTACGCCGATTACGGGCTGGGCCGCTCGCGCGGCACACTGGCCATTCAGCTGGCCGGCAACGTCAAGCGCGGCGGACTGGTGGAGCTTGCCTTTGGCACCAGCCTGAGAGAACTAATGGAAGGGTTTGGTGGCGGCACCCTGAGCGGACGGCCACTCAAGGCAGTCCAGGTTGGCGGCCCGCTGGGCGCCTATCTGCCTGAAAGCCAGTGGGACCATCCAGTCGACTATGAAGGCTTTGCTGCCTTCGGCGGGGTGGTGGGCCACGGCGGTGTGGTGATGTTTGACGATAGCGTCGACATGGGCGATCAGGCCCGATTTGCCATGGAATTTTGCAGCGTGGAGTCCTGCGGCAAGTGCACGCCGTGCCGAATTGGCGCCGTGCGTGGCGTGGAGGTGATCGATCGCATTCGCGCCGGCGAGTCATTTGAGAAGAACCTCGCCCTGCTCACCGATCTCTGCGACACCATGGTCGATGGCTCGCTGTGTGCCATGGGCGGCATGACGCCGTTCCCGGTCCAGAGCGTCATGAAGCATTTCCCCGATGACCTGACACCTCGACAAGCCGTCACGGCGGGAGGTACGACATGCTGAACTACTTCGATCCCAAACAGGCCGACCCACATACCTTCAATGCAGGGCTGGGCGGTGTCGGTGACTATCAGAACACCTTCAATCCGGCTTTTTTCGACCGCGATCTGGGCACACCGGCGCGCACGTCCGAAACGCCGGTCGAACTGACCATCGACGGCACTGCCATTCGCGTGCCGGAAGGCACCTCTGTCATGCGCGCCGCCGCGCTGGCCGGCATCACCATCCCAAGGCTTTGTGCCTCGGACAATCTCGAGGCGTTCGGTTCGTGCCGACTCTGCGCGGTCGAAATCGAGGGGCGGCGCGGCATGCCGGCCTCGTGCACGACACCGGTCACCGAAGGGATGAATGTCACGACGCAGAACGCCAAAATCGCCAGGCTGCGCCGCAATATCATGGAGCTCTACATCTCCGATCATCCGCTGGATTGTCTGACCTGTCCGGCCAACGGCGACTGTGAGCTGCAGGACATGGCCGGCGTCGTGGGGCTTCGCGAAGTGCGCTATGGCTTTGATGGTGCCAACCATCTCGACGCCGAAATCGACGATTCCAACCCCTACTTCAGCTTCGACCCCAGCAAGTGCATCGTCTGCTCACGCTGTGTCCGTGCCTGCGGTGAGGTGCAGGGCACCTTTGCCCTGACCATCGAAGGGCGCGGTTTTGACTCGAAGGTGGCCGCCAGCCAGAACGAACCCTTCATGGATTCCGAGTGCGTCTCCTGCGGTGCCTGTGTTCAGGCCTGCCCCACCTCAACACTGATGGAAAAGAGTGTCATTGAGGAAGGCGTGCCGGAACACAGCGTCGTGACCACCTGCGCCTACTGCGGCGTGGGCTGTTCGTTCGAGGCGCAGATGAAGGGTGACAAGCTGGTGCGCATGGTGCCCTACAAGGGTGGCGATGCGAACCACGGTCACTCCTGCGTCAAGGGCCGCTTTGCCTTTGGCTACGCCACGCACAAGGATCGCATTCGCGAGCCGATGATTCGCGACTCGATCGATCAGCCCTGGCGCGCCGTCTCCTGGGAAGAAGCGATCGGCTTTGCGGCCCGCCGTCTCAAGGAAATCCAGAACCAGTACGGTCGCGACAGCGTCGGCGGCATCACCTCGTCGCGCTGCACCAATGAAGAGACCTATCTGGTCCAGAAGTTGATCCGTGCCGCCCTTGGCAATAACAACACCGACACCTGTGCCCGCGTCTGCCACTCGCCGACCGGCTACGGCCTCAAGACCACGCTGGGCGAATCGGCCGGTACACAGACGTTTGATTCGGTCATGAAGGCCGACACCATTCTCGTGATCGGGGCCAACCCGACCGATGCCCACCCGGTGTTTGCCTCGCAGATGAAACGTCGCCTGCGCCAGGGCGCGACGCTGATCGTCGCTGATCCGCGCCGCATCGACCTGCTCAGCACGCCTCACGGCGGTCAGGGCCTGCATCTGGCGCTCAAGCCCGGCACCAACGTGGCACTGGTCAATGCCCTCGGCCATGTGGTCGTCACCGAAGGGCTTGAGGACACTGACTTCATCGCGCGCCGCTGCGACACCGAGGGCTATCAGCGCTGGCGCGAATTTATTTCTGACCAGCGCCATGCACCGGAAGCGGTGGAAGCCGAGACCGGCGTACCTGCCCAGAAGGTTCGTGATGCCGCGCACGCCTATGCCACCGCCGGCAATGGCGCCATCTACTACGGACTGGGGGTGACCGAGCACAGCCAGGGCTCGACCACGGTCATGGCGATTGCCAACCTGGCGATGGCGACCGGTAACATCGGTCGCGAAGGCGTCGGCGTCAATCCGCTGCGCGGTCAGAACAACGTGCAGGGCTCCTGCGATATGGGCTCGTTCCCGCACGAGCTGCCGGGCTATCAGCACGTGGCCGACCCGGATATCCGCCAGCGCTTTGAAACTGTCTGGAACGCCAAACTCGATGACGAGCCGGGGCTTCGTATCCCCAACATGTTCGATGCCGCCATCAATGGCACCTTCAAGGCACTCTATGTACAGGGTGAGGACATTGCCCAGTCCGATCCCAATACTCAGCACGTCGAATCGGCCCTGTCGGCGCTGGACTGCCTGATCGTTCAGGACATCTTCCTTAACGAAACGGCGAAATACGCTCACGTACTGCTGCCGGGCGCCACCTTCCTTGAGAAGAACGGCACCTTCACCAACGCAGAGCGTCGCATCAACCGTGTACGTCGGGTCATGCCGCCGGTCGCCGGCAAGGAAGACTGGGAAGTGACTCAGGATCTGGCCAACGCACTGGGCTATGCCATGCACTACAGCCATCCGTCCGAGATCATGGATGAGATCGCCAGCCTCACACCGACCTTTACCGGCGTCAGCTATGACAAGCTCGAACAGCTGGGCAGCATTCAGTGGCCCTGCAATGATGACTATCCGCTGGGCACACCCACCATGCACGGAGTGGACTTCCCGATCGGCAAGGGGCACTTCGCCATCACCGAGTATGTGGCGACCGAGGAGCGGGTCAACGCACGCTATCCGCTGCTGCTGACCACCGGACGTATATTGAGCCAGTACAATGTGGGCGCGCAGACAAGGCGTACCGCCAACAGCAGCTGGCATTCGGAAGACGTGCTGGAGATCCATCCGGCAGATGCCGAGGATCGTGGTCTGCGTGATGGGGACTGGCTGGGCATTCGCAGCCGTGTAGGGCATACCGTACTGCGCTGTCTGATCAGCGATCGCATGGCGCCGGGCGTGGTATACACCACCTTCCACCATCCGGGCAGCGGTGCCAACGTGATCACGACCGACAATTCGGACTGGGCGACCAACTGTCCGGAATACAAGGTGACCGCAGTACAGGTCGAGAAGGTGTCACAACCCTCGTCGTGGCAGCAGCAGTTCCAGCGTTTTGATGAACGCCAACAGCGCTACCTGGCCAACGCCGAGTCACCGGAACCGGCGCTCAAATGAGCGCCGTCATCCCGGAATTCATCCAGCATGCGAGGTTGCCATGAACGATCCCGTTGTTCCGCTGATCAGGATGGTCAATCAGATCAGCCTCAATAATCGCCATCATGCCAGCGATGAGGCAGCGGCCGAGCAGATTGCCGGTCATCTCAAGAAGTTCTGGGCCCGCGACATGAAACGCCAGATCATCAAGTACGCCGAGACTGACGGCAGCGAGCTGGACCCCTTGTCGAAACTCGCCGTGGCACGCCTCAAGACCATGTCTGTTGTGGTCAGGGACTGGGAAGAGACCTCAGATGCAGGTTGACTCCGGCACCGTATTTTTTTGAACCGCTCTACCGATGGCCCTGCCTGCAGGCAGGGCCATTTCCTTCCCTGATATTTCTTGGACCAGAACAGCCTGCCAGGCTGGCTGTTGCCGATCTGTCTGTCACGGACTTTCCCGTGTTCCGCTACTCGACGTCGTGCCTGAAACCTCGCATAATGCCGAAAAAATGCGAATGATAAACCTTATCATCACATGACAGAATGCTGTCTGCCATCCCATTTACAGCGTGTCTCCCCCTCTCTGGCCATTACAATGATCATGAAAAGAAACCTGCTGTTTAGCGCTTTTATGGCACTCGCCCTGCTCTCCGGCGCCGCTCAGGCGAAGGAGGCCGTGGTCACTGACATCGCAGGCCGCGAGGTTCATATCGAAACGCCGGTCAAACGCATGATTTTGGGAGAAGGGCGCCAGATCTATCTGCTGGGCGTGCTGCAGCCGAAGACGCCCTTCAAGGGCGTAGTGGGCTGGCGCGATGACCTCTCCCAGGCTGACCCGGAAACCTGGGCCGCTTATGCCGCCAAATTTCCCGAGATCAGTAATATCCCCACCTTTGGGGGCTTCAAGGATGGCACCTTTGATGTGGAGCAGGCCGCTTCACTCAAACCCGATGTCGTCTTCATGAACATCGAGTCACAGACGGCCACCGAGGATGCCGGTTACGAGGACAAGCTCGCGGCCCTTGGCATTCCCATCGTCTATGTCGATTTTCGAGAAGATCCCATCAAGGACACGCCGGCCTCCATTCGACTCATGGGCGAACTTCTGGGCAAAAGTGATGAGGCGGAGCGCTTTATCAACTTTTCCAACGAACAGATGGCACGCGTCACTGATGTGATCGAGAAGGCCGACCCTGAACGTCCGCGTGTGTTCATTGATCGTGCCGGCGGTTATAGCGATGACTGCTGCATGAGCTTTGGTCCGTACAATTTCGGTGATTATGTACGCATCGCCGGTGGCAAAAACATTGCCGACGATATTATTCCGGGCACCTTTGGCACCCTCAACCCCGAACAGATCATCGCCTCCAACCCGCAGCAGGTTGTGGTGACCGGCGGTGACTGGGAGGCTTATGTGCCGGGGGGTGGCTGGGTGGATGTCGGACCTGGCGCCGACATGGCAGAGGCTCGACGCAAGCTCGAAGCCCTGACACATCGTACTGCCATGACGGGCATCGATGCTGTCGCTCATGACCAGGTCCATGCCATCTGGCATCAGTTCTATAACAGCCCCTACTATTTCGTGGCAATACAGCGGCTGGCCAAATGGTTCCATCCAGAGCTTTTCAAAACCCTTGATCCCGATGCCACCATGCGTGAACTTTATGAACAATTTCTGCCGCTGAGCTATCAGCCAGGGTACTGGGTGTCACTCGAGGCAGAAAATGAATAGGTTGACGGCAGCCGTGACTTCTTCTGCACAGGGACGCAACTTCTATCGTGCCATGGTCCTGCGACGCCAGCTGATCCTGCTGGGGCTTCTGGTCACCCTGTTTTTAAGCTTTTGCATTGACCTGGCACTCGGGCCGGCCCGTTATGACCTGACCCAGGTACTGAGTGCACTGCTGACACCGAACTCGGTCAGCGAACAGCTCAGTGTCATTGTCTGGCAAATCCGCATGCCGGTCGCTCTGATGGCCATTGTGGTCGGCGCCAGCCTATCGATCGCCGGCGCACAGATGCAGACCATCCTGAGCAACCCGCTGGCAAGCCCCTTTACGCTGGGCATTTCCGCCGGCGCCGGATTCGGTGCCGCACTGGCACTGGCGTTTGGGGTGTCGATCATCCCAGCCGCCGTGGATTATGTCGTACCCATCAATGCCTTTCTGGTGGCCATGCTCACAGCGCTGATGATTCACCTTTTGAGCATGCGGCGCGGTGTGACGATTGAAACCATCGTGCTGCTGGGCATTGCCATGGTGTTTATCTTCAACGCACTCATGGCCCTGATTCAGTTCTTTGCCAGTCAGCAGGCGCTGTCGGCGGTGGTGTTCTGGACCATGGGCAGTCTGACCAAGGCCACCTGGCCCAAGGTCTGGGTCGCGCTGGGCGTGCTGGCCATCGCGATTCCGCTGCTGGCACGACACGGCTGGGCGCTGACGGCCATGCGGCTGGGGGATGCCAAGGCAGAGAGCATGGGGGTGCGCCCGCGCCGACTTCGTCTCCAGGTGCTGATGCTGGTCTCGCTACTGGCGTCGGTGTCGGTGGCCTTTGTCGGCACGATCGGTTTTATCGGACTGGTGGGACCGCATATAGCCCGGATGCTGGTGGGTGAGGATCAGCGGTTTTTCCTGCCGGCCTCGGCTTTGTGCGGTGCTCTTATTCTTTCTGTAGGGTCAGTGATTTCCAAGATGCTGATTCCCGGCACGGTGATTCCGATCGGCATCATCACCTCGCTGGTCGGCATTCCGTTTTTCCTCTTTCTTGTTCTCAAACAGAAGAAATCGACATGGTAAGCCTGACGCTTGAACAGGTGACCGCCCACTACGGCAAGCGCGAAGTGCTTTCGAGCATTACCACGCCAACGCTGTCGGGCGGTCAGGTCGTGGCATTGCTGGGCCCCAATGCTGCGGGTAAATCCACGCTGTTTCGACGCATCATGGGCCTGCTGTCCGGCAGCGGTCATGTCCGGATTGCCGGCACACATGCCGAGCGACCGGTGGCCTACATGCCGCAGGAGACCCGCATCGATGCAGTGTTAAGCGTTTATGAAAGCGTGCTGCTGGCACGCATGCAGGGTCGCCGTCTCAAGGTCCAGCCCGAGGATCTGGCCCAGGTGGATGCTGCCCTTGAGGAGCTTAATCTTCAGGCGCTGGCCCAGCGCGACATCGGCGACCTCAGCGGCGGACAGCGCCAGCTTGTCAGTGCTGCCCAGGCGCTGGTGCAGTCTCCTGACATTCTGCTGCTGGATGAACCCACGTCCGCACTTGACCTGCATCGCCAGATCGGGCTTTTAAGCGTGCTTCGTCGACTGGCCGAACAGCGCCAGATGTTGATCATCGTGGCCCTGCACGATCTGGGACATGCCCTGCGCTTTTCCGACCAGTCCATCGTACTGGCAGGGGGAGCGCTCAAGGCATGCGGCCCAACACGCGCCGTGGTGACCGCCGAGCTTCTGCGCGAGGTCTATCAGGTCGATGGCCGCATCGAGAGTTGCACAAGAGGGTGTCCGCTGCTGGTGGTCGAGACCGCGCTTTAGACTCGGTTGATCAAGGCGTTCAGCGCCTGAATCACTTCAGCACTTCCACCCTGACCGGCGCCACGCCGCTGCGGATCATGCCAATCTGCTCGGCCGCCGCGCGGGAAAGATCGATGATGCGCCCTCTGGAAAAGGGCCCGCGGTCGTTGATGCGCACTACGGTCTGGCGCTGATTGTTCAGATTGGTGACGCGCACCCGAGTACCAAAGGCAAGCGTGCGATGGGCGGCCGTCATGGCACTTCTGTTGTAGCGCTCACCGCTGGCAGTACGCGCGCCCTGATGTCGGTCACTGTAATAGGATGCTTCCCCCGAGGCACTCGCCCCCGGCGCGTCAGACATCTGCTGACCGGCGCACCCGGCCAGTGCGAGCAGACACAACAGTGCCAGAATTGGCTGAACTTTTGACCAGTCTCTGTTTGGCATTGACGCTCTCGACATGACTTCATGCTCTCCATAAAAAACGCACCGCAGTCTATCAGAGCTGCGGTGCGTTTTTTTGGGCTGGCGTACGGTGGCGTCAGTGACCCTTCACTTCAATATCGACCTGAATGTTGCCACGCGTGGCCTTGGAATACGGGCACATCTCATGGGCCTGAGCGATCAGCTTTTCTGCTTCGGCCTGAGGCAGCGCCACTTCAGCCGTCAGCTTGACCGACAGGTTGTAGTCATGATTTTCCGCATCCAGCGTGACATGCGCTGCGACCGGAATATCATCAAGCTTGTGGCCCTGCTGGCGCGCAACACCCATGGCGGCGCTGGAGAAGCAGGCCGCATAACCGGCGGCAAAAAGCTGCTCGGGGTTAGTGGCATCAGCACCGCTGCCCGGCATGGCGAGATTGACATCGAGGATGCCATCATCGCTTCTGGCATGCCCCTTGCGCCCGCCTGAAACATTAACAGTGGTTTCATACATGACTGCCATGATGCTCTCCCTGTGTTGAAAACCTGCCCAAAGCGTAGCTGATACCGTTCCGGGACGCCTGCCCGCGTACCGACATAAAAAAACCCTGCCAACGGACAGGGTTTTGAGATCGACTCGAGCGCTTAGGGGCGCATGTCATCGAAAAACTTTTTCACGCCATCAAACCAGCGGCTTTTACGCGGCGAATGGCGCGTATCGGTGCCATCCAGACTTTCCTGGAACTGGCGCAGCAGCTGCTTTTGATCTTCATCAAGGTTGACCGGCGTTTCCAGTACGACCTTGCACATCAGATCACCCGGAGCACCGCCTCGAACCGGCTTGACGCCCTTGCCGCGCAACCTGAAAAGCTTGCCGGTCTGGGTCTCGGGCGGAATGCGCAGCTTGACGCGACCTTCCAGCGTCGGCACTTCGAGCTCGCCGCCCAAAGTAGCATCCACGAAATTGATGGGCACCTCACAATAGAGATCACGCCCGTCACGCTCGAAGATGGCATGCGCCTTGATCGACACCTGTACATACAGATCGCCTGCCGGGCCACCATTAACGCCGGCTTCGCCCTCGCCGTTGAGGCGAATGCGGTCACCGGTATCAACGCCGGGCGGAATCTTGACCGACAGGGTACGCGTTTCCTGAACACGTCCCTCGCCGTTGCACTTGCGGCATGGCGTATCGACGGTCTGTCCCTGGCCATGACAGGTCGGGCAGGGCTGCTGCACGGCAAAGAAGCCCTGCTGCATGCGAACCTGACCCATGCCGTTACAGGTCGAACAGGTGCGCTTGCTGGTGCCGGGCTCGGCGCAGTCACCGTGGCAGCGATCACACTCGACAAGACGCGGCACACGAATATCGACGGTCGTGCCGGCAACGGCTTCTTCCAGGTCGATCTCGAGGTTATAACGCAGATCGCTGCCTCGGGCGGCACCACCGGGGCCACGGCGTCCGCCGCCGCCACCAAAGATATCGCCGAAGACGTCGCCGAAGATGTCGCTGAAGCCGCCCGCGCCACCGGCGCCACCAAAGCCACCGCCACCGAAGCCACCGCCCTGTCCATCAACACCAGCATGACCGAACTGGTCGTAGGCTGCCCGCTTGTCGCTATCGGCCAAGACTTCATAGGCGTCGGAGACCTCGCGGAACTTCTCGGCGGCAGATTCATCGTCGGGATTGCGATCCGGATGATATTTCTGAGCCAGTCGGCGATAGGCCTTCTTGATTTCCTTGTCGTCGGCGCCGCGCTCGACGCCGAGGACCTCATAGTAGTCACGCTTGGACATGGTGTAACGGATCCTCCGAAGTCTGACACCTGCAAAAACAACGCGGGAGCAAGGCCCCCGCGTTGTACAGATCAGGCGTGGAAAGCCTTACTGTTTTTTCTGGTCGTCGTTGACTTCTTCGTAGTCCGCATCGACCACATCATCGCTGCTCTTCTTGGCGCCTTCCGGCTGTTCACCCTGGGCCTGTTCGCCCTGCTCGGCATACATCTTCTGCGCCAGGTTACCGGAAGCTTCTGTCAGGGCATCCAGTTTCGGCTGGATCTGCTCCGGATCGTCGCTCTTGAGCGCTTCTTCCAGTTCGCTGATGGCCGTTTCGATGTTCTGACGATCTTCGTCAGTAGCCTTGTCACCAGACTCTTCAAGCGTCTTGCGCGAGGCATGGATCATGCCATCGGCCTGGTTGCGCAGCTGAACGAGCTCCTCGAACTTCTTGTCTTCGGCCTCGTGCGCCTCGGCGTCCTTGACCATCTGATCGATCTCGTCGTCGGAGAGACCGCCGGAGGACTTGATCACGATCGACTGTTCCTTGCCGGTCGCCTTGTCCTTCGCCGTGATGTTCAGGATACCGTTGGCATCAAGATCAAAGGCGACTTCAATCTGCGGTACGCCACGCGGTGCCGGCGGAATGTCGGCCAGGTCAAAACGACCCAGTGACTTGTTCTGTGCCGCCTGCTTGCGCTCACCCTGCAGGGCATGGATGGTCACTGCCGTCTGATTGTCCTCAGCCGTGGAGAAGGTCTGTGTCTTCTTGGTCGGGATCGTGGTGTTCTTTTCGATCAGCGGCGTCATGACACCCCCCATCGTTTCGATACCCAGCGTCAGCGGCGTGACGTCGAGCAGCAGTACGTCCTTGACGTCACCGCCCAGAACGCCGCCCTGAAGCGCAGCACCCATGGCAACGGCTTCGTCCGGGTTGACGTCCTTGCGTGCTTCCTTGCCAAAGAACTCGGCAACCTTCTGCTGCACCATCGGCATGCGCGTCTGACCGCCAACCAGAATCACGTCCTGAATCTCGCTGTTGGAAAGGCCGGCGTCCTGCATGGCCGTCTTGCACGGACCGAGCGAACGCTGTACCAGATCCTCGACCAGCGATTCGAGCTTGGCGCGAGTAACCTTGACCGCCAGGTGCTTGGGACCGGTCTGGTCTGCCGTGATGTAAGGCAGGTTGACTTCGGTCTGCTGAGCAGAGGAAAGCTCGATCTTGGCTTTCTCGGCCGCTTCCTTCAGACGCTGCATGGCGAGAGAATCGCCAGACAGGTCAATGCCGGAATCGGTCTTGAACTGCTGAACGAGATAGTCGATCAGCTTGAGGTCAAAGTCTTCACCGCCCAGGAAGGTATCCCCGTTGGTGGCAAGCACTTCAAACTGCTTTTCGCCATCAACGTCAGCGACTTCGATGATGGAGATATCGAAGGTACCGCCGCCCAGGTCGTAGACCGCGATGGTACGGTCGCTACCCTTGCTGTCCATGCCATAGGCCAGAGCGGCAGCGGTCGGCTCGTTGATGATGCGCTTGACCTCAAGACCGGCAATACGACCGGCATCCTTGGTGGCCTGACGCTGAGAGTCATTGAAGTAGGCCGGTACGGTGATGACCGCTTCAGTGACTTCTTCACCGAGGTAGTCCTCGGCCGTTTTCTTCATCTTTTTCAGAACTTCAGCGCTAACCTGCGGCGGCGCCATCTTCTTGTCATTGACCTGAACCCAAGCATCGCCGTTGTCAGCTTCAATGATGCTGTAAGGCACCATCTTGATGTCCTTTTGAACAACATCATCCTTGAACTTGCGACCGATCAAACGCTTGACCGCATACAGGGTGTTGTTCGGGTTCGTCACGGCCTGACGCTTGGCGGCCTGGCCGACCAGAGTTTCGCCGTCATCGGTATAGCCGATGATGGAAGGCGTAGTACGCGCGCCTTCAGCGTTTTCAATTACGCGGGTCTTGTCGCCATCGAGCACAGCCACACAGGAGTTGGTTGTGCCAAGGTCGATACCAATAATGCGTCCCATAGTGTCACCTCGAAAAATCTTCTGAACCAAAATTGCTTTCGATGCGCAGCCAACGCTGCGTGGATGTCTGCCTATGTGTGGGCATTACGCTGCTTTTCAAGACCCCACACGTAACGTTACCGACAAATCATCCGAAAAAGGGCCGTCAGGCCTGCTTGCTCACCACCACCATGGCCGGGCGTACCAGACGACCGTTGAGCGTGTACCCCTTTTGCATGACGTCCATGACCGTATTGGGGTCCATGTCCGGATTGGCCACCTGCGTCATGGCTTCATGGTATTGGGGGTCAAAGGGCTCACCGTGCGGATCGAGCTGCTCGACGCCAAACTTGCCCAGCACATCGAGCTGCATCCTGAGCGTCATCGACACGCCTTCGCGATGCGTTTCACTGACATCTTCGCTCATGCTTTCAAGGCCCTTTTCAAGGCTATCCACGACCGGCAGCAGTTCCTTGACGAACTTCTCGAGCGCAAACTTCTTCGCCTTTTCGGCATCCTGCTCGGCACGACGGCGCACATTCTGGGCTTCAGCCGCAGCCCGAATTTGCTGGTCCTTTGCCTGCGCCAGTTCCTGCTCGAGCTCGGCTACCCGGCCGGCCAGAACGTCTGCTTCCTGTTCACT